>CAMDQN010000166.1 GCA_945905925.1 Singulisphaera sp. GP187
CGGAAACGGGCACCTTCTCGACCAGGTGCTTCTTGAGGATGACAACCTTCTCCGCGGCCGTGAACACATGTGACTTGGACATACAGACCTCCCTTGGGGATTAATGTACGCCCCTACCAGGTTCTTCCATTTCCGACTGAACCATAACAGTCGGGCACAAGGTGCCGGTACCGCTTTCTCATCTCCTCAGTCGTATGCCCGACCCAGTCGTCGATGAGCCGCTGGTCCACGCCCCGCGCCGCGCAGTTGCTGATGAAACTGTGCCGCAGGCAGTGCCAGCCGGGGACCACCGCCCACTTCGACCCGCGCGTCGCGGCGGCCATGATCTTCGTCGCGTAGTCGTCGGTGATGGCCCGGCCGACCGGGGTGCAGACCGCGTACGGCCCGCCCGGGTGCTTCCCGAACCACTCCCGCATCGCGACCGCCAGGCGCGGCGAGACCGGCACCTCCCGGTGCGTCTCCTCGACCGTGTGGTCCTTCTTCTTCTCGCGGATCAGGACCGTCCCGGCCTCGAAGTCGAAGTCCGAGACGAGCGCCCGCCGGATCTCGCTGCGGCGGGCGCCGGTGTGCGCCGCGAACACCACCATCGGGTAGACGTACGCCGGCCGCCCGGCGTCGCGGACGTGATCCAAGAACTCCTCGACCTCGGCCAGCGTGAGGAACAGGCTGTGCCACAACTCGGCCTGCGCCTCCGGCGCGTGCCGCCCCCGCGCGATCGCCCGTTCGATCTGCGCGCGGGTCTGGAACTTCTCCTTCTTCGTCCCCTTCGGATACGTCAGGTTCGCGAGCGGGGGCGGGGAGTCGATCAGCCCTTGAACCACCCCCCAGTTGTTCCAGATCGACGAAAGCGTCCCGAGCTCCTTCTGCACCGTGTTCCGGCTCACCTTCTTCTTCCGCAGCCCGGCCTCACGGGTGCGAGCGGTGACGTAGTCCTGAGCGGTCTTCTGGGTGACCTCGGCGAGCGGCAGACTCAAGTCGAGCAGCCGCCGGAAGTGCCCGACGTGGATCGTCTCGGTCTTCCAGGTGTTTTCCTCCTTAGACTCCTTCGGGAAGGAGGCCAGGTACCCGTCGAACAGGTCCTTCAGGGTCGCACGCTTCGGGCGGGGAACCTCCCCCGGGGCCTGACTGAGTTTGCCGCCGGAGAGGATGTAGAGGCCGAGGTCGGCGTTCGCGGGCGGCGCGTCGACGATCCCCCGGTCGATCAGGCGCAGGTTGGCCTCGAACCGGGACAGCGCCTCCCCGGCCTCGGTCGCGTCTGCCGTGTGAAGGGCGCACAGGTGTTTGGCCCCGCCGAAGCGGAACCGGATGCGGAAAATCTCGCCCTTGGTTTCGAGCCAAGCCATGGAGCACCTCGCGGGTATTGTCCGGAGTGAGTCCAGCGACGTGACCCCAATGCGGGTGCCGTGCTGCCCACCCTGTGCCCACCCGGAACGCGAGGTACAAAGAAAAAGGCACCTGCGATCTCTCGCAAGTGCCTGATTCCGTGTGACTTACAGCTACTGAAAAGAAGTTGCGGCGGTAGGATTTGAACCTACGACCTCTTGGTCCCGAACCGATCAAGCGCAAACCCGCACCGTTTCTTCGGTGCGATGAAACACTAACAAATCCAGGCGTTTCGATCAACCTCGTTGTGGGCCGAATCCCGCCCTGGCGGTTCCGTTTCGCCCGATTTGGCCACATCTATTCCGAATAACGGAACGCAAAACGGAACACGCTCCCGGCGTAGAGCGTTTGCTTGGTTCCGATGCAGGAAAACCGAGCAGGCATTCACGGGCGACAGGTGTGGGGTCGCACACGCCCCCTGAACACCAATTCTCCCCATCCCCCGTCGCGCCCGGTTTGAAGTTCCCCAACGCAATGGTGTCCAAGGGGGTGAACTATGCGTGGCACACGAAGAACTCCGGTGATCGGTTTCAGCGAGTGGGCTTGAGGAAGCCGAACGATTTTGGCCTATTTGACATGCAGGGTAACTGAATTACGTGGTGTCAGGAACAATACGATAACCATCAGAAAGTGAAAGACAAGGAAGCGGTCGAATAAAAAGAGGTTCCCGAGGATAAATTAGTTAGTGATCAAAGTACACTTATCCGTGTGTTGCCGGGTGGCTCGTACGTCATTGTTGCGTCGTGCGTCCGCTCTTCGGACCGCTTCAACTACGTGCCGACGAATCGGCACAACGACTTCGGTTTCCGTGCGGCGAGGACTTCTATTCCTTCGCCGCCCGCACCAGCTTGATCCACTCGACTTCCAGCTTGAACGGCCCTGCCTTCTTGTCGCCGAGCAGGAAGCCGAGGGCGTTGACCTCTTCCGGCTTCACCGCACCGGCGTCCTTGACGACCCGGCCAAATGAAGTCGCCTCAAATTTGTCCAGCGGCAACTTCACCTCGATCCACTCGTCCTTCTTGGTTTGCACCGTGGCCCGGTATGAGAAGGCCATCAACGGCTTGTCGAGGTAGAGGTTCATCGAGTATTCCCGGCCATCGCCACGAACCTTGGCGACCAGCACATCGCCTTTCTCAAGACCGAGTTTCTTGGCCTTCGTCCGCACCGAGGCGAAGCCGCCGTTGTTCTCCAGCGACAACGTGCCGAAGAACTCCAGCGTCTTCTTGTCGATGATCTTGAACTTGCCCTCGGAAACGCCGCCCATCACGCCGTCGTTGACCGTCTGCCACTCCTTGGAGGCATCGGCCCCGGTGAACTCGAACAGGACTTGCGGTTTGTCGTCGGCCATCGCCGTTGTCACCATGAACAGAGCCAAACAGCCCACAATGCACGCCGATTTCATGCGAAAACCTCTCGCTCAGTTGGTTTACGAATGCCTTGCCCTCAGAGGCCCGTAGCACTCACTCGATTCACGCCCGAACCGCTTCCACCCGATCATCACTTCAGATCGGCTGATCCCTTCGAGACATCGCCCCTTCAAACAGGGCGTCACACTCCCGCTCCAGCACGCCACCGATCACGGTGCATTTCCACGCCGGACTGCGACGCACGACTTCTTCCGCCAGTATGTCGATTTGCCGCCAGCCCAATCGTTGCAGAGAACGAATGGACGTGCCGAAGACGACCGTTTCGATGCCGGTCCAAAGGATGGCACCTTGGCACATCGGACATGGTTCGGCGGTGGTGTACAAGACGAGGCTCTTCCCCTCGAAACCGACAGCGGATGAAGCCAGCGAGTTGATGGCGTCGATCTCGCCGTGCCACGTGGGGTTGACCGCAGTTTTGTTCCACCCTTCAGCGAGAATCGTCCCCGTGTCCCGATCCACGATCAAGGCCCCAAACGGCAGGTCTTGGACGCCGCCTGCTAATTCAATGGCCCGTCGCATGTAGCGTTCGTGATCGAGATCGTTCATAAATCCCTTCGTTCCATTTCAGTCCGACACTCGGGGCAGGTGTGAAAGTGGGTTCCGGTGCAGCAAACGATGTGTTCGTAACACAACTTCGTTTGGCCGCATTCCCAGCACTTGGCGACAACCATTTCCGCTTGCTCTTGCGGCGGACTGGCGTTCGCAAACGTATCCATGCTTACTCCTCCTCTGATTCCACCCACAACCTCAGCCGGTACTCTGGCAGACTTCGGGGATCGGTGCCGTTCCGTTCACGGAGCGGAACAGGGATGCCGCCGAGTCCCGGCCGAATCGCTTCTGGCTGCGGCGAACCAGCGGGTAGCCGAGCCGGGTCAAGACGTGGTTCGGTCGGGAGAAGGCAAGGATGTCGTACCACACATTGTTCTCGTCTCGGTCCCACTCGATCAGGAAGCGTTCCTCGCCGCTCTCGACGTGGCCGGGCAAGGTTCCGTAGGCGAACCCGAACCGGCTGATCGGCCCCGACTCGTCCACGACGTACACGATCCGGCACGAGTTGAGCCACCACAGGCCGACGGCCCGCCCCATCACGGCCACGACCTCGCCGGTCTGAATCGGCGTGTCCGGCGACCACGCCTCGACCCAGCCCAGCCGGAACTGCTCCCACCGTTGCAAGGCCGCTGTCGCCGCACGGAACACGGACTCGCCTTCGCCCAGCTTGATGCGGGTTCGATCCACGACGTGACCAGCGGGCGGTGTCGTTGCGGTCGTCCCTACCGCCGAGTAGGTGAACGGCAGATTCGCCTGCCCCGTCAGAAAACGGCGGACGGACTCGACAGACGGTTTTCGCACTGACAACATCGCCACCTTCGACCTCGCCCCGGAGCCCAGCCTGTGCCGTGGTTTGAGAAACTGTAAAACAGCCCTGATATGATTGTAACCGCAAAGCAAACCGCTTCCCAACCGGGAGTCTGGTGAGGGCAATGCCGCCACCGGAGTCGAAGATCTCTGAAGCTACGAAAGTCCCCATCATTCTGCTGGCGGGCGCATCCGGCTACGTCGGCGGGCGGCTGATCCCGTTGCTCGAACAGCATCCGGTGGCCCTGCGGTGTCTGGCCCGAAACCCGGAGAAACTACGACCACTCGTCAAGGAATCCACGCAGGTCGTCCGGGGCGACGTGCTCGACCCTTCGTCGCTGGACGAGGCGTTGCGGGGCGTCCACACGGCGTACTACCTCGTTCACCTGATGTCCGGCTCGAAGGACTTCGAGAAGGAAGATCGGCAGGCGGCGACGAACTTCGCTCAGGCCGCAACCAAGGCCGGGGTGCGGCGGATCATCTACCTCGGTGGGCTGGGCGACGACGACGACCCGAAACTCTCACCGCACCTGCGGAGCCGCCACGAGGTCGGCCAAATCCTGCGAGAGTCCGGCGTCGAGACCGTTGAGTTCCGGGCGTCACTGGTGATCGGGACAGGGAGCCTGTCGTTTGATCTGGTGAAGTCGCTGACCGACCGGCTCCCAGTGATGCTCTGCCCCCGCTGGCTCACAACCCCCACCCAGCCCATCGCCGTTGACGACGTGCTGGCCTACCTGCTGGCGGCGAAGGACATGCCTCCGGGGGAGAGCCGCATCTTCGAGATCGGTAGCCCCGATGTCACGACCTACGGCGGCATGATCCGAGAGTACGCCCGGCAACGGGGCTTGCGGCGCTGGCTGATCTCGGTGCCGGTGCTGACGCCGTACCTGTCCAGCCTGTGGCTGGCGCTGGTGACGCCCGCCGCCTTCGAGGTCGGGCGGCACTTGATCGAGGGGTTGAAGAACCCCACCGTGGTCCGTGACTCGACGGCTCTGGAGGTCTTCCCGATTCGCCCGATGGGGATTCGGGAGGCGATCCACAAGGCCCTCACCACTTCATCCACGTGATCGAAAGTTGCAGCACCGTGGCGATGGACACCAGAGCAGGTCGTTGGACAGAATCGTCAGGCCGAAGATCGGAGGGAAGGTGCCCTTCGCCAACGCCGTTCGGTACCTCGGTGTCCGTCCGGCTCACGTGACTCAGGTTCTCAACCGACGAGAAGACGAGTCCGAAACGATCTTGTGGCCACTGAGACTTCGGGCGGAGGAGACTCAAACCCAAGAGGGTTTGAGTCTCCAACCTGAATCCAGACATTACCGGGGCGTCGAAGACTTGGCTCCACTTCGCAGAGTTGGATCAAGGTCAAAGCGATCGAGATTCATCACCTTGTTCCACGCGGCCACGAAGTCACGTACGAACTTCTCCTTCGAGTCGTCGCTGGCATAGACTTCCGCGATGGCTCGGAGTTGGGAGTTCGAACCGAACACGAGGTCGGCGGCACTGGCGGTCCACTTGATCTTCCCCGTTTTGGGATCCCGGCCATCGTAGAAGTGCTCGCAGATCGCAGACTTCTTCCACTCGGTGTTCATGTCGAGCAGGGTCACGAAGAAGTCGTTGGTCAGCGCTTCGGGGCGCTGGGTGAAGACACCCAGTTGGGACGTCCCGGTGTTGGCATTCAGTACACGCAGACCCCCGACAAGGACGGTCATCTCCGGGGCGGTGAGAGTGAGCAGATTCGCGCGATCGACCAGCAGCACTTCAGCGGGACGGGTGAGATCCCGACTGAAGTAGTTACGGAACGCGTCCGACGTTGGCTCGAGGACGGCAAAGGACTCGACGTCCGTCTGTTCCTGCGAGGCGTCCGTGCGGCCCGGGGTGAAGGGAACCGACACGTTCTGTCCGGCCTTCTTCGCCGCCTGCTCGATCGCCGTGCAGCCGCCGAGTACGATCACGTCCGCGAGCGAGACCTTCTTCCCGTCAGTCTGCGCCTTGTTAAAGTCGGTCTGGATCTTTTCGAGGATCTGCAGCACCTTCGCGAGTTCGTCCGGCTGGTTCACCTTCCAGTCCTTCTGCGGGGTGAGCCGGATCCGTGCCCCGTTGGCCCCGCCACGCTTGTCGGTGCCGCGGTACGTCGAGGCCGACGCCCACGCGGTCGCGACCAATTGCGACGTGGACAGCCCCGATTCGAGGATCTTGCTCTTGAGGGCCGCGATGTCCAGCTTGTCGATCAACTTGTGATCGACCTTCGGCACGGGGTCTTGCCACAACTGCGGCGGGGCAATCTCCGGCCCGAGCAGTCGTGAGACGGGCCCCATGTCACGGTGCGTCAGCTTGTACCAGGCCTTGGCGAACGCCGCGTCGAACTCCTTCGGGTTCTCGTGGAACCGCTTCGAAATCTTGGCGTAGGCCGGGTCCATCTTCAGTGCGAGGTCGGTGGTGAACATCATCGGGGCGTGGGATTTCTTTGGATCGTGTGCGTCCGGCACAGTGCCCTTCGCCTTCTCGTCCGTGGGGGTCCACTGCCACGCGCCGCCCGGACCTTTCACCAGCTTCCACTCATACTTCAACAGGTTGTCGAAGTACCCGTAGGACCACTTCGCCGGGGTGGACGTCCACGCGCCTTCGAGGCCGCTGGTGATCGTGTCGGCGCCCTTGCCCTTCCCGAAAACGTTCTTCCAGCCGAGACCTTGCTCTTCGACGCTGGCACGCTCGGGTTCGGGACCGACGTTCTTCTCCGGGTTGGTCGCGCCGTGGGCCTTACCGAGCGTGTGACCGCCGGCGATCAGGGCGACCGTCTCCTCGTCATTCATCCCCATGCGGCCGAACGTGGTGCGGATGTCCTTGGCGGCGGCGAGCGGATCCGGCTTGCCGTTGGGGCCTTCCGGGTTGACGTAGATCAAGCCCATCTGGGTCGCGCCGAGAGGCTGCTCGAGCTTGCGGTCGACGCTGTGGCGCTTGTCGTCCAGCCACTTGGTTTCCGGCCCCCAGTAGATGTCCGCGTCGGGTTCCCAGGTGTCCACGCGCCCACCGGCGAAGCCGAAGGTCTTGAACCCTGAGGACTCGAGGGCGCAGTTGCCGGCGAGGATCATCAGGTCGGCCCACGAGATCTTTTGGCCGTACTTCTGCTTAATCGGCCAGAGCAGCCGACGGGCCTTGTCCAGGTTCGCGTTATCGGGCCAACTGCCGACCGGCGCGAGGCGGATGATGCCCGAAGCCGCGCCGCCGCGACCGTCGGTAATGCGATACGTGCCCGCGCTGTGCCAGGCGAGCCGGATGAACAGTCCCGCGTAGGTTCCGTAGTCGGCCGGCCACCAGTCCTGCGAGGTCGTCATCAACTTCATGAGGTCCTTCTTCACGGCCTCCAGGTCGAGCTTCTTGAACTCCTCGGCGTAGTTGAAGTCCTCGCCCAGAGGGTTGCCCTTGGGCGAGTGCTTGTGAAGGACGTCCAGGTTCAACTGGTTCGGCCACCATTCTTTGTTGCCGTACTGCGCGGCCCCGGCCGGTGCCGGCTTCTGGGCACCGGCGGGCGTCGGTTGCTGTGCCCCGGTCAGCGCACCCGGATTCAGCACCGGGCATTTGGTGATGTCGCCAGTGCCGGCTCCAGCGGGTTTGGCGGTCGGCGGGTTCTGGGCGCCAGCCGGGGCGGGGGGAATCTGAGCGAACGCGAGCGTGGCAATGCACAACACCGCAAAGCTCATCAGGACACCAGTCAGGAGAGTTGGCTTAGTCATGGGACCTCTAAAACGTATGGGCCAGGAGGGTCGTCAGCGCCGCAGCGTTATCCAGTTCGCAGCGCAACTTCAGGATCGCGAGGTCATGACGAGCCAGCACCGGCAGGCTGGCGGCGTCCCGGACCGTGGCCAAGTCAGCGTACTTGCAATTGACTCACTTCAACCAGTCGCTGGCTTCGTCTTGCACGATCTTCGTTATTGCTTCGATCCACTTCGGGTGGTCGTTAAGGCACTGGCCGTTGTGCAGTTTCTCGCCGCCGGCGTGCAGGAACACCTCGCGGCTCTCGCGGCCGATTTCGTCGAACGTTTCCAGGCAGTCCGCGGTGAAGCCGGGCAATGCCACGAAGACGCGCCTGATGCCCCGCTTCGCCAACTTCGCGAGCACATCGTCAGTGTAAGGCTTCAACCATTCGGAGCGGCCGAAGCGCGATTGATAGGTTTGCGACCACTCGCCGCGCTGCCAGCCCATGCGGGAGACGAGCTCACGTGTGGTTCGCACCACCTCGGCCGGATACGGGTCGCCCTGCTTCGCATAGCTCTGTGGCAGGCCGTGGAAGCTGACCACGAAATGCTCGGGTTCCCAACCAAGATTCGCCAGGTCATCGCGAAGCGATGCTTCGAGAGCATCGAGATAAGTGGGATGATCGGCGTACGAGGTGACGATACGTACCGCAGGCACCCGGCGTTCCTTGAGCAGAGCCTTGAAGAGTGAATCGGTAGCGCTGGCGGTCGTGGTCGCCGAGTATTGCGGGAACATCGGCAGCACCACGAGTCGGTCCACGCCGGACGCGATCATCTCCGAGACCACACTTCCCACGGACGGGTTGCCGACGATCATGCCGAATCGTACCGTCAAGCTGGGCAGTTGCCCCTGGAGCAATTCCGTTTGTCGCTTCGTGAAATGCAGCAGCGGCGACCCGGTGACCGGATCCCAGATGCGAGCGTACTTCGCGGCGGATTGTTTGGGACGAGTGCGGAGGATGATCTGATTGAGAATCAGCTTCCACTTCCAGCCCTGATTCTCGATGACGCGCGGGTCGGAGAGGAACTGCTTGAGATAAGGTTTGACAGCCTCGGCCGTGGGAGCGTCCGGGGTGCCGAGCTGGATGAGAAGAATACCGGTCATGTTGCTTATCACGCAGTGTCGTCAGACTCCAGTGCCGAACCGACTTGGGCAAATGGTGCTGGCAACCGGGTTATTTGATTCCGCCCTCGTTTCCGCAACAACCTCGAGACGCGATCACCTTGGCTCCGGTGTGCGGAGTGCAAGGTGAGTTACTTAACGGGCCACTTCCACACGGTCAGCCCGTTCAGGTCGCGGATGAAGATCTCATCCCCGCACACCGCGATATGTGCCCACGTGTCGGACTCGGCCAGCTTTCGCTTGTCGATCGGGTCGTACTCCTTCGAGTTCGCCTTCAGCAAGTACAGAACGCCGCGGTTGTCGAGTGCGAGAATCTTGTCCTTGTTGGCCACAAGGCTCCAGTATTCCCCGAACCGCTCGTCGGTCCGCCAGGCCTCCTTGCCGGTCTCCAAGTTCACGCATGACAACATCCGATCCTTGCCGAGGACGTACGCGTGACCGTCCACCACCACCGGCGAAGTCATGTTCCCTTCGTATTTGAAACTCCAGGCGTCCGTGGTTGCGTACTTGCCGTCGTCGCTCTTGATCTTCAACAAACGAGTGTTGCCTCCGTAGGTGCTCGTGAACACTCCATCGTCGCCGTACGGGACCGGCGTGAGGATGTTCATCCCGCGGAACGACGGGATCTCCTTCGTCCACAACTCCTTGCCGGTGTCGCGGTCCACGCCCGCCAGTTTGGTGCGCGTCTGCACCACCACCTGATCCTTCCCGGCGAGCCGTGCGAACACAGGCGAAGAAAACGCCGATCCCATCGTGCCCCCTCCGTCCTTCAGGGTCTTCCACAACACCTTTCCGGTCTTCTTGTCCACTTTGGCAAAGCACCCGCCGGCCTGGACGTACACGCCGGTGTCATCAACCAGCGGTGAGCAGACGAACCCGAAATCTGGCGACGGAGCCTCGAACTCCTTGACGAAGTCGAGCCGCCACAGTTCCTTCCCGGTCTGGCCGTCGAGCGCGACGAGCAAGTCCTTGATGCCCGCCACGTAGAGCGTTTTCCCGTCGTAGGCCGGCGTGGAGCGAATCCAGCTTCCGTTCTTTGCCGCAAAGAATGGCACCGTGATTGAGCCTTCCCAACTCGTCTTCCACAGTTCCTTCCCGGTCTTTCGATCGTAAGCAGTGACCACTTCGGTCTTCTTGTCCACCGTTTGCGTGGTGAAGACCCGGTCCGCCGCGACGATCGGACCTGAGTAACTGGGGCCGAGTTTCTCGACGCGCCACACTTGCTTCAGCGAGTCCCCTTCCAGTTTGTCCGGCCACGCGGGGCCTCTCACGAGAGCGTCACGGGTCGGGCCGCGCCACTGCGGCCAGACTGCTCCCGCTGCCGGGTTGGCCGGGGGTTGGGCGTTTAGGGGGCGGAGGCTCAGTAGTGACATTACGGCTAACAGAAGGGCAATGGTTCGCATGGTCTTGGATCACAGTTCTTGTTGGGTACTCGCCGACTTGCTCACCGGAATCCCGGTGTGCTGCGTCACGGCGAGATAAGGCGCAGGGTGTGTTTTCAAGAATTCATCCACCAGATCGCGGCGTTCAGTGCCGTAGCGTAGGTGACCCAGATCAGATACGGCACGAGCAGGGCTGCAGCAACAGGGGATACACGAGCGAATAAGAAGATCGTTGCAGCGATCGCGGTCCAGAGAACGAGGATCTCGACGAAGGCGATTCCGGAGCTTCGCAGGGCGAAGAAGAGTCCCGACCAACCGGCGTTCAGGACGAGCTGCACGAGGAACAGGCCGAGCCCCCATCTCGCTTCCCGGATAGAGGCCCGGCAGCAGACCAGCCAGGCGGACACTGCCATTAGCCCGAAGAGCAGAGTCCAGACCGGCCCGAAGAGCCAGTCCGGAGGCGTCCAGGACGGTTTGCGGATGGTCGGATACCACTCCTGGACCGGACCCGCGGTCAACGCCGCACCAATTGCCGCGGTTCCGAAACACAGAGCGGAAGTCACCAAGAGCATCGAAAGCCGGGTCCGGGTGGGGCGCGGTGGAATTAGACGTTCTTGCATTGCTGGCCCTCACCCCATTCGACCATGCGACCCGGCCACAGATTGACGGGCGGGAAGACCGATGTCGGCCTTGCCTGCCCGTCGCGTGTGTGCTGCCAACTGCCAAGGGCATAGGCAGCTCCTAACACCTCATAGATCGGGATCCGGCTTAACTTGCGAACCAGGTCCGAAAGCATGGGGATTGGTTCGCCGAACCTCATAGATCGTGAAAGCCAGGGAGGCCCCCACGATTAGTGACACGACTACGCCGGCAACGAAAAGGAAGAGGAGGAGCTCGGGAGTCACTTTAGCTTCTCCTCGTCAGGCTCTTGACGTAACCGCCGAATGCCAGAATGGACGGAACCCACAAGCCCACGAAAACCCCTGCATCATGATCGACCAAAAACCAGAGGCTCACAGAGAGTAGGAACGAAATAAACAACGATCCGCAACTGAGCTAAAACCAAGAGGAAAGCGACCACTCCGTAAGTGGCTTGCCCGTTGAGAATTCGGATAATGACATGGCGTAAGCTCTTTCAGAAAAGTGTGTTGTGGAAACGCTGAATCCGACTGGTTTTTAGCTCAGT
>CAMDQN010000167.1 GCA_945905925.1 Singulisphaera sp. GP187
CTTCGGCAGGCCAGCGGCCTTCCCCACATCAAGACTCGTTACCCGCACTCGCTCGTCCCGATTCAAAGGTCCGCCCGATGTCAGCCTCAGCCTCGATGGACCGCTACCACGCGCTCGACAGTCTCCGCGGGTTCGCGATGTACCTCGGCGTGGTGTTGCATGTCACGATCTCGTTCATGGCGACGCCGCCCGCGTTCTGGCCGGTGCGCGACAACGAACCGACGCCGCTCGCGGACGTGTTCCTCATCGCGGTCCACGACTTCCGTATGCAACTGTTCTTCCTGCTCGCGGGGTTCTTTGGTTGTTTGCTCTACCAGCGGTACGGCCTCGGCGGAATGACCCGACACCGCGCGAAGCGGATCGCGTTCCCGTTCGTGTTGGCGCTGGTACTCATCATCCCCACGATCCAGGCGGTCGGGGTGTACGCGGAGATCGAGAACGTTCGCGCGGTGTCGGTGCGCGGGGAACCATCGCCGCTGCGTGCCTTCGCCGCGGAACTCGTCGCCGCAAACCCGGACGCGAGCACCACCCAACTTGTCGCCGATTACTTCCTCTCCGGTGCCGCGTTCGCGCGATTCCCGCTGCTGCACCTCTGGTTCCTGTACTACCTGCTCATTTTCGTCGTCGCGGTGGCGTTCCTGTCGCCGCTCTTCGGTCGACTCTCGGGCACACGTCTGTTGGCTCGCGCCGACACCACGTTTCGGCGCGTGGTCGAAGGGCGCGGGCGGGTTCTGATTCCGGCACTGCTCACGTTCCCGCTGATGCTCCCGATGAAGTGGATCGTGGACACGCCGACCACCTGGAACCCTCAGTGGCACGTCGTCGGGTACTACTTCGCGTTCTTCGCGTTCGGGTGGATGCTGTTCCGTCACCGCGACCTCGTGCCGAACTTCGGTCGCGGGTGGAAGCTCAACCTCGCGCTCGCGAACGTCGTCGTGCTTCCCGTGATGGTGGGTCTGATCGTCACCGGGGTCGGCGTGGAGAAAGCCGGGGCCGACCCGTTGGCGTGGAAGCTCGGCGGGTTCGCCGCGTCGGTGCTGTACACGTGGCTGATGATCGTGGGGTTGTGGGGCGGGTTCCTGCACTGGTTTTCCGGCGAGTCCGCGTGGGTGCGATACCTCGCGGATTCCGCCTACTGGTGCTACCTCGCGAGCCTCACGCCGATTGTCGCTCTTCAGTTCATTGTAAAGGACTGGCCGCTGCCGGGTCCGCTGAAGTGTGCGCTGGTGACCGTCGCGACGATGGCGGTTCTGCTCGCGAGTTACGAGTGGTGCGTGCGCTACACGTTCGTCGGCGCGATCCTGAACGGCCGGAAGCACCGCACAGGCGAGGTGGGCGCTGTGGCGCGGACCGCGTGACTCCTTTCGCCGCTTGCGGCTTCGCGGGCTTACGCTTCGGATCACACGTCTTCCCAAGTCCGGAGCGGTGCCAAGGTGTGAACCTGGCGCTGATCTATGGAAGTTGCACACTTCGCCCGGGTGCAGTGGTGTGATGGCTGGTTCGTCGGTCGGGACGGTGGTTGGTACAACAATCGCCACCCTCCCGGAGTACCACCATGCACCTTCGCGGCATCATCCCGCCGGTCGTCACGCCGCTGACCGCGGACCAGGACGTTGACCTCCCCGGCTTGCGGCGGCACATCGACCTCATGCTCGCCAAAGGCGTACATGGGATCTTCGTGCTGGGAACCACGGGCGAGTTCTACGCGCTCGACGAAACCGAAAAACAACAGATCCTCGCGGACACGATCCAGCACGTCGGGAAGCGGTCGCCGGTGTACGCCGGCACCGGCGCGGAGACCACGCGCGAAGTTATCCGCGTTACCAAAATGGCCGAGAGGGAAGGCGCCGCGGGCGTGTCCGTCATCACGCCATATTTCATCAAGCCCAACCAGGCCGAACTCTTCGATCACTTCCGACGCGTCGCGGAGAGTACGTCGCTGCCCGTCGTGCTGTACAACAACCCGGCCACGTGTGGCGGGCTGAGCATCGAACCCGATACAGTTGCGAAACTCGCCGAGGTGCCGAACATCATCGGCATCAAGGACTCGTCCGGCGACCTCCAAAACACCATCGAAATCATCCGCTCCACGCGCCCCGACAAGTTCAGCGTGCTGAACGGGCGCGACACGCTCATCCTCGCTGCGCTACAAGCCGGCGCACACGGGGCCATCCCCGCGTCGTGCAACATCGCCCCGGACCTGTGCGTCGGCATCTACGAATCGTTCGCGAAAGGTGACATCGAAGCCGCGAAGGTGTTTCAGTCACGGTTGCACGGCGTCCGCATGGCGATGAGCCTCGGCACCGGGAACAGCGCAGTGAAGGAAGCGATGACGCTCCTGGGCCGGGGGGCCGGGCCGATGCGCTCGCCCGTGATGCCGTTTGGCGATGCGCAGAAGGCGAAGCTGAAAGCGATCCTGGAGAAGGCCGGACTGATGTGAGCGAAAGCCGACATAGCGATTGGCCCCACGAACGCTGTGCGTTCGTGGGGCCAATCGCTTTCGTATTCAAATTACCGCACCAGATAACCGAATCGCTCGCGGAACGCGGCCGGGGTCATTTTCACCACCGCGGCCAATCGCTCCAGACGGGCCGCGTCGTCGAAGTCGCTCTGCTCCAGGCGGATCATGTAGCGACGGGCAACCTCGTAGTTCTCACCGGTGATGTCCACCAATCGCGCGCGCATCTTCTTCGTGGCCGGGTCGATCATCTCCTGGAACGGGCACGGCACCATATTCCCGCCCACGAAGGTGATGACCACGCCGTTCTTCTCCGCTGCCGGTGACAGCAGGAACTTCACCGCCCCGTAACCGAGGTTACGCGTATACTCCGCGTCGAACGGGATCGGGTCGGCACACCGTAGTTCGTAGCCCAAATCTTTATCTACCATGTCGAACTTCAGGCCCAGTTCTTTGAGCCGGGCCGCGATCATGGTGCGCAGCATCCGCCCGAACTCGATCTCGCCCAGGCGCAGGTGCCCGAACGCGTCGAGTTCGATCGTCCCGAACTTACCGGGGTTCTTCTCCATCACCTCGCGCAACTTCTGCTCGCCGATTTCTTCCAGCAACCCTTCGGCCAGCACCGCGACGCCGTAAGCCTTGCCCTGCGCCTTACGCTTGATCATCGACCCGATGATGATGTCGCAAATGGAGTCCAGCGACACATCCTTGCCCTTGAGTTCCTCCGCGATCAGCGTGATGGTCGCGGCTGACGCCTTACCGATGCCCAGCGCGAGGTGACCCGCGGCACGGCCCATACTGATCACGATGTACCAGCGAGTCGTGGTCTTCGCGTCCTCGTGCAGGTTCCGCGCGACCTGCACGCCATAGTGCCTCGCGGTCTCGAACCCGAACGTCGGAATGCCTGGCGGCAGCGGCAAGTCGTTGTCGATCGTCTTGGGCACGTGCGCGACCTTGATCGCGCCTTTCGCGTGCGCGTATACCTGCGACCCGCTGTACGCGGTGTCGTCGCCGCCGATGGTTACGAGGTACTTGACGCCGAGAGTGTTCAAGCCCGCGAGGACCGCGGCCATGTGCGCCGGATCCTTCGCCGGGTTGGTGCGACTCGTGCCGAGCAGTGCGCCGCCGCGCTGGTAGTACGGAGCCACGTCGGGAATGGTGAGCGCGCGGAACTGGGTCGCGTCGCCGGCCGCGAGGTGCTTGAAACCGTCGCGTATTCCCACGACTTCAAGCCCGCGGTTGATCGCCTCGATCGTGACCGAACTGATGACGCCGTTGATACCGGGGGCCGGGCCGCCGCCGACCACGATGCCGAGCTTTCCGCGAGTAGGGTCCGCCATTGTTGGGGTCCAAGTGTGTAGACGCCGAAAGGCCCGGAGTTGAAGACGCTGGAGCGACCGGGCCGACAAGGATTAGGATTGGGAACCGACGGACGTTTTCAAGGGCGCCGGAGTGCGTAGAGTAAGGAGGAGAAGCGGAGGCTTCGCTATGACCAACCCCGCGCTACTCGACGTGCCGACGCCCGCGTGTGAGGACTCGTGCCCCATCCCCACACCGGTCGCGGAAGGCAGCATTGCGGAACTCGCGGCCGGGTTTATTCATGAGATCAAGAACCACCTCGGCACGCTTTCACTCAACCTTCAACTGCTCGCTGAGGACTTCGAGACCGCCGAGACGCCGCGCGAACGCCGCACCCTCGACCGCGTCGGACGGCTGTCCGGCGAGTGCCGCAAACTGGTGGATCTGGCCAACGACTTCCTCCGGTTCGCGCGCCTGCGCGAGTTGCACACCAAGCCGGTTACGCTCGACGCGGTCGTGTCGCGCATGATCGACTTCCTCGGGCCGACCGCGCGGCAGCAGGGCGTCGAGATCAAGTGGTTCTCCAACCCCGACCTACCCCTCGTGTGCCTTGACAGTGACTTGTTCGAACAGGCGCTGCTGAACCTCATGCTGAACGCGGAACAGGCGATGCCCGACGGCGGAACACTCACGCTCATCGGAAGGAGCGAAGGGTACTCCGTGCTCCTTGACGTGATTGACACCGGTGTCGGTATCGAACCGCGTTCTCTGGCGAAACTGTTTAGCCCGTTCCACACCACCAAGCCCGACGGGAACGGTCTGGGCCTCGCGACCACACGCAAGATCATCGTTGCGCACGGCGGCACCATTGAGGTGCAAAGCGAACTCGGTCGCGGCACCAAGTTCACCATCACCCTTCCGACCACACCGGGCCAGGAAAGCTGACCGTCTGACAGTTCGTGCGAGCCTGTTACTTGCATCCCTATTTTGCGGTTGGTCGCCGTATCTCACGAATTTCTTGGCGATTCCGTTGCGTCTGGCCGTCCGGTTCACGGTGCTGACGCGAATTGGCACGCGACTTGAATGTTGTGTTTTCCGCTGTCTCGCGGTGCGAGGATTGAATCTTGCTCTCGCGTGCCGCTCTCGAAAGTAGACCGGGAGAAACTCATACCGCGAGGCTTCCCACTTTTCATGAGGTGACGCATGACCCGTATCAGCCGCAACCCGCTCGGAGTGTTCCTTCACGAGATGACTGCCGCCGGTGACGAGTTCGCCGCGCTCTGCACACGTCTGGCCGGTCAAGAGGCGCCCGCCGCGACGTTCCCGATCAACGTGTGGCAGGACGAGAACGCGGTGTATCTCGAAGGCGATCTGCCCGACGTGAACCGCGACACGTTGGAAGTGACCGTGACCGGTGGAGACAAACTGTCGATCCGCGCCGAGCGTGCGAAGTCGGCGGACGTCGAAGGCGTGACGTGGCTGCGCCAAGAGCGCCCGGTCGGGAAATTCGCGCGGGTTTTGGGGCTACCGACGCTGGTGGACACGGAGAAGGTGGAAGCGAGTTACGTCAACGGCGTGCTGAAGGTGACGCTGCCGAAGGTCGCCGCAGTGAAGCCCCGCCTGGTGCCGATCAAGACGGAGTAATCTTGGAGGGTGGTGGGGCGAGCCGACTTTGCGGCGAAGGCCCACCGAGCCGACGGCTCAGTCGCGACATTCTGACGATTGCTGACGTTCCACGTGGAACGTTTTACAATCGCGCACGTTTGAACGATGTGGACTACGTCGGCTTGGCGGGCCTTCGCCGCAAAGCCGACACAACCCGCCCTACTTCTTTGCGTCGTGCGTGAACGTGTACGCGATGTTCCACTTCAGGTCGATCGCCAATTCCGAAACGGCACTACGCACTTCCGGGGCTGGTGATCGTGGCCGGGTCGGTGATGGATTCGTCCATCCCGAAGAACACGAGGTCGGCCAGTTCGAGTTCAAACACGCGAGTTCCGGCGCGAGCCAGTTCGCGGGCGAGCAGTTCGCAGCGCTCGCGCTGTTCGCCTTTCTCGCGCAGGCGTTTGCGGAACCGGCTAATGTCTTCGTCGCGCCCCGAGTAAACCCGACCGGCCGCGCAAGTGGCCAGGGCACGCTCGATTCCGCGTTCTTCGTCGAGTAGCGCGACAGCTTTGGCCCGCGCCCGCGGCGCGAGTTCCGCCCCGGTGTATTGAAACGTCCAGCCCTCGCGATGACCCCGTTCGCCTTCGAGATATACAAACGCCATGTGATCCCTCCTCAACTACCTTTTTTGGAACTCGTTAGCGACACGCAACGAGGCGGAGGGGTTCGTCACGACCATCTCACCGCAGCCACACCTTGTGTTCCGGCTGCCCGTCGGTCAACCTTCCACGCGATCGTACCGCGACTTATTCGCGGTCGCAAGCGGCGCACATCTGCCTTTCGTACGCGCCGTGCGTACTCTATCGCCACCACTGCCCGGACTCACGAAGGAACACGCATGTTCGCGCGCCGCGACTACATCCGCGACTACATGATGATCCCGCCCGGCACCGGCGAGGCCGCGGTCGTCAACGTGATCGTCGAAATCCCCAAGGGGAAGCGCAACAAGTTCGAGGTGGACAAGGTCACCGGGCTCATCAAACTCGACCGCTATCTCTACAGTTCCGCCGTGTACCCGGGCGACTACGGTTTCATTCCGCAGACGCTCGCGGAAGACGGCGACCCGCTGGACGCGCTCGTCATGGTGAACGAGGCGACGTTCTCCGGGTGCCTCATCGAGGCCCGCGTCGTCGGCATCTTCCGCATGAAGGACAAAGGCTTCAACGACTTCAAGGTACTCGCGGTGCCGCACAAGGATCCGCTGTTCGAGCACATCAAGAAGCTTGAAGACGTGCCGGTTCACTTCGTCCGCGAGGTGGAGTTCTTCTTCACGACCTACAAGCAGTTGGAAGGCGTGTCGGTCGAACCGCTGGGCTGGGCGTCTGGCGAAGAAGGGACCGCGGAAGTGCGTTCGTCGGTGGACCGGTTTCGCTCGTCGCTGGGCAGCGTCCGCGACTGATCCGCAATCGTGTTGAAACGTACCCCAGCCGGCTGGGGTACGACGGTTACCATTCACCACGATTTGGTGTCAGCGGGTGTCGGCGAAGAACGAATCGGTGAGCGTGAAATTCAAGCCGTCGAAGACCCGCACCTGTGCACGGCCCTGCGTCTCGCGGACCGCGACCAGTTCGGCGCTCGGGTCGCCGGTGAACCGGCCCGCCTGCACCGTCACGCGGTCCGTTGAAAGTGGGTCGAACGCGATGAAGTCGGCTCGCACCGCCTTCGTCTGCGAGTTCAGGACTCGCACCCGCGGTCCCTGCGAGACCATCAGTTCCGCGATCCCATCAAGGTCCAGATCAACGGCCGAAACGCTGAACTCGGGCCAGGATCCCGGCCCGGTCGCGAAGAACGAGTCGCGGAGCGATTGCGTCCCCGACCCGAACGCCTTGACGTGGACACCGGCCCCGCCGTCGGCCGCTGTGATGAGTTCGTTGCGTCCGTCCCCGTCCGTGTCGCCTGCGGACACCGCAATCGCCCCGAAGTACCCTTGGTAGACGAACGCGCTGAACGTCAGCTCATTGGTGATCCCGTCGAACACCTTGATGTGTCCGTTCAGGTTGGCCGCGACAATAATGTCCCCGACCCCGTCCCCGGTCAGGTCGCCGATGGCGAGGTTGATCGGCCCTTTGTACCCCTCGAACCCGTAGAAACTCCGTTGCTCGGTCCCGGTCACGCCGTCGAACGTCTTCACGTGCCCGCCGAGCGTGGCGGCGGTAACCACATCGGCCACGCCGTCCCCCGTCACATCGCCCGCAGCGGTTACGATCCCGCCCAGGAACCCGGGGTGCGGGGTCAGAGCGAGTTGAGTCGCGCCCCCCACGCCGAGCAACCGGACCACCTCGGTTCCAACCGGAGCGTTCACCACCACGGGCGGCACTGCACTCCCGGCGAACAGTTTCGCGACGTTCAGTCGGCCCCCTGTGGACACCAGCCCGGTCAGCCCAGGGATCCGGTCCACCGTACGCTCGAGCGCGTTGATCACCTGTGTGTAGGTCAAAGTCGGGTGTGCGCCCCAGAACAGCGAGATCGCCCCGGCCACTTGCGGGCTGGCCATCGAGGTGCCGTCGAGGAACTGGTAGCTGTTGCCCGGTCGGGTGCTGAAGATGCCCACGCCGGGCGCGGCGAGGGTGACCGTGGTGGCCCCGTAGTTCGAGAAGTCGGCCAGCACGTCGTTGCTGTCAGTGGCCGCAACGACGACCACATTGTCGAACACCGTACCGTAGTTCGACGGAAAATGACTCGTGATGTCGTTGTCGGAGGTGTCGTTCCCGGCGGCGGCGACGAAGATCTGCCCGGCGGTCTGCGCCCCGCCAATGGCCCGGGCCAGCGCCCGGCTGAAGCCACCGCCGCCCCAACTGTTGTTCGTTACCTTCACGCCCATCTGGACCGAGTAGTTGACCGCGGCGATCGCGTCGCTCGTTCGCCCGCCAAAGGGCGAGAGGAACTTGAGCGGCATGATCTTGACCGCCCAGTTCACCCCCGTGACCCCGACCCCGTTATCACCCACCGCGCCGATGGTGCCAGCCACGTGGGTGCCGTGATCGTCGTCGTCCATCGGGTCGTTGTCGTCGTTGGCGAAGTCCCACCCGCGGATGTCGTCGATGAAACCGTTGTTGTCGTCGTCGATGAGGTTGCCCGCGATCTCGCCGGGGTTGGTGTAGATGTTCGCGACCAGGTCCGGGTGCGTGTAGTCCACCCCAGTGTCGATCACCCCGACCACGAAGTTGGGGTTCCCGATGGTGGTGTTCCACACGGTCTCGGCACCGATTAAGGCCGGCCCGTAGAGCATCTCGTAGGACGGGTCGTTAGGCGTTCGCGCAACCTGGATGATCTCATCCGGTTCGGCCGCCATGACCCCAGGCAGCGTTCCGTAGTGCGCGATCGCCCCGCCCAGATCCGTTCCAGGCGTCAGCCGTACGCTGTAAATGCCGAACCCGACCGACCGCACTTCGCGGACAAACGGCGCGGACCCGAGAGCGGCGGCAGAGACACCCGTGTTCAGGACGACGGTCACGCGGTCGGCGGCGACCTGGCCGATCGTGACGTGTCCGGTCGCGTCTGGCACCGGCCAAGAAATAGTGGGCAGGCCGGAGGGGGTGAGACGGTCTTCGAGGTGCTCAACTCGGAGAGACGCACGATCAGCACGCCGGGCACGTGAAGAACCCATTACGGAACCTCTGTCGGAGGGGTGGTCGTGAGAATCAGTGGTAGTGGGCTGGAACCGGTCGATTACAGGTTGTTGTTGTCTAAAAGTTTACAGATGCGTGCGAGAGCGTGCGAGAGCGTTTTTCGCAAATCGCCCAGCCTGGGCGGACTGGGCGACCGCACGCGACGGAAGAATCGCGTTAACCCGCACGTTACCGGGAACACGTCTCGGTGCTGCTCGGTGAGCGTTCCGGTTGAGCCATGTCGTGGCGGTTTCCGTTTCTAACGCCACCGGGAACGGCTTTTTGACCGCTCTCTCTGATTCTTCAGCGTGGGGAAAGGCCCGAAGGGTATCTTACGGATACTAATAATGGTGTGTCCACACCGCCGGTCCTCTCGTTGGAGGGAGATATGTTGCCCCTGTCACGCACTGGTTCGGCTCGCCTGTCGGTCGAGGTTCTCGAAGACCGCACGACGCCGACGTTTCTGACTCGCCCCGGCCCTCAACAACTCAACGTCAATGGCGTCGGCGTTCCGACGGGCGGGTTGAGCATCGCGGTGGGCAACCTGCTCCCGGATACAGGGTTCGGCGGTTTGGTTGAGAACGAGTACGTGACCGGTACCGGTCCAGGAATGGAGGGGCTTGTTCGTGTCTGGCGGTTCAACGGCAGGGTCGCTGGTCAGGGCGGCGTACCAGCCTTCAGTTTCACCCCGTTCGCCGGGTTCCAGGGGGGACTGAACGTCGCCGTCGGGGACGTGTTGGGCGACGGAACGCCGGAGATCATCGTGGCGCCGGCGGGGAATGGCCCGCCGCACGTGAAAGTGTTCACCGCGAGCGGTCGGGAACTCGGTAGCTTTATGGCGTTCGAGCCGGGGTTCCTCGGAGGCGTCAACCTCGCGGTCGGCAACGTACTCGGGGGGATCGCGGCTGGCGGGTTCAGCGGCGGCGCGGTCAGCAAGGACTTCAAGCAGGAGATCATCGTCGGAGCCGCCGCAGGCGGTGTCCCGCACGTGGTCGTGACTGACGCTGCGGGCACGGTGTTTCGCAGTTTCCTCGCGTTCGACCTGGGCTACCAGGGCGGCGTGACGGTTGCCGCCGCCAGCATCGACGCGACGCGGACGGCCGCGTTCACCGTCACCGGATCGGACACGAACGCATACGACGAAATAATCGTCGGGGCCGCGACCGCCATCCCGCACGTGAAGGCGTTCGAGGTGTGGACCGGGGCGATCACCGAGCGACTGTCGTTCTACGCGTTCGACCCGTCCATCCAGCAGGGCGTGACGGTCGCGGCCGGAACCACCGCGAACCGCCGTGGAGCTGACATCTTCGTCTCCCAGATCGTCCCCACGACCTCCACGGCCGCGCCGGCCATCCGCGTGTACGACGCCACCGGGGCACTCCAGGTGCAGTTCAGTCCGTTCCCCAGCAACTACTCGCGGGTCGTGAACATGACGGTCGGGTACCTCACGTCCGGGCGGTACGACCCGTCGGACGACGACTCACAGTTTTTCGGCTTCGACAGTTTCGACTTCCTCACGCAGGATCTGACGGTCGTGGCCGGCGACGGACCGTATGAGCAGGCGCCGCGATTCTTCATGGGGCTGCCCAACGCCCCGGCGGGATCCAACGGCCCGTGACCGAACGTCGAACGTGCATCTTCGCGACGGCCGCCGCTCTTCCGGCGGCTGTCGTCGTTTTCGCGAGTCACCACGCGGCGCGCAGTTCGTTCCGCAGTTGCATCAACAGGAGACCGAGGCGGTTCTTCCCGCTGCCATCGCCGCCATTGCCCCAGTACGAATCGTTCTCGGTGTACTCGACCAACTTCGCGTCGCCGGTGCTGAGGAGAATGGCTTTCAAGTCTTCGTGCTGGGTGAATTTGGCGCGCAGAGCGTCGAGCATCACGCCTTCCTTCGCGCCTTCCCAGTCGCGGCGGAGCGGGCGATTGCGCTCACGACCCATGCTCGCGGCGAGCATGGGCTTGGCCGCTTTGCGAATCTCTTCCTCATCAGGCTCGCCGGCGAACTTCTGCGCCTGGAAGTAGTGCTCCGTCGTCGGCCACCGCTTCCCTTTCAGGAAGATCGAGTGCCGCGAGAAGTTGGAGAAGCAACCGTAATCGCCGGTGGCGGAGTAGAACTCGATCACGGTTGAGGGTGCGAATTCGGGCATGGCGGCCTCGGATGTGGAGTCGGGACGCGACACGGGGAAGACCGTCGCGGTGCCACGACGGTTCGCGCTCTGCCGAACAGGATGTGATTGTTTGAGGCGACATCGCGATGTGTTGGGCGCTGTTATCCACCCCGTCGCTGACGCACGGGGT
>CAMDQN010000168.1 GCA_945905925.1 Singulisphaera sp. GP187
GCTGTTGGCAAAGGCTCAACGCCAGGAAGGTTCCTTCGGAACCATGAAGCTCTCACCCATCGCCAAAAAGCTACGCGAACTCATCGGGGAGAAAGACGCGAACTCAGCCGAGGGCGGCTGAGTTACAAGTCCACAGCGCAAGCCCCTCGCGAGGGTCTGCTGTGAAACGCGGAAGAATGGAGAACGGATCGCGGTCGCGGAACTTGGCGGTAGATGCGCAGTCCTCGCGATACGGGAAGCGGTTTGGATTGCGCGGAATGTGAAGAGACATCAACCAATATTTCAGCTCCCAGTGACGCTGTGATTCAAGTCTGCCGATATTCACAGACACCAACAACTACCGACGCAATGCCGAGAGCGAGCCATTAATGCGAGTGCCCGAGTTACCGTTCCGAATCGCTGGCGGAACCGCAGTTGTGTGTGCAGTCCTGTTCGCTGGCGCGGCGCTGGCGCAGAACCCCGTGACCGCCCCGCGCGTCGAGACGGGCGAGCCGCTTGCTCCCTCCACGCTGCCCGTGGTTCCCGCAGTCGCGGGGGTGGAACCCCCGGTTCTGCCGCCCTCGCCCCAGCCGCCCTCTGCGGGGAACGGACCCACGAAACCCGAAGCGTCCCCGGTCAAACCCAGTGCGCCCCCGAACCCGCTGTACGACTCGCTCCACGGCGACGACGACTACGGGCTGAAATCGCTGTTCGATTCGCTCCACCCGAAGGGTGAGAAGTCGAAGTGGTACGAGAAATTGAGCCTTCGCGGGTACACGCAGTTCCGGTTCGGACGCGCGCTCGACAACGACCCGATGGGGACGCCGGTGACCCTGCTCGGCGACCGGGCGATCAACGGCGGGGCCGAGGATTTCTCGATCCGACGGATGCGCCTGATTCTGTCCGGCGACGTGAGCGACCACCTGGGCGTCTACATCCAACCGGACTTCGGCAACACGCCGACCGGCAGCCCGAACGGGACGTTCTTCGCGCAACTCCGCGACGTCTACGGCGACGTGTACGTCGATAAGACGAAGGTCCACCGGTTCCGCGTGGGTCTGTCGAAGGTGCCGTATGGGTTCGAGAACTTGCAGTCGAGTCAGAACCGAGTGCCGCTCGATCGTACCGACCCGATCAACTCCGCGGTCATCCCGAACGAGCGCGACCTCGGCGTGTTCTACTACTGGACCCCGGAAGACAAGCAAAAGTTGTTCCGCGACCTGGTGGACGGTGGGTTGAAGGGATCGGGCAACTATGGCGTGTTCGGCCTCGGTGTGTACAACGGCCAGGGCGGGTCTCAGTTGGAGCAGAACCGCAACCTACACACGGTGGCACGCGTCACCTGGCCGGTCCAACTGTCGAGCGGGCAGGTGGTGGAAGCGAGCGTCCAGGGATACACCGGCGAGTTCGTGGTCGAGGGTTCGCCGATCCGGCGGTTGGGCACCGGGGCGTCGTTCACCCCAACCGGGACGCGGGCGACCGGCGACACTCGCGGGCATCGCGACCAGCGAGTAGCGGCCTCGTTCATCTGGTACGCGCAACCGTTCGGGTTTCAAGCGGAGTGGAACATCGGCGAGGGGCCAGGGCTGAGCGACGATCAGCGGGCGGTCGTGGTGCGGCGGCTGAACGGCGGGTACGTCATGGCGATGTACAAACACGACACGCACGACTGTGGCATCTTCATGCCCTACGTCCGGTACCAGCACTACGACGGCGGCTACCGGGCGCAGCCGAACGCCCCGTTCGGCACCACAAACCAGTGGGATCTGGGTGTGGAGTGGCAAATCCGCAAGGAGATGGAACTGGTGTTGGAGTACAACTTGCTGGACAACGTGAGCCTGACCGCGATCGACCGCGCCAACACGCGGTCGTACCGCAACTTCACCGGCAACGCACTTCGGTGCCAGTTCCAGATCAACTACTAACGCGCCCTCGCGTATCATGAGTGTGCCCGGCGGAACCACAATGGTTCCGCCGGGCACGCTCCGTTTCCACGTTCACCGCTGATCACCAGCCCAGGGCAGCAACTTGTCCATCACCCGTCCGTCTCACCAGGCGAGAGTAGAACAGTAACAGCGAATCCACCTGCGTCGTAGTCGAACGGCAACACCAGTAACTCTGGTTCGTCGTTCGGTTGGCTCACGGTCGAACTGACCCGAGGAACCGAAAGGTTGAAATGGTAACGCGTTCCCTTCAACATCGTTTTCGCTTGACCGGCGATGACGTTCACAAACTCTCCTGCCGCGTCTTCTACCAGGTCCGACGTGAGGGCGTCGTCAGGTAGATATCGCACCACGAGTGTTTCCAGAACTGATCGGGGGAACACAAGTCTCAGCAAACCAGGAACTACTCGCCGCAGCGTGATTTCGGCCGTCACGCAATCCGCGCCGGGCTCGGCAGGACTCAGATATTGTTCACCGGGGGCAAGCACGGTCTGGCACAGCTCCTCGAACGCTGTGCAGGTAGCAACGGTGAACGCCTCGATAACCGCCAAAGAAACGGTGGCATCAACGGGTCGGGCGTCGTGTGGTCGATCCATGGGTAGCACCTCTGAATCCCAAATGTCATTTCGCAGCCAGCCGGTAGTACCCGCCTTTGAGCGACTCGACCCGCTTGTAGGAAACGTCCAGATAGAAAGTAGTCTCCGCACCGCCCAGAATCAGATAGCCATCCGGGCGCAGAATTCGCGATATCTGGGCGAGGATCGACTTTTTGGTTTCGACATCAAAGTAGATCATCACGTTCCGCAAAAAGATAAGATCGAAAGGCTGCATCGCGGGCCATGGCTCGGCGAGATTGATGGGTTGGAAGTCGATCATCTCGCGGACATCATCTCGAATTTGCCACCGGGCGCCTTCCTGGCGGAAGTACTTCATCAGCAACGCCACGGGTAACCCGCGGTTGACCTCGAGCTGAGAGTAGTTTCCGGCACGGCACCGGCGGAGCATGTCGTGCGAGAGGTCGGTCGACTGGAATGTGATCTTCCAGTCAGCCAGTTCGGGGAAGTATTCCCGAAGGATGAGGGCGATTGTGTACGGCTCCTGGCCGCTGGAACTGGCGGCGCACCAGATCGCGAGGCACCTGTCGTTGCGCCGGGCCGCGATCAGTTCCGGCAATACCGTATCGAGGAGTGTCTTGAATGGGTGAATGTCGCGGAAGAACGAGGTCTCGGTGGTGACCATCGCTTCCACCATTTCTTCGATCAGTCCTCCGCTTCCCGGCGCCCTGAGGCGCTGGATGAATTCGCTGACCGAGGCCAGACCGTGACGCCGTGCAAGAGGCCAAAGTCGGGCTTCAACTAAATACTCTTTCCCCGCCTCCAGTACAATGGAGCTGCGATCGAGGAGCAGTGTCACGACGCAGGAGTAGTCTCTAGCAGTCATTTCTGACCACCTGCAGCGCGCACCCGGCTGACAATTCCATTCGCGATCAAGGACTGGGGCAGCACCTCGTCTGCCAGCCCAGCCTTCGCGACGAACCCCGGCATCCCCCAGACCACGCTCGTCTCTTGGTCCTGAACGATGATCTGCCCACCGGCCGCCCGAACTACCTCGCAACCTCGCAGAGCATCCTGACCCATACCCGTCAACACAACCGCCAACACTCCCGCACCGTAGACTCTTGCCGCCGAGCGGAACAGGGTGTCCGCGGCTGGTCGACAAGAATTCTCCGGGGGTTCCTGGTGGAGCTTCGCCCGTATTTGCGTGCCGTCGCGCTCGACGACCATGTGGAAGTCCCCCGGCGCGATCAAGACCCTCCCCGGTCGTACGACTGCGCCGGAGGTCGCCTCGTCGACCTGCACTTTTGTGACGGTGGTAATTCGGTCCGCCAGATACCGGGTGAACAACGGTAGCATGTGTTGAACAATTAGTATCGGAACCGGGAGATCGCGAGGTAACTCGCTAAAGATCTCGGTCAAGGCGTTTGGTCCCCCAGTGGAGGCCCCGATAACAACGACATCGACTCGACTGCCTCGCGAACCGGGTGCGGGACCGAAGAGTGTTGGTTGCGACGACGACTGAGTGACAGTTTTTTTCGGAGCACAGAGTTGTCCGATCGCGGGGGCCAGTTCTTCCCGAATCACACGGCGCGATTCCTCGATGCCACCGGGTCCAGACGGTTTGGTGAAATAGTCAGTTGCGCCAAGCGTCAGAGCGTCGAGCGTGGCCGACGCGCCCCGCTCGGTCACTGCGCTGAACATGATGACCGGCAGGCGCGGGTAGTTCTTGCGGAGCGCGACCAGAATTGCCAGCCCATCCATCTCCGGCATCTCGACGTCCAGAATCACCACGTCAGGGGTTACCTGGTTCATCTTGGCCAGTGCGATTTGGCCGGTCGCGGCACAGTCAACGACCCCGATGCCCGGAACACCAGATAGTTCTTCCGTGAGGATCCGGCGGATCACCACCGAGTCATCGACCACCAGTACCCTCGTGTTTAGCATCAACTACGCCCCGAACACGTCAAGTAAACTCAGTTTGGCCACCAGGACGTCTCTGGTGAACGGCTTCATCACGTATTCGTTCGCCCCAGCCATCATCGCCCGGTTCATCTGTTCGCTCTCGGTTTCCGTGGTGACCATCACGATCCGAACCGCGTCGAAGTTTTGGTCGGCACGCACCGCGCAGACGAATTCCAGGCCGTCCATCACCGGCATGTTCCAGTCCACCAGGATTAGTGCCGTGTCCGGGAACTCGCGGAGTCGGTCGAGTCCTTCTTGCCCGTTGCCCGCCTCAATTACTTCGAAATTCAATTCCCGAAGGATGGGCCGGATAAACGCCCGGACGGCCCGAGAGTCGTCGATCAACAGTGTCCGCATCAGATGCTCCCAGCTCAGTATTTGAACTGGCTCACCAGTTTCTGAAGTTCGACTGCCAGTAGTGATAGTGCGTCCGCGGAAGTCCTGGTGTTCGCCGCGCCCTCGGTGGTCCCCCGTGCGGCGGTGGCAACTACGGTAATGTTTTGGGCGATTTCAGTGCTTCCCCTGGCGGCCTCGGTGACGTTGCGGCTTATCTCTCCCGTGGTCGCCGTCTGCTCCTCGACGGCGCTGGCGATCGTGTTTTGAATGTCGTTGATCTGGTGGATGATAGTCCCGATCTGGGCGATAGCCTCCACCGCCCCCTTCGTGTCGGTCTGAATCGCCTCGATCTTGCGGCTGATGTCCTCAGTCGCTTTCGCCGTTTGCTTCGCCAGCTCCTTCACCTCGTTGGCGACGACCGCGAAGCCCTTCCCCGCTTCTCCGGCCCGGGCCGCCTCGATCGTCGCGTTCAGAGCGAGCAGGTTCGTCTGCTGGGCGATCGACGTGATAACCTTGATGACGTTGCCAATCTCAGCGCTGCTTTCCCCGAGCTTCGCGACCGTGGCGTTCGTCTTCTCCGCGACCTTCACCGCCGATGTGGCAACCCGGGCGGCCTGGTTGGCGCTCTTGGCGATCTCCCTGATGCTCGCCCCCATCTCCTCGGCCCCGGTGGAAACGGTGTTCACGTTGCGGCTGACCTGCTCGGCCGAGGCCGCGGCCACAATCGCTTGTGACGCCGTCGCCGAGGCGTTCGATGCCATCTGCTGGCTGACGACCGTTAGTTCTCGGCTGGAACTGGCAAGGTTCTGGGCCATCTCAGCGATGCTCGTCACGTTCCCCCGGAGGTTGGTCAGGAACTTCGACAACCCCTCCGCAATCTGGCCGATGGCGTCAGTCCCGCGAACGGTGATGTCGCGAGTCAGGTCGCCGAGGCTCGCGGAATTGACCACCTCCAGGATTCTCTCGACCTTCTGCCGCAGGTCGTCACCCTGTTGCCGTTCGCGATCGCTGACCTCCTGAGCCTTACGCTGGGTTTCGAGCTTTTCCGTAATCAGTTCCCACGTCACCATCGGCCCGAGATAATTCTTATCCTGGTCGTAGATCGCCGTCACCAGTAGGTCGGCCATCTCCGGGCCGATCTTGATGTTGGCCCGTACCGGAAGGTTCCGGGGGTCGGAGAGAATCTTCCGTTGGTAATCCGGGTTCTTGTGGAACACGTCTATGTAGGAGCCGAACACGTGCTCGGGCTTCACCGGCAGATGTTTCTCCAGCTTCTTGAGCGTGGCGAGCGACGCCGGGTTGACGTAGATGATCTTCAGGTCGCGGTCGGCCATCAACACGTTGGTCGGGTTGTTTTCGAGCATCGCGGCGAGCCGCGACTGCTCCTGCTCGACGACCTTCTGTATGCTGACATCCTCGAAGTTTGCTACGTAGCCGACAACGTCGCGGCCTGAAATGATGGAGTTGACGTACGCCTGGAAGGTGATACCGCCAAAGCTGAGTTGGATGGGGTGCGGCAACGCCTTGTGGTTCTTCAGGATCTTCTCGACCCGCCGCTTGTCCTTGTGGAACGTGTGGATGGACAACCCGACGAAGTCATCCACCTCAACGCCGAACACCTCTCGGATTATGTGTTCGACCGCCTGGAATGTTTCGATCGCCCGGGGGTTGAGGTACACGATTGTCAACGACATGTCGGCAACGACGATGTTCGTTTGCACATCGTCGAGCGTGGCCTTGAAGAAAGCCAGGGAGGCCGTCGGGTCGCTCCGACTCGTCGTGTCAGGTGCAGACGGGTCGTCGGGCAGTTTCATGGCGTTGTCCGGAGTTAGAGGAAGCGAAGGCGGTTCGGGGAGTCGTGCCGAACTTGGGGCCCGCTAGGTCGGCGGGGTGATTCGGTTTCGTCGGGGAGGAGGTGAGCGTCCGTCTGTCTCCCTACCCCCCGGCTCTGATTCGTCAGGTTGATCGTCCGCTCGGTGTCGAGAATCAGTAGCAATCGGTCGGGCAGTTTGTATGCCCCCAGGATCAGTTCGCGGGCGGTGCCCTGAAGAGTTGGTGGCGAGCTTTCGAAGTCGTGTTCGGAAACCGACAACACATCCCCGATTTCGTCCACCAACAAGCTCACAACTCCGTCGTCGGTCTGGATCACAACGTTCACGGGGAGTTCGTCTGGCAATCGGTCCGGGAGATCCAGTTGACGCCGGAGGTCGAGCGCGGTCACAATCTGACCGCGAAGGTTGATCAGTCCGCGAACGGACGGCGGAGCCAGCGGCACGCGTGTCATGGTCTGGATACGGATGACCTCCTGTACGTTGAGCACGGGTAGCCCAAAATACAGGTCGCACAGGTAGAACGTGCAGTACTGGTGTTCGTCGTTCATTGGTCTACTCGGTCGAATGAGTCGCTACGGCAGTCTTCGCAACAACGAGTTCTGGCGCGGAGGCTCGAATCATGGCGTCCACGTCCAGGAATTCCGTCACTCGTCCTTGAACGACAGCGGTGAAGAGCACGCCGGGGCGATTCGCGTCCGATCTCGCGGTAATGTCCTCTTCGACGATGTCCAGAATGCTGCCGACGCGGAGCCCGACGTGGCGCGTGTCCCCAGCGTAAACGACGACTTGAATTGTGTCGTCAGTCGAGTGGGTGGCGGCCTGTTCCACCCTTCGCTCGCGAACCGGCCTCCCACGACGGCGAACGAGGCGGTGAAGTTCCCGCGAGATCTCCAGCAACGGGAGAATTTCTCCTCGGTATTGCACCACGTCGCGATTCCCGACACGCTCGAGGGCCGCTCGCGGGAACTCTTCCAACCGGACCACCACTGCCAGCGGAACGGCCATCCGCCCGCCGTCGGTGGTGCGGAACAGCAGGAGCGACTCTTGCCTCGAGGATGTTGCTTCTGACACTCCGCGGGCCTTCTCATCCAGAACCCGAACGCGCGCACCGGAGACGTTTGTTCGCTGCGCCAGCCCGACAACATCCAGAATCAGGGAGACGCGACCGTCTCCCAGGATCGTGGCCCCGGCGAACGCGGTGATTCCCTTGAGTTGTTTCTGGAGTGGCTTTACGACGATCTCTTCTGTGTCGTGAATGGCGTCCACAACCAGCCCGAACTGACGGTCATCGGCCTGAAGGACGACGATGTTGATTTCCCCCGTCGCGGCTCGGTTGGAGTCGCCTCGCAACTGTTCATCGAGGTACACCACCGGCAGCAGGTTGCCGCGCAGGCGGTACACCGGGGTGCCGTGGATCGACTCGATCCCGCGGGTTGCTTGTTCGCCTTCCAGTCGGACCAGTTCCAGCAGATTCACCTGCGGGATGCAGTATCGCTCGCCGCCGCTTGTCACTGTCAGTACCGGGATGATGGCCAGGGTGAGCGGGATCATCATTCGGACGGTGGTGCCTTGTCCGACTCGGCTGTTGATGTCCACCACCCCGCCGATCTTCTCGATGTTGGTACGCACAATGTCCATCCCGACGCCGCGACCGGAGAAGTGGGTGATTTTGTCCGTGGTGCTGAAGCCGGGCAGGAAGACGAGGTTGACGAGTTCCGAGTCGGACATCCGCGCCGCGTTCTCGGCCGACACCGTCTTTGATCGAACCGCCTTCTCGCGCACCCGTTGCGGGTCGATCCCGCCGCCGTCGTCGACGATTTCGATGATAACCTTGCCGCCTTCGTGGAAGGCGTGGAGGGACAACTGGCCCACCGGGAACTTGCCGGCCGACACCCGCACCTCGGGTGATTCGATGCCGTGATCCACTGCGTTACGAATCATGTGGGTAAGCGGGTCGCGAATCGCTTCGATAATCGTCTTGTCGAGTTCAGTCTCTTGCCCGTCCATCTCGAAGCGGACTTGCTTGCCACACGCGACCGACAAGTCCCTGACCACGCGCGGGAACTTGCTCCAGACATTCCCGATGGGCTGCATCCGGGTTTTCATCACATTGGTCTGAAGCTCCGTGGTCAGCAGATTGAACCGTTGCACGGTGCCAAGAAAAGCAGTGTTCTCCTGAGATAAACTGAACTGCACGATCTGGTTGCGAGTGAGCACAAGTTCGCCCATTAGCACCATCAGTTTGTCGAGCAACCCAACATCTACCCTCAACGTAGTGTCGGCGACGGCGCTGCCCCGCAGTTCGGTCGGAGTCTCGGTCGCGGGCTGTTCGGAAACTGGCGGTACCAGCGATGACGAAGCAACAACGGCTGAGAGTGGTGAAGACGCAACCGGGGGTGATGGTGAAGTTGCTGGGTCCAGAGGAGACGGCGTAGGCGAACTTGTTGACGGGACAGCGGCGGCCCGTGGCGGCGTCTCGGGGACACCAACGACACCGCTGGTTTCGCGCAAGCGATCAAGTTGCTGGATCAGGACCGTGTAATCGCCTGTTCCTTCGCTTCCGTCAGCCTCGATCGCCGCCAGAACCTGCCGAATCGCATCGACCACTCCCAGCATTGCTGTGGCGATTCGCTGGTTGAACACGATTTCGCCGATGCGGAGTTTGCTCAGCAAACTCTCCGCAGCGTGAACGACGGCTTGGAGTTTCATCAACCCGATGAACCCGGCCGTCCCCTTGACACTGTGGAGAGTACGGAAGACCCGAGCCAGCGTTTCCCGCTCGGTTGGTTTCTTCTCCAGGGTGATTAGATCGGTGTCGAGTTGCGCGAGATTCTCGTGGGTTTCCAGGAGAAATTCGCGAATAACGTCGTTCATCGTTGTCTCTCTGCAACCCAGGGCCAACGCGTATTAAATCACCGTAAATCCCAGCATTTCGTGATATTAGACCCCTGAAAAAGAGGCCTGTTTCGACCGCACTGCGCACCGAAAACCCTGAAAATTCAGGCAAAAAGAATACGCGCTGGCCCTGCTCTGCAACCCCACAAGCGGTTTATCACCCGAACAGTTTGTCAATGACGGCCTTCACCTCTGCCGTTGGGAATGTCTTGTCGAACACCGCAACCACACCGAGCTTGCGAACTGGATCGAGGGTGGCCGGGGAGGTTTCCGTGGTCACCATCACAATCGGGATCGCGGCCGTGCTGGGGGTTTGCTTCAGGTAGCTGATGAGGGCGTGGCCATCCATTAGCGGCATGTTGTAATCGGTCACGATCAGGTCGAAGTCTTCGCGGGTGGCGGCCGCGATTGCTTGAGCCCCGTCGGCCGCTTCGGTGATCTGCGTGAAACCGAGTCCCTGCAGGATGTGCCGCACGTGCACCCGGGCGGTGGCGATGTCGTCCACGAGCAACACCCGGAGAGCGGAACGTTCCCGTGGCTTCCACGCTGCAAGCGTGAGCCCCTGCAGCAACCCGGTCATCGGGACCGACACATCCGGCGATTTCACCGCGACCGACTTCCCCGTCACAAGGTTCAATGACTGGACGAGTTGTTCGGGCGAGAATGGTTTGGGGAGTACCACGACCCGGTCGAGCCGACTCAAGCCGCTTAAGTCGGTTCCGTCCGCTTCGCTGGAGATCAGGACGAAGCCAGGCACGTAGTCCAGGAACTCGGCGCGGATTTTCTTCGCCAGTTCGATCCCGGTGGTGTCCTCAAGGTGAAGCGCCGAGACGATCACATCGGGTTGGTGGTCGAGCATGGCAGCCATGGTCGCGGTCCCGGTGCCGACAGCCTCCGCGACCACGATGCCTTGCGCTTCCAGATACTTCCGGATAATACCGGTCAGCGCCCGCGACGGTTCGACGATCACCACCGATAACGGCTTCCGTTTGGCCGACTCTGCCGCAATTGGGGTATTTGCCTTCGCGGCTGCCACCGGCGGCGCGGGGGCCATCGGCTGCGAGGCCCCGGTCGCACTCAGGCAGGTCGCTACCCCTTCCAGCGAAGCCACCACGTCGGCCATCGACTGATACCGATCGGCTACATTCTTCGCCATCATCCGCTGGAGGACCGCATCCAAGGCCTGCGGCACATCGGGCCGCCGATCCCGCAGCAACGGGATCGGATTGTCCCGGTGCTTGAGAAGAACCACGAGGACCGACTTGCCGGTGAACGGTGCGGTGCCAGCCAGCAGGAAGTAGAGGGTTGCTCCAAGCGCGTAGACGTCGGCCCGGTGATCGGCGGAGTGCGAGTCGATTGCCTGTTCAGGGGCCATGTATTCCGCCGTTCCCACGACAGACCCGGCCTGGGTCAGCCCGCTGGTGGTCGACGATTCCGCGTCGTCCGACGATTCCGCGCCGGTTGAGTTCAGCCGCGCCAGCCCCAGATCAGCCACCTTCACGACTCCGCTCTTGTCCCGGAGCAGATTGGCCGGCTTGATGTCCCGGTGAATGATTCCCTGCGAGTGGGCGAACCCTAGTGCCACAACTCGGAAACGGGGTTTCATGAAATCGGGGATTTGTGTATGTCTCCCAAACACCCATTGCGAGGCGAACAGATGCCAGGGACGGCGGCGAAAGTCCGAGTCAGTGAAAAGCAGTTGGTGGTCTTGCAGGAACTCA
>CAMDQN010000169.1 GCA_945905925.1 Singulisphaera sp. GP187
CTTCAGGCCGGCGATATTCTGTTTGGTCGGAGCGGGTTTGGGTTGGCGTGGCATCGTGGCGAGAAGGATCGGGTGCCAATTTTGCGGACGGAGACGTCCGACCGCACACAACCCGACAAAGGCGCAAATCCCGTGCCGAACACTATTGGGCCTGGGATGGCTATTGGAAGTCACTGCTCGCCAACGTCGCTTAACCTCCCAGAAGATTTGCCACACCCGTGACTTCTCGTCGCGGGTAACGGTCCCCTTCAGGCTCTCCACGAACGCGACGGCCGTGTCCTCGGTGGCGGGGCCGGGGCGGGAGTGGCTGAGGCCGCAGCCGGGTCCGGTGCGGGACGTCCGCACCCCACCCCACGAATACCATCAGTAGGATCACCGGCAGTAACCGCGACATGGTTGCTTCTCACATTCCGTGAACAAACGCCCGATGCTACCACGCTTCGGCACGACACGGGGTTGCGAACCGGGGAATCGTGGCGAAGTCGGTGCGACGGTTCAATCCGGGCGAAGTCCCGGAGCCGGGGAACGGAATCGCGATCACTTGAGCGGCTTCAGCCAAGCCGGGTCTTTGTGGTAGTTGATGACCCACACTTTATTCCAGGTGTGGTCCATCACGATCAGGTTGTCGTCGTCATCGAACTGCATCTCGGCTGCGGCCCCCAGCGGCAACTCGATCACCGCGTCCGGCGTCGGCTTTTCCAGCGGCTTCTTGTACAGGTACAGTTGCCGCACCGGGCGCAGTTTGTTGTCGCGGTAGTAGCCGTCGTTGCCGATCACCATCTCGTTACTCTTGCTGAACGCGACCGACACCGGCGAGAACGGGTGGTCCACTTGGAGGTGCGCCCGGCCGTACTCCGTCTGGTCGAACCGTTCGACGCAGTACACGTTCTTCGCCCGCACAGCGGGAAACATGCCCTTCAGGTTCTTCGGGTCTTCGGCCAGGAACGCGAGCACGCGGCCGTTCGGGTGGCCCTCGTAGGTGTTGTCCACCACGAACAGGTTGCCGAGGCGGTCGAAGCGGATGCTGTTCACGTCGCCGAAACTGTCGGCCGAGGGCTTCTTCTGCCCGCGGTTGGTCTCGTTCGCGGTCCGGTCCTTTTGCCCGATCACGGCATCGACCAGCAACTTGCCCTTCCAGTCGTCCGGGTTGCGGACCCGCAGCAGGCGGTGCCCGTCGAGTACCCACAGGTGGCGGTTGACCGGGTCGAACGTCACCGCCCCGGTGCGGTACGGGATCTCCTTGTCGGGTTCATCGGCCCAGTACAGCGGGACCAGCGTGCGGAGCGGCTCGGCCCCTTTCGTGAACGGCAGTTGGTACACGATCAACTTGCCGTGCTCGCTCCCGGCCCAGAGGCGGTTCTTGTCGTCGATCGTGTGGTGCGAGCGGTCGATGATGTTGTTCCGCTTCTTGACGTTGTCGCCGCCGTCCTGCCCGATGAAGAGGTCGGCCGGTGCGCCGTCCGGCTTCTTGAGGTAGTCGTTCCAGACCATGTAGCGCTGGTGGTCGCGGACGATCAGTTGGTTCTTGAAGGCGACCACGCCGACCCGGTCGGCACGCCAGTGAACCGCGTCGGTGGGGTAATCGGGGAACAGCCCGCCGTTGGCGGCAGGGAGCGCCAACCCCTTCTCGGTCTTGCGGACGCGGTAGGGCAACTCGTAGCGGGACACGCGGTTGCGGGCCTCGTCCGCGATGTAGATGTTGTTCTTCGCGTCGAAGCCGATGGAGCCGCCGGGCCAGATCAGGTTGAACGGGGCGTGCGGGTCCAGCCCGCTGCGCCCGTACACGTCGAACCGCCCGCCGCGGGTGACGGTGTCCGGCGCACCGATCGTCAGCAGGATCTCGCCGTCCTTGTCGAGCAACATGCAGCGGTTCGGGTCGCACAGCCACAGGTGCCCGTCGCGGTACTTGTGCGTCTTCGTCTCCAGGTCGATCCAGTCGTCGGTCTTCACGGGATTGAACGCCAGCGCCGACGCGTGCGTGAGGCGGTAGCCGCCCTTGTAGTCGCCTTCGAGCTTCTGCTTCACTTTAAACTCGCGCTCGGCCGGTTGCCCGTTCTTGAAGGGCGGCTTGAACACCAGCACCCGACCGGGGAAGCCGCCGGGGTACTCGTCCACGACGTACAGTTCCCCGCTCCGGGGATCGACGCGTGCGATCGTCGGGGTACACATCGTCCCCAGGGTCGCCTTTTTCATGTTCGGCTCGGCCGTTGCGGTGGTGAAATCGGCTTGGCCGAGGACCAGATCGGCCTCGGTCTTGCCCTTCGGGAACCGCAGCACGCGAAAGTTGAACGTGTCGGCGACCCAGACGTTACCCGCGGCGTCCACCGAGACGCCGCGTGACGCGACGTGGTCGAACCCGCCGAGACTGATGTGCAACGAACTCGCGTCGGGCTTCCCCTTGCCCCGGCCGCGATTCGGACCGTTGGAGGTGAAGTCCGCTTGCCCGATGACGAGGTCGGCAACGGTGTCGCCCTTGCCCCCGGTCTTGTCCGCACTGAACGGGGCGAAGTAGACGAGAACGCGGTCGTTGTACACGTCGGCGACGTACAGGTTCCCGCTGGCGTCCACATCGAGGTGGTGCCGCATCCACTGCTCGGCGACATTCGTGCCGACCGGGAACGAAGTGAGGCACAGGGTCGCCGCACTCGGCTTTCCGAACATCCCGCGGTTGCAATCACCGTTGGGGGCACTGGAGGCCGCGTCGGGTTGCCCGAAGATGCGGTCCGCGGACTTGCTCTCGATACTGCGGAAGCCGAGGATGCGATTATTGCCCGCATCGAAGACGTAGACCGGGTTGGGCGTGAGGGAGCGATCGACGACGAGGCCGGAGGCGTGGTACACGTTGTTCCCGGTCACGGCCCCGGACGCGGCCTCGCCCCAGTTCCGCTGTCCGAACACCTTCACGAACGAGACCGGCCTGCCGTAGAAATCGACGGGCTTCTCTTGCGCGTGAAGAAGCGGTGCGGACACGAAGGCACAGACGATCGCCATCGTCAAGTAGTAGGACGGTCGGACCACGGGCAACTCTCCACGGGTTGTGAGCAGGTCGTCGGGAGGTTCACTCTCGCCACGGTTTCTTCTGCTCGTAGAGCTTGAGCCGCTCGCGGGCCGGCTTCCCCGAACCCTTCTCGAACACCGGGTCGGCCAGCGCCTTCTTCTGGTACTCGACGGCCTTCTCGAAGTCCCTGGCCTCGGCGCTCGCGGCGGCGAGTGCGTCCAGAACGGCCGCGTCCTTTCCGCCGGTCAACTCGTTCGCCTTCGTCGCCAACTCGACTGCCCGCTTGCCGTCCCGCACCTTCTCGTCCGGGCAAGTGGCCAGGAGTCGGGCGAGATCGGCCATCGCTGCCGCGTACCGCGGGTCGAGTCGCACGGCTTCGGTCAGATCGTTCAGTGCCTTGCGGAACTCGCCCTTCGCCCGCCATGTGATCGCCCGGTCGTGGATCGCCGGGGCGTAGTGCGGGGCCACACGGGCCGACTCGGTGTAGTCCGCGATCGCTTTGTCGAACTCGCCCTTCGCGTGCCACGCCAGCGCCCGGTTACGGAACCCGACCGCATACGTCGGGTCGCGCTTCACGGCTTCGGTGTAATCCGCGACGGCCTTGTCGAGATCCTTGTTCGCCCAGTGCATCATCCCGCGAATGCCGATCAGGTCGGAGTCCTTCGGGGCGAGCCGGACGGCCTCCTCCAGGTCCTTCAGGGCGAGGTCGATCTTGCCGGCGTAGCGGTTGGCGATCCCGCGACGGCTCCACGCGAACGCGTCCTTCGGATCGTCCTTGATGCGCGTCGTGAAGTGGTCCATCGCGTCGGAGAGTCGCACCCAGTCGGCACTCGCCGCCCATCCCTCCTGACCGGGGTAGTTCACCCGGATGCGGTCGCCGTCCTGCGCCACCACCGTGTAGACGAGGTGCCGGATGGGCAGCGTGACCGGCCCCCCGTTCGTTGGTGTGTCGGTCAGCGATGTCCCGGCCTTCAGGGCGAGTACCTTTTCCCCAACCCAAGAAGTGTTCGACTTCGCCCGGAGTTGGCTCAGGGTCAGCCGCTGCTGGAGGATCACGTCGCCTTGTTCTTCGCGCACTTGGAGCCGGATCACCGGGTCGGCCGGCTCCCAGTCGATCAGCACGGTGCCGAAGTTGATGTCGAAGTAGGTCAGTCCGACGCGGTACGAGTTGATTTCGTTGGCGAAGCGCACCTCGGACTTGGTCACGTTGCCGCTTGGCGCGTTCAGGCTGCTGCTGGTCACGTCGAACAGCGGGTAGCCGACCCCGTCCGCGTGGTTGGCGGGCAGCTTCGCGACCTCGGCCAGGTGCCGGTCGCCGGTCAGGAACACCACCCCGTTGGCACCCGTGTCCTTGACGAGCTTGAACAGGCGCTTGCGCTCCAGCGGGAAGTTGCCCCACGTCTCGGAGCCGTGTTCGTCGGGAACAACTTGTACGCCCGACCCGATCAGCCGCAGTTCCGCGGGCACCTTGAGTTGCTCCGCGAGCCACTTCCACTGCGCCTCGCCGAGCACCGTGGCGTCCTTGTCGGTGTTGGGCACGTACACGCCGCGGCGACCCTCGCCCGGTTCGCCCGGCTTGAAGCCCTTCTTCAACGGACCACGAAAGTACCGGGCGTCGAGCAGGATCAGTTGCACCCGCTTGCCCGGCGGGCCGAACACCTGCGCCGAGTACACGCCCTCGCGGGTCCGCCGCGGGTCGTCCTTGGGAGCCTCGAAGAAGTCGAGGAACACCTGCTGCGCCTCCTTCTTCTTCGGGTACTCGGCCCCGGCGTCGTTCTTCCCATAGTCGTGGTCGTCCCACGTCGCGTGCACCGGGCACGCGGCCTTCAACTTGATGTACCCCGGTTGCTTGCCGAGCAGCGCGTACTTGGCCTTCATCACGTCCATGTCCTCGGTGTCGGCGTAGATGTTGTCGCCGAGGAAGACGAAGTGCTGGGGCTTCGTGTCAATCACCGCGTCCCAGATCGGCTGCGGCTTGTCCTGCTTGGCGCACGACCCGAACGCGATGCGCGACACCACCGGCGGGTCCGCAGCCATCGCGGGCGGTGTCCAGAGGACGCAAGCGAACGCGATCAGCCAGCCGAGACGGAGAGCGGAGGTCATGGGAAGAACCTTGTGGCGGCGGTGTATACTCGGATCGACCCGTTCGCGTCACGGCAGGAGCCAGCGCTCGTCAAAGAACCCGGCCCGAATCACCTCTTCTTCGAGCGGGTCGGACGGGTTCACCGGGGCCTTCGCACCGACCTTGAGGATCGCCCAGTCACCCAGTCGCGGGAAGAGCAGGTAGTTGAGCGATGCCAGTTCCTTCTCGCGGAACGTGTGCCCACCGTTGAGGACAACGTAGCGGCCGGCGGCGAGGGGGTTCGGCTGGATCATCAGCGGGGCATGGTCGGCCGCGGCGTACTTGTGCTTGCCGAAGGCGAGTTCCTTCTCCGTCCACGTGAGCGGCAGTTTCGGCAGCACGCGGGCGATGAGCGCGTTCGAGCCGGGGTCGCCGAACAGGATCAGGTTGTACTTCTTCACGTCCTCGTTGGTCACGGCCGTGTCGTCTTTCACAGGCAACTCGCCGCGGAAGTAACGGTGCCACTCGTGGGCGAACCGCTTCAGGCTCGCGTCGGCCCACGCCCGCACCGCCGGGTTCCACGCCTTGCCGGTCCCGCGGACGCACAGGAACGGCGTGGTGAACGCGTCGTCGATCGGCCCCTGCACGCCCGGCCGCTTGCCGTCGAGTGCGACCGCGTCCGGTCGGCCGAGGTACGCCCACTTCCCATCCTTGCGGCCGATCACGTGTTGCGCGGGCGGCGCGTTCTCGCCGCGGGGCGGCAGCACGACGTCCGTTCCGCCGACGCGCAACTTCGGGTTCGCGCCTTGCAGCACCGGCGGCGCGAGCGCGAACCGGGTCACGTTCTTCGGCTCCTTCACCTCCACTGAGCCGTCGTCCGCGACCGACCCTTCCAGTTCCGCCCGTGAGTAATGCTCACCGAGGCCGAGCACCCGCAGCCAGTGGCACTCGTTGTACTTGAGCGTCCACGTCACGAACCGCAGGCGCTTCGGTGAACGGTTCAGCCCCGTGTCGGCGAACTCCTTGATGCGCCTCAGTTGCTCGGCGTGCGTCTTCGGGTCGATCACGTGCCCGGTGCCGGGCGAGATCAGGTTGACCATCTTGAGCCCTTCCTTCTCCATCGCCTTGCCCATCAGGACGTGTGCCTGGAAGAACACGTCCTTCTCGCCCATGCACGCGACCGCCGGCACGACGCCCGCGTTCGCGGCGTAGTCGACCGAGTCGAGCATGTGCAGCGCCTTCTCTTGGTGCGCCGGGAGTTCGCCCACCTTCACGAAGTTGGCCAGCGGCGTGTTGGAGAACTCGCGGGTGTCGACGTACCCGCAGTACGGGCCGAGCGCGACGAACTTGTCCGGGCGCTTGAGGCCCAGGTGCCAGGTACCCGACGCGCCCATCGACATGCCGCGGAGCACGACCCGGTCGCGGTCGATCGTGTAGTTGCGGCACACGGCCTCGATCGCCTCGAACACGTCGGTCTCCCCGGCCCAGCGGTAGCAGTTCTCGACCCGTCCGAGCGGGTGCAGTTCGATGAAGTTCGCGTCCGGGGCGCTCTTCGCCGTCGTGTCGCCGTCGTCGAAACGGTTCATGAAGCGAAGTTCGCTCAGGCCCACCGGCTTCGTGCTGCCGTGGAGCACCACGTCGAGCCGCATCGGCTTCTTGGGGTCGTAGCTCGCGGGGACGACGAGGCCGAACGGATGCACCGAGCCGTCCACCGCGGACGCGTAGCCGCGAACGACCTTCCCCTTCCGGTCGGGCCAGGCGGGTTTGCCCGCGGCCAGCGCGTCGGTGCGTTCGGCGCAGCGTACGAGCGCCTTCTTGATGAGCGCGACGTCCGCCGGTTCGAGTTTGGTCTCGTACTTCAGCGCCCACTCGACGCCCTTGCGGAACGCCTCCGCGTCGGCGTGGAGGTCGGCGTTCTCCGGCTTCCGCAGGGCGCGGAGTCGCTCGTCCAGTTCCTTCAGGTCGCGGGCGATCTGCTTCGCGTCGTCCGCGGAGAGGCCCGCGGACGGTTCGGCGGGTGCCGGAACCGCGCCCAGACCGGCGAGGAGCACCAGCGCCGCGGGAACCACTCGAACGAACGGGGACATCACACGCCCTCCGGCCCGGAGCGGGCCACTCACTTCGAGCCGCCGAGCGCCTTTTGTAGTTCCGCCGCGACCTGTTCGCCCATCGCGGCCGAGCCCTTCGCGTTCAGGTGCACGCCGTCGTTGGAGAACAGTTCCGGCTTTTCGACCACCAAGGCGAACAGGTCATTGGTCGGGATCTTCTCCTTTCCCATGACCTCGGCTGCGGACTTGTTGCGGGCCTTCACGCGGTCGGTCTTCGGGTCGAGTTGTTCGATCTTCCCGTTCACCCGCACCGGCGTCGTGCTGGCCCACACGAGCTTCGCCCCCGGTGCGCCCTTGCGGATCGTCGCGACGAGGTCGGGGATCGCCTTCACGTACTCGCCCTCGGTGTACCCCCAGCCGTGCATTCCGTTGTTGAAGTGGACCACGTCGAACTTGGCCTGGCCGAGAACGAGTTTCACCTCGTCGAGCAGGCCCGGATCGCCGAGGCTCTTGCTCGTCGCCAGCCGGCACACGACCGCCTTGCCCTTGAGCTTGTCCTCGACCGTCTTGTAGTACCCGCGGGTGATCGAGTCGCCGATCAGCAGCACGCGGGGCTGGTCCTTCACCGCGTTGCCGGGCACCCACACGTCGAGCCACTCGATGTTCTCCCGCACCACCCGCGGCGGGTCGGCGGCGGGGACCGCGGACGCGGTCAAGAAGATCGAGGCGACGGTCACGATCGCGAGGCGGGGCATGTCGGAACTCCGGGAGGACCGGCCATCATCTCACACCGGGTACGGGCCGTCGAGAGCGCCGCCACCGGGACACCGGCCACGGCGAGATGTGTACGTCGGCCTTCGGATCGTTTCGGCCGCGGCTCCGTTGCTCACGGCCCGTTGGACCTGTGTGTCGTGAAGGCCGAGGAGAATGAAATCAAATAGTGGATTTGGGATCGCCGGGTGTACCACCTCGTCGCAACCGTCTTGTGGCGGCGTCGCACTGAACGAGCCGGGGGCGTCGCGAACAGGGGGTAACTGTCGTGAACTGTGCCGAGCGGGCGTCGGCGTCGCCTAAAAGTGTTTATTGCCCCCTCGTGCGCTGCGCACACGACGGCCTGCGCAGTTGCTTCGAGACCCCCACAAGCGAAGCGCAGTGTGTGGTCGTCTACATACCTATGGTTATACGGAATAAAAGAACTCCTATGGGCGCTGCGCAAGACGCGAGCTACGACGATTCTGAGCACTTCGACGCGTGTTCCGTGCCCGTCCGACGCGTTTTCAACGCCGAGGAGTAGTTCTACTGTAACCGTTTCCAGGATCTCAAATCCTCAGCTTGTATCAGGGCGTACTCGGCGTGGCGGGAACGTCCCGGTGACCTTGTGCCAGTGGTAGATCCTCGACTCCTCGTTGCGCTGGAGCACCCGCGTGACCTCGGCTGCGATCTCCTCGGCGGTCGAGGGCGGCGACCGCAGTAACCGCGTGAAGATCTGACGCAACTGCGCGAGCGTCACCGCCGGGGTTTTCCCCCCCGACCCGACGCCGCTCCGAACTCAGGAACCACATCGCCACCATCGCCAGGGTCATGTGATGGTGCCAACCCACCCAACTCCTCACCTCGTAGTGGCCCAAACCCGCATCACCCTTGCCCGCACCGAAGAACTCCTCGATCCGGTGACGCTGACGTTGAGCCCGTACCACCTCGACCAGCGGAACCTCAGCCGCCGCGTTCGAGAGCGCGTAGTCGATTCCCGACTCACCCACATTCCGCATCACCACCAGGCGCTCCTCCGGCCCCACCCGACCCTCCTGTTTGGCCCGGACCGGCACCGCCATCGCATCGACCTGTAGCGGCCCTTTCTCCGCGTCTCGCACGGTCAACCGCTCCCACCGCGACGGCGGTCGACTCTTCGCCCACTCATCGACTCGTTGGAACGGTACCTCACGCTTGCGGCCCACACCGGCCTGCTTCCGGGGCGGTCGCCGCTTCCGGAGGTCACGCACCAGGGTGTTGCACGGCACATCCAGGATGTAACGCTCCTTCCGCGACCGCAGTTCCGCACGGAACTGGGACGCCCGACCAAACTCGTCATCGCCGGCGATCCAACCGTGGGGCAGATCGGGCAGGCTCCGGTCCAACAGATCCAACGCGATCTGCCACTTCTCCTGGAACTTGACTTTCGGGGGCACATGGCATTTCGCGCGGCGAGCCTTGTCCTTGGCCCACTCCTCGGGCAGGTAGAGTTGTCGGTCCAACGGGGCGTAGCCGTCCTTCGCGGCGTAGACCAAGAAGACTCCGACCTGGCAGGATTCGACCTTGCCCAATCGGCCACACCACTGCCGTGCGACGCCACAGGAATGCGTTCCCTTCTTGGGAAACGAACTGGGGTCGATGACCACGACCCCGTCGGGCACGGCGAGTTCTTCGCGGACGTGGAGTCGGAGTTCGGTCGTGACGGCCTCGTCGTCCCATTTGCCAGACCCGACGAAGAATTGGATGGGCTTGCGCGGCAATTGAGCCGCAATGGCGATGGGTTCACAGGTCTTGCGCTGGAGTCCGCTGATCAAGCCCCGGATGACGAGCGTCGCGTTGTCCCGTTGCTCGATGCGGTAGAACTGGGGCAAATAGCGTTGGAGGAAACCCGTCAACCGGTCCGCGCAACCCCGGACCGTAGCCGCCGTGAGGTTGGCGTCAGTCAACAGGGCTTGGGCCTCAGCCTTGTCCAAGAGCGACATCGCTTCGACTCCTCGCGACCGATCTCCTGTCTGGACCTCAGGATAATCGGTGGCGAGGGTCAGTCAAAGAATCGGTTACAGTAGAAGTACGTAGCGACGCGAACCGCTCTCTGCCGGTGAACCACAGGATCGCATCGGTGTCGCGACAGAACCGGGTGACCCCGCGGGGCGAGATCGTCGCGGTCCCCGACCGCGGGCTGTTCATGGGCAACCGCGGGTGCTTGCACGACGGGGAGGGCAAGATCCGCCGCCCGTGGCAACTGACGCGGTGGATCGTCTGCCTGTTGCAGTTCAAAGGGCGGAAGCGGGCGGTGATGACGCCGGGGCACTACACCGAACTGTTCTTCCTCGACGAGGCGACGGCGCTCGCCGCCGGGCACCGCCCCTGTGCCGAGTGCCGGCGCGGACGGTTCGACGCCTTCCGCAGGGCACTCGTGGCCGGCACCGAGAGCGAGTCGCTGTTGTCGGCGGTCGAGATCGACCGCCAACTTCATGCCCAGCGGGTTACCCCGGATCACTCGAAGCGAACGCACACCGCGAACCTGGACGCGTTGCCGGACGGCGTGTTCGTCCTGCTGCCGGGTGTCAAACGAACCCCGGCATCTGGTTCTGGGCAGTACCCTCTTGGCCTGGACCGCGGGCGGGTACGCGGACCGCGTCGGGCGACCACGCGGCGTGGGCGTCGAGGTGCTGACGCCCGAACTGACGGTACGTGCGATCCGCGGCGGTTACGTGCCCGAATTGCACCCCACGGCCCATTCGCCACCCGACCGCCGGACCTAACATGCTGCCGCTGTACCGCGACCCACACTTCACCTTCCGGTTCGCCGAGGACCGGCTCATCGACCGTTTCCACCTCGACGGGGTCGAGCCCGGCACGTCGGTGTCCGTGTTCCGCATCGACCCCGCCACCGGCGACCGCTCGGACCTGATCGCCGAAGCGGTGGCCGGTGCGGGCGGTTGGGTGGATCTGGCCGAGCCGCTCGTCGTTCGGCCCGGTGGCGGCTTCGTCGCCGTACCCGCGGCTTCACGGTAGGGAGTGAAGTGGACCGCGACGTTCGGCGAGCCGTGCGGACCGTGGCCGTGCCCGACCGGATCGCTCCCTTCGAGTACCCCCAGCCGCCGTGTCCGTTTCACAGTGCGCCGGCGTGGGCGACCCTTGTGTGTTGGTTCAGCGTGAAATGGAATTGGCAGGGGCGGCGGGTTTGTGAACCTCGCGAGGCCATTGTAGCGATTCCGAGGTTACGGGTTCCTCTTCCCTGTTACGTGACGCCGGGGTGAGTGTCGGCAGTTCAATGCCCAGTCGTGCGCACAGATCGATCGCCGCGTCGTAGGGCGTTTGTTTCGTCGCCTTCGCCCACAGATCCAACGC
>CAMDQN010000170.1 GCA_945905925.1 Singulisphaera sp. GP187
GCGACGGAGAGCTTCTGGTCGGTGATCATCTTGACGGCCGAGAGCTTGTACTCCGCCGCATACGTCGTTCGGGCGCGGGCCATTGGTGAACTCCTTGAGCAGAGTCTACACCGTTAACTTCGTGTCCACCAAACTTGGGGAACCTCAGACCTCGAGGGGCACGTAATCGTTCACCGTCCCTTCCTTGGCAAGGCTGTTCTTCACGACGATGTTTCGGAAGTGGCCCACCTGACCGGCTTTCGACCCGGCGGCATTGAAGGCAAACAACGGTTGCTGACAACGACAGTCCTCGAACGTGATGTTCTCGCAGGTAAACGGTCCCTGCTGGACGCTGACCGCTTCGTAGCCGCCACCGTCCGCCGAACCGGCGCGACCGAGGCCGCGCAGACCGATGTGATCGAAATGCAAGTTGCGATAGACGTGATGATCGTACTCCGGCCTGTAGATGCTGTACGTCCCTCCCGAGAGCTTCAACCCGTCAAGGAGGAAGTAGGCCAGGCTGGGCTGGAGGTTGTAGTGGGTCTCCCAGACCTTGAGGTTGCGGACGACGAACGGATGCTGCCGGTCACCGCGGATCAGGCGACTGTCGCGGTCGGTGCCGAACTTGAAGCCGTAGAGCCGTTGCGTGTGGGCCTCGTTCTCCTCGAAGCGGAAGAAGGGGATGGTCCGCACGTCGCGCTTTTGAGTGGTGCCGTCCGGCATCCGCGTGGGCACGTCCACCTTGTCCGTGGCAATATCGAAGAAGTACCCATAGTTGTCGTTGTCGCAGGACACGTTGCGCGTGAAGGTGTTGCGCCCGCTGGCCCACCAGAAGCCGGCACCGTCGTTGTCGTCAAACGGCAGGATTTGCTTCGGCAGCTTTTTCCCCCGTTTGGCTTGCACGGCGAGGTTTCGGTCGAGCACATTGTATTGTTCCGTCGCATCCTCCATGAAGAAGCCGTGGCCGACGGATTGATAGCCGACGCAGTCGCGGACCAGTAGGTAATCCGCGCCGTGAATCGTGAGCCAGCGGTTGTGCGAGTCCCAGATGCTCGCGCCAATGACGCTGCTGCCGCGCATGGTGTCTCGGATAAGGTGGAAGTGAATCGCATACCTGCCGAGCACATCTTTCTTGCCGAGGTGCCGGAACTCGGCGTAACTGACCGAACCGGCGGAGTAGCGGTGATACATCGTGTGGCCGCGTTCTCCTTTGGGGTCGGCCGACTCGACGATGACGTTGCGGCTCAGATTGGCGACCTCGCCCCGGTTTGGGCCGTCGCCCTTGTGCTCAAACTCGAGCGGTTGGTTCAGCGTGAGTTTCGCGCCGTCGATGGCGGTGATGGTCCGCTCCTCGGTGCCGTTGATCTTCGTGTACGTGAGTTTGGTAGCCGTGAGGATGACCCGGTCGCCTACCTTCCAGCCCTTCACCGGTTCAGCGAGGGCAACGACAGCGTCCCCTTTCTTGGCGGCCGCAGCCAGGTTGACCCAGGATCGGCTCAGGGGGACGCCGTGGAAGTCCATCCGCCCACCACAACAGACAATGGCGGGACAGGACTGCTTGTCGAGGCCGTCGACATACGTCAGGCGGATGAGAGCGGTGTGTCCGGCCTCGATGGGGTGATCGGGGGTGCCGACCTGTAAAGCCGGGCGCGGCTTCTTCGGATCAGGTTCAGCGACGTGAGCCTCGCAATCGAAGCCTTCCTCGCTGTACTCGTCACCGGCCTGAATCTTGATCAGGCCCACGTCGAGGCGTGTGTCTTTGTTGTTGGCGAAATCCAGTATGCCCGCGATGTTGATTGCCCGAATCACCCGATCCGATTGGACATCGTATACGACGCGGTGCCCTTCCCGGATCAACACGCGTGCTCCCGTACCGGGAACCTTGCCTCCTGTCCAAGTGGTTGGCGACGACCAGGGACCGCTCTGCGCCGAGCGAATGATCTCGGTCGCATTCGGATTCTTGTTGTCGTCTGCCCGTGTTGGAGACGCGCTGCAAACAAGAACCAATCCTGCCAGAATGGAGAAGCTCACGCGCGGAACAAGCACCCCAGTCATGGTTCTCTCCAGCGTGAAGAACTGGCGGGGAGCGAAGGCAACAGGCGGGAGCCTGACTCTACGGCAGGCCGCGTTCGCGGACAAGACTTTTCCGACTCGCGAGAGCCGCAGCTTTTTTGGGAATGTGTTGTAACCGTTCCTCGGAGGAGGTAGCCTCCAAGAGAAGTTCCCGCCAGTATCATCCCCACCGTGCAATAGCGATCGGGAGTTGCAACAACTCCTCGACGGCCTGCAACGAGCCACCACAAATACCCGCGGTCATTGTGCCGGCGAAACCGGCGTCAACAACCCTCGTGGCCGCTTCCATGACGTCCCTGAACACAGGAGCGATGATGATTCCGCGGATGACAACAAAAGCGATAATGGGCGTGCTGGCTGCCGTGGCGATTGCGTGGTTGGGAATGTCCGTCGGTTCCGCCGTGGATCACAAAGACCATAAAGAACACAAAGCGAACGACGACCCGAAACACGCCCACCCCGGCGATCCAATCTAGGCCGAAGAACATCAGGCATTGTTCGAGTTGGTCAATGACCACGATGCCACGCACGTCGCGGTGGCGAGCGGCAACTGTGGCGCCCCGAAGACGTGGGACAAGAACACCGTCCCCGCCGGCGGATCACGGGTGGTCATCCCCGCGAGCCGCACCGTCCCGGTTCAGGGCCAGCACGACAAGGCGCGAGTAAACTGGCTGCGCGTCGATGGCACCCTGCGGTTCGATCCCAAGGTGAACACGAGCCTGAAGGTGGTCACGCTGGTCGGCAACTTCAAGAGCACGATCGAGATCGGAACGGAGAAAGATCGCGTCGAAGCCGGTGTCGCGGCCCGGTTGATCCTCGGCGACCGCGGCGCGCGCGATGCCGCGATGCGCAAGCGCGACCCTACGACCTGGGCGGCGGCCTGTTGGCGCACGGTCTCGTGCCGGGGGTGAACCTGATCCCGATCAAGGCCGACAAACTGACTCGCTACGTGTTGATTGGCTCACCGCCGCAGCGCGCGTACAAACAGGGCGTGGGTAAGGACTAAAGCCGCCTGCGAGCGGCTTGACACGGGGACCACACCAATGAAGCGGGTCGTTTCGCTACTGCTGCTGGGTGTCCTTGCGGCTCTGGTGCCCGATCTGGTCGGGCAGGAGAAGAAGGCGCGCCCGCTCGGCGTCAGCCCACCGCACATCTCGAAAGATGCGGCGGTGAAATACGACTACGACATCGTGTACGTCCGCGCGCCGCGCAAGGGCGACGACAAGCAAATCGCCTGGACCGAAGTCTTCTCACCTCTACGTGGCGAACCCGGCTCCGACCTGATGCGACTCCACCCCGACGGCACGGAGGAAGTCCTCGTTGCCGCCGGTGACGACGCGATCGCCGACCCGTTCGTCTCCTTCGACGGCGAATCGGTTTACTTCGCCCGGTTCCACAACGTCACGAAACCGGGTAGTGAGAAGTTAACCGCCGAGAGCGCGGACATCTTCAAGATCCACGTCAAGACGAAGAAGATCGTGCAGCTCACGAACCAAGTGTTCACGCCGAACACGGGCGTGGCCGCGAAGGGGTTGAAGTCGCCGGGCGTGTACAACCTCGGGCCGTGCCCGCTGCCGGGCGGCCGCGTGATGTTCACGAGCAACCGCAACGGCTTCCAGCCGACCAAGGGCTACACCCCGACCACACTGCAACTCTTCGTCATGGACGACGACGGCGGCAACGTCGAGTTGATCGGCCACATGAACGTCAACTCCGCGCTCCACCCGACGATCCTCAAGGACGGCCGGGTGATGTTCACCAGCTACGAGTCGCAAGGACTGCGCGACCTGCGCCTGTGGGCCGTCTGGACCATCCACCCCGACGGCACCAACTGGGCACCGCTGGTCAGCGCCTTCGGGCCGTCTGGCGACACGGCCTATCACTTCATGACCCAACTCTCCGACAGTCAGATTGTGGTCGAGGAGTATTACAACCTGAACAACCTCGGCTTCGGCACCTTCTATAAGATGGCGCCGGACGCGCCCGCCGGGCAGCCGTTCTTCGGTCCGGCTTCGGTCAAGGATCCGCGCAACCTCGCGTACAACGGGAGCGAGTACAGCCGCATTCCTTTCACGCCACGCGGTCTGGAACGGCTCACCACCTTCGTGACCGCGTTCGACGCCCCAGCCCGTCTCGCTGACGTGAGCGATCCGAAGTCGTCGCGCGTCGGGAAGGTGACGCACCCCTCCGGCGCGCCCGACAATCACCTGCTCGCGGTCTGGTCGCCTGGACCGGTCAACAGCAACAACGGCATCAAGAAGCCGGCCATCGACAGCGGTATCTACCTGATCAAGTCAGGGAAAGCGATCGACGAACCCGGTCAGATGCTGCTCATCAAGAACGACCCGAATTTCAACGAGCAGTGGCCGCGTGCGCTGGTGCCGTACAAACGCATCTATGGCGTGGACGAACCGTCACGACTGGCGCCACTCCTCAACAATGGGAAGCTCTCGAAGCACCTGCCTGAAGGGACGCCGTTCGGCCTCGTTGGGACGAGCAGTTTCTACAAGCGCGAAAGTTACCCCAACGGCAGTGTGCCCCGCGACGGCGTGACTGCGGCGTACGTCGGCGGCAACGACCCGTTCCAGGGTCTGGGCACCCTGTCCTACACCAACATCGCGGGCAACTGGTTCGTTCAGGGCGCGGACACCTGCCGATACGACAACAGCGAGATCCACGCCGTCCGCGTCCTGGTCACGGAGCCGACCACCGACCCCCGGTACACAGGCAAGGGGAAGCGACTCTGGTGGAATGTCGCCAACGAACGGTTGCGCATCCTCGGCGAATTCCCGCTGCGCAAGTTCGGCACGGACAGCAAGCAACCGCTCGACCCCGACGGCAACCCGGATACGAGTTTCCTCGCGAAGATCCCGGCCGATCTGCCGTTCACGTTCCAGACCCTGGACAAGGATGGGATGGTGTTGAACATGGCACAGACGTGGCATCAGGTCCGGCCCGGCGAGGTTCGCAACGACTGCGGCGGATGCCATTCCCACAGTCAGGAGCCGACCGACTTCAAGCTTACCGCCGCCGCGAAGCCAGATTACCAGCCGTTTGATCTGACCAGGCAAACGCCGCTGCTCTCCATCAAGAAGGCCGATCAATCGGGCACGAAGTGGGACGTGAAGGACGAGACCAGCCTGCGCTTCGAGAAGAGCGTGAAAAACGTGGAGTACTACCGCGACGTCAAGCCGATCCTCGACCGGAGTTGTATCGCCTGCCACACGAAGACCAGCGAGAAACCGGCGGGCAATCTCGTGCTGGACGACGACGCGCTCATACAGGGGCCCGGCAGTCTGGGGGGCCTCGTCTCCGGTCCGCCGGGCAAGGTGCCGGGTACGTTCTTCCGCCTGGCACTCGACCACGCGGGCCAGTTCGGCCACAAGTCGCCGGTCGGCAACTGGGCGCACCCGCAGGCGTCGCGTTACGTCCGGCTGTTCCAGGCGCGCCGCAGTCTGCTCGCGTGGAAGATCCACGGTCAGCGCCTCGACGGCTGGAGCAACGACGACTTCGCGTGCGAGACGGTTTCGGGCGACCCCGATTCGCTGCGCTACAAGGGTCAGCCGTTTGCCAACAAGCCGGAGAGCCGTCGGCTGGTCAACCTCGCGTTTAGCGGCAGCATCATGCCGCCGCCGGAGGCCGTTGCCGGAACCTACGCGGGAGCCGACGGTAAGAAGATCAAGGTGCCGGCGCTGGACGACGAGGCCCGCCGCACTCTGGTTCGTTGGATCGACCTCGGCTGTCCGATCGACCTCGATTACGACGCCGCTCAACCAGCCGCACGGGGCAGCGGCTGGTTGCAGGACGACAGTCGGCCGACGCTGACGCTCACCTACCCGCGCGCCGGAACCAACGCGGAGTTGACGCGTATTCTGATCGGCATGCATGACTACGATTCGGGGCTGGACACCGCCAGCCTCCGCGCCGTGGCCGACTTCTCGGTCGATGGTGCGCCCGCGGGTGAGAATCTGGCGGCGAAGTTCAAGTCAGTCGGGCAGGGCATCTGGGAGTTGAAACTGACGAAAGCGATTGACCGACTGGAGAGCGGCACGCTCGTGGTCTCGGTGAAGGACAAGCAGGGGAACGTCACTCGCATCGAGCGCAGATTCTCCGTAGGTCGGATCCCGAAATGAATCCGCCAAGCATCGACCCAGTGTGCCCCGCTGGGCGCGGTGAAGGCTCTGCCTGCCATCCGCCGCGGAGATCCCGAAGAAGTACATCGGTGCGTAACGGCGGTCAGAGCAGTTCCGCGATCGGCTTGCCTTCCGACATGATCGGCACGGGGCGTCCTCCGCTGTCCCGATACGTTTCGTTCAGCGGGATGCCGAGTTGGTGGTAGATCGTTGCCAACACGTCGTAGATGTGGATCGGGCGATCCTTCGGCACGTCGCCTCCGCTGGCGCTGCTGCCCACGACGATCCCCGGTTTGATTCCGCCACCCGCGAGCACGACGGAGAACACGTTCGGCCAGTGGTCGCGACCCGACTTGGCGTTGATCTTCGGCGTGCGGCCGAACTCGCTCAGAATCGCGACGAGCGTCGTGTCCAGAAGTCCGCGATCGTGCAAGTCGTCGAGCAGCGTGCTCACCGCGCGGTCCATCGGCGGGAGCAGATCGGTTTTCATCAGGCGGAAGTTGTCTTCGTGCGTGTCCCAGTCCTGCCCTTTGATCTGGTCGAGCGCGAAGTTGACGAGCGTGAACGGCACCCCCGATTCCGCGAGCCGCCGCGCGAGGATGGCTTCCTGCCCCATGCCGTGGTCGCCGTAACGCCGGCGCAGGACAAGCGGCTCGGCACCGAGATCGAAGGCTTTGGCGACCGCACCCCGCGCCAGCAACTTGACCCCGTCGCGGAAGAGCGCGTTGGTTGGCTCGCGCGGCTCGAATCGCTCCAGGAGCTCAACGCGATCCCGCAGCCGTTCCGCCGTCAGCGCCGGGTTCATCCGGTAACTTGTCGGGATGTCGTACGGCGCGTCGGCTCGCGTGGGCAACAGACCGGAGTCGATCGGCGCGAAGCTCGCGCCGAGTGCGCCGGCGCCGCCGTAGTGTAAGCGGTGGCCGAGCTGGTCGCGGTGGGGAATCGTCACGTAACCGGGCACGCCTGCCTCGTGCGCGCCGCGCAACTTCGCGACCACGGACCCCATCGCGGGGCTGAGGTTGCGGTTCTTCGAATCGATGTTCGCGCCGGGTAGCTCGCAACCACACAGCGTAATGTGGATCGCCTGGATGTGATCGGGAGTGGGATGGTACACGCTGCGAACGACACTGAAGCGATTCAACCGCTGGGCCAGTCGCGGCAAGTGTTCGCTGAACTGGACGCCGGGAACCGTGGTGGCGATGGTCCCGAACTCGCCGCGAACCTCCGCCGGTGCGTCGGGCTTGGGGTCGAAGGTCTCGAAGTGCGACAGCCCGCCTTGCAGAAACAGAACGATCGCGGCCTTCGCTTTCGGGACGGCACTTCCCGCGCGTGCGGTCGCAGTCGGCAGAAGCAACGCACCGAACGAAGCGGCGGCTTGCCCAAGCAACCTGCGGCGCGTCAGCACGCCCGGCGGCTCGGACCGAGTTGTGAGGGCGTTCGACATGGTGATCCGGCGAGGTTGCGCGGTGCGTGGTGGGCTGTCGAGTGTAACCTAACCACGAGAGCGAGTCAGCAACAACTGGCCGTTCCACGCCCGATTGCTCGCGGAAACCCGCGCCGGCTTGAATTCTCTCGCACTGGTTATCGGTAACTGGGATACTTCTTCTTCCTACCCCCGCACAACTCCCACCGTTGAGCGATTCCGCACAAAGGTTGTTATCGTGCCCACCTTCCGCCACCGCGACGGAACAACTCGCCGACAAGTGATTCAAGCCGGTCTCACGGGACTTGCCGGACTGTCTTTGCCGGACGTATTCCGACTGCGGGCACACGCTGCGAGTGGCGATTCTCCGCCCGATACCGCAATCATCTATGTTGTGCAAGGTGGTGGCGCGTCCCAGTTTGAAACCTACGATCCCAAGCCGGAAGCCCCGGCGGAGATTCGCGGCGAGTTCGCCGCCATCTCCACGAACGTGCCCGGGGTGCAGTTCTGCGAACTGATGGCCCGGCAAGCCCGCGTCATGGACAAACTGACCATTCTTCGGTCGATCCACCACCCCTCGACGCAGCACTCGTCGAGTTTGCACCTGGCGCAAACGGGGTACTACTGCAACGCATCCGCTCAAGACAACGAGATGCCGTGCATCGGTTCGCACGTCGCGAAGTTTCGGGTCGCGTCCAACCGCGGGTTGCCGCCCTATGTCGCCGTGCCGCCGAACCCGGGTTACGGCAACGCGCACGCTCTGGGCAACGGCTACAACCCGTTCAAGGTGCTTGGCGACCCGCGAACCAAGAACATGAGCGACGAGGAACGTGTCGCGAGCAACCTCGGCTTCCGGGTACCCAACCTCACGCTCGTGGAAGGGTTGAGTACCGACCAGTTGGACGACCGGAACGCGCTGCTCGGGCGATTCGACCAGGCCGCTCGGATTCACGATCTCCGTCGCGACGCGGAGGCTCTCGATCAGTTCCGCGCCCAGGCGGTTGATCTGGTCACTGGGCCAGCCGCTCGCAAGGCCTTCGATCTCGATAAGGAACCCGTGCGTGTGCGCGACCGCTACGGCCGTAACTCCGTGGGGCAAAGTATGCTCCTGGCCCGCCGACTGGTGGAACACGGAGTGAGTTTCGTCACGCTGGGCACCTTCGACTGGGACATGCACGGCATCCTGGGCAAGCGGATGCGTGACCTCTCGCCCGCTTACGATCAGGCGATGGCGGCTCTGGTACAAGACCTCTCCGACCGCGGTTTGAACCGTCGCGTGCTGGTTGTGTCGATGGGCGACTTCGGCCGTTCGCCACTCTACGCCCCGTCGCCAGCGGCACCGAAAGCTGCACCCGGGCGCGAACACTGGGGCGACGTGATGAGCGTGCTGCTGGCCGGCGGCGGGTTTGAAGGCGGTCGCGTGGTCGGCTCGTCCGACTCGAAGGGCGGCGTGCCGAAGAGCAGCCCGTACCGCCTGGAATGTGTGCTGGCGCTGATGTACCGACACCTCGGCATTGATCCAGCGACGACGTTCAACGACCACAGCGGGCGACCGCGGAGCCTGCTCGACATCCGCGACCACATCAAGGAACTGGACACCGACGCCCGCGGTGGGTAGGTCGGCGGTCTCCGTGCCGAGACCGTAGGTGAGCCACGCGCCGAGGCTGGGCCGGTTCGGCGTGAGAGCGCCGCTGTTCATCAAAAACAGTACCGGGCCGTGGTTCGGTTCGCGTCTTGCACCACCGGCGGCGGAAGTCGCCGAAGGGGTTGGAACGACCAAAACTGTTGGGTCTCGGGCGACGTCGGATCGAGCGCCGCCGCGACCTTCACGCCGGAGGGATAATCGGCCCGTTGCGAATCCACGTTTCGAGCACGGCGAACTGCGCGGCCCGCAGTTTCCCCTTCGGCGCCGGCGGCATTTGGAAATCGGCCTTCGTCCCGTGAACGGCCGACAAGAGCAGGCTTTTCTCGGGCTTGCCGGGCACAACCGCAGGCCCGGAATCACCGCCCATCAGAATGGCCTCGTGGCGATCGAGTGCAAGACCACCGCTGGTCTTCTTGGTCTTAACCGAGTGGCAACCTTGGCAGTGTTCCACCAACAGATCACTATCATTTACAGCGGGTCAACGTGATGTCGTTGCTGTCTGCGCCTTGAGTTCACCGCAAGACGGCGTCGATCATTCCCGCTCCCTTCGCGTCGGAGCTAATTGCCCCCCATGCCGAACCGGTACCTCATCGTTGGCGTGACCGCAGTGGCGGCCCTGCTGCTCTACATCGACCGGGTGTGCATCTCGATCTTGGCCGACCCCATCCAGATGGACCTCGACCTGGCCCCCAAGAAAAGGAACTGGCCCTCTCGGCGTTCTTCTTCACCTACGCGTTGTTCCAGATCCCGATCGGGTCACTCGCCGACCGGTTCGGCCCACGTCTTGTGTTGACCGTATCCATCGTGGCGTGGTCGGTTGTTACCGCCATGACGGGGTTGGCCTGGTCGTTCGGGTCGCTCCTCGTCTTCCGCCTGCTGCTCGGTCTGTGTGAGTCCGGGGCTTACCCGGCGGCGGCCGCGTTGGTGAAGCGTTGGGCGAGGCCCGAGGAGCGGGGGAGGTTTAACTCGATCGTTCTGTTCGGCGGTCGAATCGGTGGGGCATTTGCCCCAGCACTGACCACGATAGTCGGGAGATCGCTTGTCGGGGTGGGCGTCGCGGGGGTTGTGATTGGTGAGTCCGCGGTGAACTGGCGGGGCGTGTTCGTGCTGTATGGCGTGTGCGGACTCGTGGTCGCGCTGTTGTTCTGGCTGTTCGTCCGCGACCGACCGCAAGTCGAGCCCGAAAGGTTCACCACGCCGGTTGCCAGCCCACCAACCTCGTTCGGACGAATGCTGAAGTTGGTTGGGGGGAACAGGACGATGTGGTACTTCGGGACGCTCCAGCTCTGCATCAACATTTCTTGGGCGTTCCTGGTCACGCTCCTGCCGTCATACCTCAAGGATGCGAACGTGGAAATTGGCCTGCGGGGCACCATCCAGACGGGGATCCTCCTTGCCGGATGTGTGGGAATGCTACTTGGTGGTCTGCTGACAGACGCCGTCAATAACCGGCTGGGACCGCGGTGGGGACGGAGCGCACCGACCGCAACGCTGATGACAGTCTGTGGCCTGATGATTTTGTTGGTGAGTTTGTCTCCGGGGCTTTGGGTCGTTGTCGCGGCACTGGCCATCACGTCCTTGTGCCTCGATCTTTCACTCCCCTCGTTGTGGGCTTATGCGCAGGATGTCGCCGGGAGGAATGCTGGGGCGGTGTTCGGGTTCGGGAATATGCTCGGCAACTTCGGAGCGGCGCTGTCCCCGCTATTGCTCGGGGCGGTCACCTGTCGGCTCTTTCTTGCATCTGAAGTCCCGACGCAGAAGGGGGTCGGTCGTCTGAGAGATCGATGTCCCTTTGATCCTCTAAGTGTGAGGAGAGTGTAGGACTCCCGCGATATTCACTTTGACATTGAGGGCGAGCTTCGACCAACTCGTAGCGCCGATCCCGAAGATGGTGGCGTG
>CAMDQN010000171.1 GCA_945905925.1 Singulisphaera sp. GP187
CCGGCCTGGCCATGCGACCTCGAGGGTCGGGTAACTGTTCGGGGTCTGTCGCGGACGGCCCGGCGGGGGTTCTTACTCACCCACGGCCGCGAAGGCCTCAGGGGCAACGAACTCACCCGCCGGTGGACTCCTGAATAGGTTATTCACGATGCTGAAGAACCATACCAGAACCATACCAGAACCATACCAGGGGTAAGTTACCCGGCGCGTTGAACTTCACCCCTCATCCGTCTCGCAAAGCCTCGCCACCCTCTCCCGCAAGGAGAGAGGGCGAAAACCAAGACGCACGATTGCTCTTCAACGCGATCCGGTATCAGAAGAGAAACCCGCGGATGCGTTGCATCTCCACCGTTAGCCTGCACACCTTCTCGATGCAACGCGGCGCTCGCTGGGGAACGAGTTAACGATGCTGAACCGCAACACCAAACCGCCGCGCGCCCGCCGTTTCGCGGCACACACGTTCTCATCGCTCACCGATGTGGACTTCGACATCGAAGAGTACTCACGAGTGAAGTTCGGGTCCGACCGAGCGGCCCGGGTACTCGGGGTCGATACGGCGGACCGCTTCTTCCGGGTGCGGCGGGACGTTCTGACAGGTAGATGCGTCGTCGTCCCGGCACCGTCCACGACGGTCCCGGTCGCTGCCACGCTGCTGTCGCGCCACTTCATGAACCGCCTGAACGCGTTGTTGGTGGGTGAAGGGACCACACCGGTCGAGTGGACGATGGCCCACCGCAACGTGACTTACAACAACAACTACGCCGAACTGCCGAAGGACGAACGCTGACGGTTGCTCGCGGCCGACAGCATTTACATCAACAAGGATTTCGTCGCCGGGAAGTTCCTGATTTTCATCGACGACTGCCGGATTACAGGCGCGCACGAGGAGAAACTCGAAACCTTCCTGCGCCATGAGTGCCTGCCGAACGACCACGTCTTCGTTTGTTTCGCGGCCTACGCGGGCAACGAGCCATCGATCGAAGCCGAATTAAACTGTGCGGCAATCAAGACGGCCGACGATCTGGTCGCGTTGGCCCGCGAACCCGGCCACCAGATGACGACCCGGGCGGTTCGGCTACTCCTCGAAACGCCCGAACCGCGCATCGCGTCACTTCTCACGGATGCGCCGTTTGCCTTTGTGGAGAACGCGTTCCATGCCGCGATGACGAAGGGGTATCACCTGCACTATCCTGGAACCTTCGCCTACCTGGCCCGTGCGGCCAGCGCGTGCCGGTCGGTGGAGTCCGCTACCCCGATCGTTCTCCGCGGCGACGGTCGGGCGTGCGATGACCGCAGTGATACCGCCGCAAGTCCCGAATGACGGGCGAAGGTTATCGACGTGGCGCTGCCGTGTGGGTAGACTACCATAACACCCGCACGCCACGGCGTTCCCCAACCGGCGGGACCGGAACCCCCGATGACCATCATTCGACTTTTGCTCCTCGGCGTGCTCGCGCTCGCTGGCATCACCACGATTCACGCACCCGCAATCGCCGCCCCGCCGGACGAGTTCGAAAGTTCCGTTCAGCCGTACTTTGCCGAATACTGCGTCAGGTGCCACGACGCGAAGAAGCAGAAGGGCGAGTTCCGCCTCGACACGCTCTCGCGCGACTTCGCCGCGGGTAGTTCGACGATGAAGTGGATGGAGGTCATCGAACGGCTCAACGCCCGCGAGATGCCGCCCAAGGGCGAGCGCCAACCGAAGGCCGACGACACGGCACGCGTGGTAGAAGCGATCACCGCGAAGCTCCGCGAAGGCGAAGCCGCACGGCTCGCGAAGCGCGAGAAAGTGTCGTTCCACCGTCTGACGCGCGAGGAGTACGCTCACACCGTTCGTGACCTACTCGGCGTCACGTTCGACGCCACAGACCCCAGCGGGCTGCCGGACGACCCCGATTGGCACGGGTTCGAGCGGATCGGCAGTGTGCTTTCGCTCGCGCCGTCGCACATCGAGAAGTACCTCGCCGCTGCCGAGACCGTCCTGGCCGAAGCGTTCCCCGACAAGGTGCCAGAGAAGTTCGTCCGCAAGAGGGACGCGATCGACCTGCGCGGCGGGCCCGACCGCGTGACGCTGACGGCCGCAGGCGTGGCCGACAAGGTTCGCGTCGATCTCTGGCCAGGCGCCGACCTGCAAGGTGGTCGCGTCGGCCCCGGGATCGCGCTCCCTGCGGCGGGGTACTACAAGGTTCGCGTGAAGTTGAGCGGTCTGAAACCGGAAGGCGGGCGCGCACCGCACTTCGCGTTTTACGTCGTGAACCTCGACCGCATGTTGCACGAGCAAGACGTGATCGCCGCCGAAGACAAGCCCATCACCATCGAGTTCAGCGCGCACTTACCCGCCGGGAACCACAACTACCGGCTCTCTAACGACGTACCGGGACCGTCCAACCTGCCGCGGTCCGGGCGCGCCGACCCGCGCCGCCCGTTCTTGAGCATTAATGAAGGGCGCCGCCCGTGGCAGATCAAACTCACCGACGAGGACGGCGGGCCGCTGATGCCGTTCCTAATCGTGGATTCCGTCGAGTGGGAAGGACCGATCGTGGAACCCGGACCAACGTTCGCGCAGCGCGAGTACATGCCGAAGGAGAAAGGCAACGCGAAGCAACTCCGCGAGTCGGTCACCAAGTTCGCGACGAAAGCGTTCCGCCGACCCGTGACAGCCGCCGAGGTCGAGCGCTTCGCCAAACTGGTCGAGTCCGAAGTCGCGAGCGGGGAAAAATTCGAGGCGGCCGTGAAGACCGGGTTGCTCGCGATCATGTGCTCGAAAGACTTCCTCTACTTGGTCGAAGGCGCGCCAGAACGAACGAAACTGAACGCCCACGAACTGGCGTCGCGGTTGTCGTACTTCCTGTGGAGCACGATGCCCGACACGGAGTTGCTCGCCGCCGCGAAGGACGGAACTTTGCAGCGCCCGGAGGTGTTGAAGACGCAGGTGGCGCGGATGCTGCGCGACCCTAAGGCGGCCAGGTTCGCGGAGTCGTTCTCGCGGCAGTGGCTGCAACTGCGGATGGTCGGCATGTTCCCGCCCGACAAGAAACTGTACCCGGATTACGACGAGTACCTTCAGAAGAGCATGATCGGCGAGACGACTGCGTTCTTCCGCGAAGTGCTCGACAAGAACCTGAGCCTGCGCGAGTTCCTCGATTCCGACTGGACGATGCTCAACGCGCGGCTCGCGGAGCATTACGGCATTACTGGCGCGACCAGCGATCAGTTCAATCGCGTGGCGCTGAAACCGGGCGACCATCGCGGCGGGTTGCTGACCCAGGCTGCAGTGCTCTCCCTCACGTCCGACGGCACGAGGCACCGCCCGGTCCATCGCGGGAAGTGGGTGTTGGAATCGATCCTCGGGAAGTCGCCGCCACCGCCGCCGGCCAACGTCAAGCCGATCGAGCCGACGCCCGCGACCCAGCCGAAGGCGACTATTCGCATGAAGCTCGCGGCACACACGACCGACGCGAGTTGCGCCGCGTGCCACAAGAAGATCGACCCGCTCGGGCTGGCATTCGACAACTACGACGCGATCGGCCGGTGGCGCACGGAAGAGGCCGCCAACGACGGCAGCGGCGACTACCCAAAGGTGGACGCGAGCGGCGAGTTGGCCGACGGCCGGAAGTTCACCGACCCGCCGGCGTTCAAGAAGTTGCTGCTCGCCGACGTGGACAAGTTCAACGCCGCTTTCATCGAGAAACTGGCAATGTTCGCGTTCCGCCGCACGACGACGCTCGCCGACCACGCCGAACTCGCGAAGATCGCGGCAAAGGGCAAGGCCGCGGACTACAAACTCGCCGCTATTGTGGAATCACTGGTGCTGTCGGAGTTGTTTCAACATCGATAAATGAACGTACCAGCCCGACGCGCCAGCAAGGGTGCGGCGCTCCGCCCATGCTGGCGCGTCGGGCTGGTGACCTGTAACCTGGAGTCCCGACCGATGAGCAACATTCTGGGCCAGAAGTGGCTGCTGAACCGCCGGCACTTCCTGCGCGGAGCGGGCGCGGCGGTCGCGCTTCCGCTCTTGAACTGCATGACGCCGCTCCGGGCCGCCGACACAGTCGCGAAGCCGCGCCGCAGTGTGTTCGTCTACATCCCCAACGGCGTAAACGTCCTCACGTGGCAGATCACCAAGCCGGGCGCCGACTACGAGTTCAGCTCGCCTCTCAAGGCGCTCGAACCGCACCGCGCGGTCGTCACTCCGATCAGCGGCCTGCACCACCCGCACGGTCTCGGACAGGCCCACGAGTGCGGGAAAATCTGGCTCACTGGTGCCAAGATCAGTCAGGAAGGCGGGGCGTTCCGCAACACCGTCTCGTGCGATCAACTCATGGCCGACAGGACCGCACCGCACACGCGGTTCGGGTCGCTGGAATTGTCCATCTCACGCGGCGACACCACGCTCGGCTGGTCGCGCGATGGCGTGCCGCTTCCCGCGGAAGATAACCCACGCACCGTGTTCAACCGCTTGTTCGGAGCCGAACCGGGTGGGATCGATGCGCAGAAGCGACGCCTCGACCGCCGGAACAGCGTTCTCGACGCGGTTCTGTCGGACGCCAAGTCGTTCCGCAAAGACCTCGGCGGCGAGGACCGCACCAAACTCGACGAGTACCTGAACGCGGTTCGCGATGTCGAGGTTCGCACCGAGCGCCTCGGCGCCTGGCTGAACGTGCCCAAGCCGACCGTGGACAAGCCGACCGCCGACAAGCTCCAGAAAAATGTGTCGAAGGCCGAGGCCGGCGAGTATTACCGCACCATGTACGACCTGATCGTGCTGGCGCTTCGCACCGACATGACCCGCGTCGTCACGTACATGAGCGGCAGCGAGAGCAACGGCCTCGCGATCCCCGAAATCGGCATTCCGCAAACCCGGCACGAACTGTCGCACCACAACGGCGACCCCGAGCAGATGACGCGATTGTCCCGCAGCGACACGTTCATCGCCGAGCAGTTCGCGTACTTCCTCGAACAACTCGGCGCGGTGAAGGAAGGTGATGGGGCGCTCCTGGATCAGACGATGGTGCTGTTCGGCAGCGGGATGAGCTACGGCCACAGTCACGGGAACGCGAACCTGCCGCTGGTGCTGGCTGGCGGCAAGGCGCTCGGGCTGAAGCACGGCAAGCACCTCGACTTCAACCTGCCGAAGCTCAAGAAGTACGACCTCGCCACGCCCGGCGCGCACTACGGCGTCTGCTCGCGGCCGGTGGACGAGAAGGCGCGGCTTGCGAATCTCTTGCTCCTGATGGCGAACAAGATGGGCGTGGAGGCGGAGAAGTTCGCCGACAGCACCGGGCCGCTAACTGAAGTGACGACGTGATTCGCCCCTCTTGGAAATGGGCTGCTTGAGGCTTCGCGAGACTCGCGAAGCCGCAAGCGAGTCACCCTCGTCTATCGAGTTCGACACCATGACTCGCAGCCTCGCCGCGCTCGTCGCTGTTCTGCTCGTCTCACCGGTCGTTGCCGCCGACCCGCCCTTCCGCACCGACGGCGGGGACGAGAAACTACCGTGGTTCCAGTTGAAACAGAGTGAGTTCCCGCCCGCGGGTTCGGCCCATACCATCTCCGGCGAACTGATCGCGCTGGATCACGTGAACCGCACCGGTACGCTCCGCCCCGATCGCGACGACACGCAGCGCCGCGGGGACTGGGACATCCCCAGGCCATTCGTACTTCTCCCGTACGGTTCGCTCAGCTACCACGGCGCCCCGGCCGAACTGCGCGACATCCCGATCGGCACGCACCTGCACGGCCAGTTCTACGCCGATCCTCAGAAGGTCGCGCCAAAGAAGGGGCAACCGCCGGTCGCTGCCACGTTCACACGCGTGATTCGCCTGGAAGACGACTTCAGTTTCCACGCCCGACAGGGCCGCGCCTGGCGCGTGGACGCGATCCAGACGGATGCTGGAACGCTCACGCTCACGGGCATCGACAAGGCCGGTAAGCCCGACCCCAAGCAAATCACGTTCAAGGTTGGCGCAACCACGCGGGTGTGGAAAGGAAAAGGTTTCGGCACGCTCGCGGATATCGCGGCCGGGCAGACGGTTCAAGCAAACCTCACCGTTTGCACTCTGAAAGGGCCAGGGCGCATCACCGACATCTGGCTCGACGCCGAGTGCCTCGCCGTAGCGACCGCGCACCAACTGGAGATTCACCGACTCTATCAGCGCGAGCACGGCCTCGCCGGGTGGGTCGTCGCGGTGGACAACAAGAAGGGCGAAGTCGTAGTCGCGCTGTTCGACGGATTCGACCCGAAGTTGATTGACGCCTTCACCCCGCAGGGCCCGACCGCGGCTGCGGTCGCGGAGGATTCGCTCCGCACATGGGATCAGATCAACGACGTGAAGCGCGGGCCGATACTCGCCGTGGATCGCGGCGATCCGGACACTCCCGGCGACAGCGGCGCGAAGATCAAATTCAAGCCGTCGGTCTTGCTGGAAGGGTATCGCCCCGGTCGTGTCGTCCGGCTGTTCTCCGGCGAGTGGAAGGTCGATGACCTACCCCGCGAAGAACGTCTCTACCCATAACCACACACCAAAGGGTTTCGTCATGCGCTGGCTGCTCGCACTCGTTCCGATTGTGGCCCTCGCCACAGCCGCCGACCCGCCGCCGAAGATCACGCCTGGCAAGGTCATCATCCCGACCGACAAGATGCGGCGCATCTGGGGCGAGTTGGTGAGCATCGACCCCAAGACCCGCACCGGCACGTTTCGCAACGAGTCCGACGACGTGGTGATGCCGTTCGCCGTGATGCCCTACGCCGAGTTACTGCACCACGCCGCACGCGGCGACCTGCAAGACTTCAAGGTCGGCGAGCGCGCCATCTTCCGGCTGCACGAAGACGCGGACGGCAAGTGGGTGTACCTGACATACATCCAGGACGAGATGAACTTCCAGGCCGGGCACAAGGAATACTACTGGGTCGACGCGATCGACGCGAAGGCGGGCAAGATCACCTTCACGCAGGCGAACGCCGACAAGTCGTTCACCCGCGAAACCGGGCTGGTGCTCGAAACGGACGCGAACACCAAGTACTGGAAGAAGGGGAAGGCGGCGGCGTTCACAGACATCAAGGTCGGTGACAAGTTGCTCGCGAAGACGCATGGCATCGGGAAAGGGAAGCACCGCGTCTGCTGGGAGATCTTCCTCGACGACGAGAGCCGGGATGCGGTCCGCGACGAGCAGCGCGCGGTCCACGCGAAGCGAATGACGGCCGAAGGCTTACCGGGGTACGTGGATGAGGCCAAAGACACGACGCTCAAGGTGACTCTGTTCTCCGAGGGAGCAGAGCTCGCGAAGGGGTTGAAGGTCGGTCAGAAGGTGAAGGTTGCTCCGACCGGCGCGGATCGCAAGCTCACCGCCGATCCGGTGACGGGCACCGTGACCACAGTCACCGCGATTCGCGGGAACCTGTACGAAGTCGTCGTGAAGGTGGACGCCATCGCGGGGTTCAAGCCGGCAGGCGTGGCCCGGCTGTGGGCCGCGAAACCAGAGTGACCGTGCGAGCTGTGTCCGGGCGTCCCATTCGAGGGCACCTGGACCGCTCACCAATCGGCCACCGAGCCGTCGTCCTCGTCGTAGCTCTCTAGCCCGGTAGCGAGCGATTCACGACGGTTCATGGGGAGGTTAGTTATACGATTCCCTTGATGACCCGTCCTTCAACAAGCGTGAGTCGTTCGCGCCGGCCGAGGTGCGGGAACGTCAACTGCTCCTGATCGAGTCCGAGTTGATGCAGGATCGTGGTGTGAACGTCGCGAACGTGATACGGGTCTTCGACCGCGCGCAGTCCGATCGCGTCGGTCGCGCCGACCGCCTGCCCGCCCTTCACCCCGCCGCCGGCCAGCCACATCGTGAACCCGAGGTTGTGGTGGTCGCGACCAATTCCGTCCTGCGCTTCCGGTGAACGGCCGAACTCGCCGCCCCACAGGACGAGCGTGCTGTCGAGCAGGCCGCGCTGCTTCAGATCGGTGAGCAGCCCCGCGACCGGCTTGTCGGTCTGACTGGCCATTCGCTTGTGGTTCTCCTCGATGTCCTTGTGGGCATCCCACTGCAAGTTCCCCGGCCCGCCACCGCTGACGACGACTACGAACCGCACTCCCTTCTCGACCAATCGGCGAGCGAGCAAACACCGCCGGCCGTAATCGTCGGTCGGCTTCGTGCCGATGCCGTACAGGTCGAGTGTCTCTTTCTTCTCCTTGCTGACGTCGAACAGTTCTGGAGCTTCAGTCTGCATCTTGAACGCGAGGTCATACGAACGGATGCGCGCGGCGAACTCGTCGTCCGCGTCGCCGTCCGCTTCGTTCAGGTCGCGAATCAGCTTGACCGTCTTCTGTCGCTCTTCGAGCGTCACGCCGGGCGGAAGGTCGAGATTGCGGATCGGGCGCGGGCCGCTGCCGAGCATCGTGGGTTGGTAGGCCGCGGGCAGGAACCCGTTGGAGTACATCGGTTGCCCGGCTTCGAGCGCGCCGTGCGGGTCGGGCATGACGACGTAACTCGGCAACGCCCGGCTTTCCGAACCCAGCCCGTACACAGCCCACGAACCCATACTCGGGAACCCGGGCACCACTCGCCCGCTGAACAGTTCGTACTGTGCCGCGGAGTGAACCACCTTGTCGCACCGGCACGACCGCACCACCGCGATGTCGTCGATGCACTTCGCGGTGTGCGGGAAGAGGTCGGACACCTCGACGCCCGATTTGCCGTGCTTCTTGAAGGTGCGCGCGGAGCCGAGGAGCTTCGCGCCCTTCTGCACGAACTGGTACTTCGCCTCCCCAAACTCCGCGGGTCGCGGTTGACCGTTGAGTTTGTTCAGCAGCGGCTTCGGGTCGAACGTGTCGATGTGCGACGGCCCACCGGCCATGAACAGAAAGATCACGCTCTTCGCTTTCGCCTCGAAGTGCGGTTTCTTCGGCGCGAGCGGGTCGGGCGAGCGGGGGGCGTCAGCCCCCCGAGTTTCATTCAGGAGTGAGGTCAGCGCGAGTGCGCCGAACCCGCCGAACGCGCCGGTCAGGAACTCGCGGCGGCTTTGGATCAACGAGTGCGGGTGCATGAGTCAGTTCACGTAGAGGAACGCGTTCAGGTTGAAGACCGCGAGGGCGAACTCTTTAAGCGATTGTGTCTTCAGGAACGCGACGGCCAGTTCCTTCTCCTTCGCGATCGGCGAGCGTCCGGCGGCGAGCCGGTACGCGAGTTCGACCTGCGCCACGTGGTCCGCTCCGGCCTCGCGCCGGAGCCGGCCCGCGAACGCCTCCGCGAAGTCGTTCGAGAGTGTTCCGTTCAGCAGCTCCAGCGATTGCAGCGCGTGCGTACTCGACTCGCGGCGCGAACAACTCGTCGCCGCGTCCGGCTGGTCGAACGCCTCCATGAACGGGAGCCGCAGGTTCCGTTTCGCGAACAGGTAGATCGCGCGCCGGTCGTGTTCCTTCCGGTCCGGCGTGACGGTCCACTGCGACGGGGCGTAGAGCAACCGCACCAGATCGTTATCGACCGGAACCACGACACTCGGGCCACCGGTTTTGAGGTTCAAGCGGCCGGAGACCATCAGCATTGCGTCGCGAACTTCTTCGGCGGTGAGCCGGCGCCGCGGGAAGTGCCACAGCGCCCGGTCCGATGGGTCTTTCAGCGCGCCCGCTTTCGGGTCTGGATGTCGCGTTGCCTGGCGGTACGTGCTGCTCAACACGATCAACCGGTGGATGTGTTTGATGCTCCACGGCGAGTGGGGGGCGTTAGCCCCTTGATGTTTCACAGAAGGTTCCACCAACTCGCTCGCGAGCCAGTCGAGCAGTTCCGGGTGACTCGGGCGCCCGCCGTTGATTCCGAAGTCGTTCGCGGTGTCCACAATCCCGGCGCCGAAGTGCCACTGCCAACTGCGGTTCACCATCACTCGGGCCGCGAGCGGGTTCTCCGGGTTCACGATCGCGCGAGCAAGAATCGTTCGCGGGTTTGCGGTGTCGGCGGGCAACTCCGCGACCTTACCCCGAAAGCCGATCTCCAACAACTTCGGGCCGACCTGTGGCCCCTTCCTGTCGGTGTTGCCACGCTTGAGTACATGCACCGGGGTTCGCTCGGTCACCACATTCCGAACCGTGCTGACGGCAGGCAGCGGGGGCGGCAGACTCGCTTCCAGTTCCTTCAGTTTCACTTCGGCCTGTGTTAGCGCGTCGCCGGTCAAGTTCGCCATCGACTTCTGAAGTTTCTTCATCTCGGCCTGGAGCTTGTCGGTCTTCGCCTTCCACGCTGCCTGTTCGACGGCGCTCGCCTTCACGATGTCGTGTTCGTGCGCAGCGGCCCAGAACGCCTGGAAACTGTAGTAATCGCTGATCGCGATTCCGTCGAACTTGTGGTCATGGCACCTCGCACACGCGACGGTCAGCCCCAGGAACACGGTTCCGGTGGCATCGGCCATCTCGGTCAGCACCTCGTTGCGGCTGAACGCGAGTTCCTGGTTCCCGGCGTTACGGCGCACCGGGCCGAGACGGTTGAACCCGGCCGCGATCTTCAGTTCATCGATCTCGGGGGAGAGTTCGTCGCCCGCGATTTGTTCCAGCACGAACCGGTCATACGGCTTGTCGGTGTTGAACGCATCGATCACGTAATCGCGATACCGCCACGCTCCAGAGCGGGACCGGTCGTACTCGAACCCTTCTGTCTCGGAGTAGCGCACGAGGTCGAGCCAGTGCCGGCCCCACTTCTCACCGTAGCGCGGCGACGCGAGCAACCGCTCGACCAGTTTCTCGTAAGCGTCGGGCGACTTGTCGTTCTGAAACGCATCGACTTCGGCCGGTGTTGGCGGCAGCCCCAACAAGTCGAATGTGATGCGGCGGATCAGAGTAGCGCGATCGGCCTCCGGTGCTGGGGAGAGTCCCTCCCTCTCCGCTGACGAACGTCGCACGGGCCGCAGGTTGCGGCCCGTGTTCATTTTGCGTCGCTCGCATCTCCTGACTCCTTTCCGGTGTGCTGAGTTTGTGCTGAATCCGCTTCCTTGCTGTCACCGGCCGTCTCCTTCACCTGCAGTTGTTTATTGGCCTCGGTCAGGCG
>CAMDQN010000172.1 GCA_945905925.1 Singulisphaera sp. GP187
TGCTCGCCGCACCCTGGGCTACCGACGCGAATCGTGTCCACCTACACTCCCAATTCACGACCAGCATCAACCCACGACGACGCGCGAACCCGTTATAATGCCATCACTTCGGTCGGGTGTCGGGTTTCCCTTCAAGATTTGCCCAAACCGGGCGAATTATCCGTCAGGAGAGGGCAGTGCGCCCTGGCCGCAGGGGTTCGCGATGGCGACGAAGTTCACATACCGCTCCGGGCAGCGACCGCTCGACGGGTTCACCCTCAAGCGCGGCGTTGGGCAAGGCGCGTTCGGTGAGGTTTACTTCGCCGTCAGCGACGGCGGTAAGGAAGTCGCGCTCAAACTTCTCCTCCGCGGACACACCGACGCCGAACTCCGCGGTGTCACGCACTGTATCAACCTCAAGCACCCCAACCTCGTTCACCTTTTCGACCTCCGCACCGACGCGCGCGGCGACCGCTGGGTCGTCATGGAGTACGTGTTCGGCGAGTCGCTCGCCCACGTTATCAACAAGCACCCCACCGGACTGCCCACGCAGGTCATTCGCGAGTGGTTCGCGGCGCTGTGTCGCGGCGTCAGTTACCTGCACAACCAGGGCGTTGTGCATCGTGACCTGAAGCCCGGCAACATCTTCATCGAACACGGGCACCTGAAGATCGGCGACTACGGGCTGTCTCGCCGCATTAGTGGCAGCGAAGCCGGCGACCTCAGCAGGGGCGTGGGCACGCCATACTACATGGCGCCCGAGATCAAGAACGGGAACTACACGGCGAGCATCGACATCTACGCGTGCGGCATCATCCTCTACGAGATGGTCAGCGGGTTGCGGCCCTTCAACGGTGAGACGCCTTACGAAGTGCTCATCAAACACATCACGGAAACGCCGGACCTCACGAAGCTGCCGGCCCCGTATCGCGAAGTGATCAGGCGGGCATTGGAGAAAGACCCGGCGAAGCGATACGCAACAGCCGTGGAACTCGCGCGAGCGGTCGAGGAAATGTTCACCGGCGGACGACGTGAAGCGGCGCTGCCGACGGCGTCGCTCGCGGACGCGGCGGTGTCGATGACGCCGCAACTTCCGCGCGGGCGCCCGGTTCCGCCGCCGACACCATCGAAAACGGAACCGCTGGAAATCCCGTCCGGCGCGGCGGTCCCGGTCGCGTCCCCAGCGCGCGCCGCGGCACCGCAGGAGAGGGCTGGGGTGCCCGGTCCGCTCACGCACACCGCGCGCGACCGGCTCACCGAACTGGCCGGTGGACTCGCGCTCGCGCCGCTCATCACGGCCGCGTGTACCGCACCGTGGGCCGTGTTCCAGGGGCCGGTTCCCTGGACGCTCCTCGGGCGCGTGTTCCTGCTCTCGACGGTGCTCGCGTGGGCCGTCATGGTCATCGGCCGGCTGCCGAAAAAGAACGAACACAACCCGTGGGGCCGGCGCGCCATTCAACTTGTTGTCGGTCTGTGCATCGGCGCCTTGGCGTTCTGGCTCGACGGCTGGGCACTGCCGACTGGAACCGCGAGCGCCTCCACCGGCGACATCGTGCTGCCGTTCACCGGCCAGCGGATCAGCCAGAGTACGTTAACGATTGGGATGAAGTATTTGATCTACTTTGGCGTCACGGTCGCGGTGTTCCGGTGGTGGACCGCGACCGACCACAATCGCCGCGAGCGGGTGCGGTTCACGCCGATCATCGCCGCGACATTTTGGAGCGCGATCTTCCTGTTCCTGTGGCCGTGGGAAGCGGCCCCTGCGATGACCGGCGTGTCGGTACTGGTGATCGCGACGGTCACGGCGCAGGTCGCCAGCCCGTGGGCCGGGCCGCCACCTTCGTTGCGCAGCCGGGCGTACTATTCCAGGGGTTGAACCCCTGAAACCCGCGAGACACCGAACACGACCGAGAGGAATGGGCCATGAAAAACGTGCGGCGAACCATTCTGCCCCTCGTCGCGGTCGGGCTGTGTTTCGCGCTGACCGCGTGCAGCAAGCCCACACCGCCGGGCGGCGCGACCGGGAGCAAGGCGGAGAAGGCCCGCAAGGAAGCCGAATCGCTCGCGATTGCGAGCGTGACCGAGGGCGGCAACTCGCAAGCCGAGGCACTGCCCGCGCTGAAGGTGAAGCGGCCTGGGCCGTGGAACGTCTTCGCCTCCGGTCCTGTGCTGCCGAAAGACGGAAAACCGGCCCCGCCGCCCGTCGCGCCGGAACCGGTCGTGAAACTGCCGCCAACACCGAAAGCCGCTCCGCGCCCCGGTGGCGGGCTGCTCGTTGTTCATGAGCGCGTCGTGAGCGCGTGGCCCCACGCGACCGAAGCGGAAGCACAACAGGACGCGATCGAGGTGGCCCGCGAACTGGTCGAGAAGAGGCTGGCCGAACTCGACCCGCCGGTTCGCCGCAAGGTAACTGCCAACGAGGTGCGCAACGAGTTCCTCCGCGAGAGCAAAGAAAGCCCCATCGCGCGAGCGCCCGACCCGGACGAGAAGGAAATGCTCGTTCAGATCGGCCGATCAACGGACGGTCTGTACGTCGAATACGACGTTGAGGTAACGGCCGACAAGGTGCGGGAGTTCCGCACCCAGGAACGGGTCGCGGGCGGGCTACGCATCCTCGGAGTGTTGACTGCGGTTGCGCTCGCCGGGCTCCTGTTCCTCCGCGCCGACGAATGGACCCGCGGGTACCTGACGAGTTGGCTGGCGCTGGGTGCCGCCGCCCTCGTGGGCGGCACGGCTGCTGCACTGATCTTTGTGTAACCACGCACGATTGATGCGCGGAACGGGATCGCTCCCCATTCGTGGACTCCGGGTTGCGACGAAACGAAACACCAACCACCAACAGCCCATGACCACCGAATCCGATCGGCTACTCATCAAGCGCGTGCGCCAGAACGACCAATCCGCGTGGGCGGAACTGGACAAGCGGTATCGCGGCCGGCTCACCGCCTACGTGCGCCGCAGGCTCAAGGATCACGCGTCCGTGGAGGACGTGGTGCAAGAAACGTTCCTCGGGTTCAGCAACAGCCTCGCGAACTACGACGACAAGCGAGACCTCCAGACGTGGCTGTTCACCATCGCGGCGTACAAGGTTACCGACCAACTGCGGAAGATGGGCCGGCTCCGCTACCAGAGCGGCACCGATACCGAGGATGAAGTAATGGGCCAGGCCGCCGACGACCGGCAACGCGGCGCGTCCACGCTCGCTCGCAGCGCCGAACAGAAAGAGCGCGAAGAAGACGCTCTCGGTCAGGCGCTTCGCGACCTCGTTCGCGACTTGCAGACGAAAGGCGAGTGGACGAAGGTCATGGCGCTCGAACTCCTGTACGTGAAGGGGTGGGGCAACGCCGAGGTCGCGGCCAAACTGAAGCGGAGCGAACAGGACATCGCGAACCTGAAGTTCCAGGCGAAGAAGCGTCTCCACGACCACCTCGTCGCCGCGAAGCTCTCGCCCGCGGTGTTCCCGGAATTGCAGTCGGATTGAAGAGAAGGGGTTCGTTTGAAGAGAAGGGGAGAAGGGGTAACGAAGACAAAGCTCAATCGCTGCTGTCTTTGTTACCCCTTCTCCCTTTCACCCCTTCTCTTCAAACGAACCCATTCTCTTCAACCGAACCCATTCTCTTCAGATTTGACCCCCACCCCTCCGCGTGCTACCGGTTACGGGTGGGGATCACGCAATCCCCATTCGTTCACCTGCCGCCCGCCCGCCACATGCAAGCCGTGAACGCGCTCACCACCGAAACGACTCCCCCCGGCCACACGCGCAGGCGAGTGTGGGTACACCCGGAACTGAAGTCGCATTCGCTCCTCGTCCTCACGTTCTCGCGGCTCCACCTCGTGCCACTCGCGGGCGCACCGAAAACGGAGTTGGTTTCGGCCGTCGAAACCGGTGACCTCAATAACTTGCTCGGCCCGCTCGCGGTGGTCGTGGAACTGGCTGCGGTGCGTCACCTGAAACTCGACCTGCTCACGAATTCCATGGTCGTCGAGTACGGGAACGGCGACCAACTCACGATGGTGTTCGCGACCCCGGAAGCTGCGGACGGGTGCTTCGCGAAGCTCTGGCAACGGCTCGGCGACGGCTACCAACTTCAGCCATACAAGCGGGACGCGTGGGCGATGAGCCGCAGCCCGCTCGTGTTTCTGGTCGGCGCACTGGTCATGGTGGCTGCGATGTCACTGACGCTAAGTGCTTTCGAGGATATGGCTTCCTCGCGGGCTGCGGCGCGGCTCGTCGAACCAGACGGCCCCAAGGTGATCGCGAAATCCGCGCTCGAATCGCTGCTCGACTGGATAGACTGGCGTACTGTGTGCGCCGCCGGTGGGGTCGCGGCGGGAGCGTCCCAGGTGTGGCTCTACCGCCGACTGACGCGCCCGCCGACGAGCCTCGAAGTGATGCGAACCTGAACCACCCAGCGGAAATCCGAAAAACGAAACTCGAAACAAGACGGTTCGGCGCTTCGTTTGCATTTCGTGCTTTCGTATTGCGAATTTCCCCGACGAAGGAGGGGGTTGTGCGTCGCGAAGATTGCGTCGAGTTGTTCAAACGAATCCCGGAATCCTCGCACGCACAAGTGAATCTTGTCCTGCGCAACCAGTTCGTACTATCGGTGAACGTGGTCGTCCGGTTCGAGCCGACGTATCTCGTGTTCCGCGGGCGTGAGGGCGGCACCACCGACGAGGGGCGCGCGTTCTTCGTGCCCTACGAAGAAATCGGGTATCTACGACTCGAGCGCGTCGTGCGGATCGGCGAGTTGAAACAGATGTATGGTGAATCGGGCTTCGTGGACGCCGAGGACCGGCTGTCGAAAGGCGAGACGCAAGAGGAAAAGGTGGAGGCCACGAAGCTCACGCTGGACGCGCAAACGCCGCTGCCCTCGGGGAGTAGCGTGCCGCTCGACCCAGCGAACATCGCGAAGCAGAACCTGCTCGACCGCATCCGCGCGACGCGCGCTACCGTCGCCGGCATGACGGGAAAGCTCGCGGACAAGAAATAGCGTGGGTGCTTCGCACGCGTGATACGGATTCCACGAAATAGTTACTTGGCGAGCCGCGACAACAAGGATCGCAACCCGTCGCCGGTGGCGACGGTGCTAAACAAGGCGAACGAATAGGTTTTCAGGAAAAGGGTAGTAAGTCGAGTAGTTGGTCGAACGAAGTGAGTATCAAATCAGGCTCTTCGCCGTTCTCGGTTGTCCCCGTGGGCACGAACCACACCGGCACGCCGGCGGCGTGCGCGGTCCGCACGTCAACCACCATATCGCCGACGTAAACCGCTTCGGTGGCTGAAACCCCCAGACGCGTCAGCCCCTCCAAGAGCATCGCGGGGTCGGGCTTCGCGCGGTCACCGACATCGTCTGGGCCTAACACGTGCGCGAAGTAATCGCCCAGGCCGAGTGCGACCACCAGTTCGCGCGTGAACTCAACACGCTTGTTGCTGCACACCGCGAGTTTCAGTCCGCGGCGCGCCAATTCGCGGATCGTGTCGCCCACGCCCGGCATGAGCCGCGTCTCGGCGACCATCGTGCGCGCGTGGTGTTCACGGTAGCGTGCGACGGCTTCGTCTACCGGCGCGCCCGGAACGAGGTCGGCCATGAGCTTGTCGAGGCCGTAGCCGACATACCCACGCACCTCCGCTTCCGGCAGCGGCGGCAGCCCGTAACTCAGCCGAACGTGGTTGGTGCTGGACGCGATCGCGGCGAAACTGTCCGCGAGCGTGCCGTCGAAGTCGAAGAGCGCGGCTCGGAAGGGCATCGGTCGTCCGGAAGGAGTTCGCGTGTCGTGGCGGTTCTGTTATCGTAGGGAGATCGAACCGCGAGGGTGTGAACCATGCGCCGGCGCTTTCTCCTGTTCTGGCTGGGGCTGTTCCTCGCCGCGGCTGCAGCCGGCGGTCTGACGGTTTCGTCGCGCCTCGCGAGTGTACTCCGCCCTGCGCCTCGGCCCGCACCCCCGCCCATCCCGCCCAAAGAGTTGCCCGACGCGGAACCGCCGTTTGTGCCCGTTGCCGGGTTCGCGGTATCAGCGACCGGTGAGCCGGCACTGATCGCTGTGAAGCCTGGGGATTTGAAGCCCCTCGCACCCGCATCGGTGCCGACGCTCGCGCCAAGCCGGCGGTTGGGCGAGCGGAGGTACCTCGGCCCCGGCGTTCTCGCCCCGTTGGTCGTCAGTGCGGACGGCAGCACAGCCGCGTTCACGACCGGGATGAGCGTGAACACGGCCCAAGGGTGGCAGGGGCCGGAACTCGTGGTCTGGGACATCGCTACCGCCCGCGAGATTCGCCGACTGGCGCTCGGACACGCCGCACTCGGTCGTCTTGCCCTCTCCCCGGACGGCGGCAAACTCTTTGCCGGCGGCGCCCGCGACACCTTCCCCGGCGCGGCCCCGCTTCGCGTCTGGGACGTGGCGACTGGCAAACTTCTGCGCGAGCGACCGGTCGGCTCGTGGGCGCTGTCCGCTGACGGGAAGACGCTCGCGACCGTGGACGTTCACATCGGCACGTTCGACCGGATGCACTGCGACGAACCGGAGGTGCCGTGGCGCTCGACGCTGGCGCTGTGGAACGCGGCCGAATTCACCCCGCGCGCGGCGTTCAGCTACACGTCGTTCGTTCCGACCGCGCTCGCCGTTTCGCCCGACGGGTCAAAGGTGGTCTGCGGGCGTGGGGCGGTCGCCACTGCCTTCGACGCCATTTCTGGAAAGGCGCTTTGGAGTCAGAATTTGGTGGACGACGAGCGGTACGCCGGGCAGGACCACGCGTTCGTCTTCGCCCCAGACGGGAAGGCCATCGCGACGTGGAACACCCACATCTACCCGGGGGTGCGGACCATTCGGTCGCTGGACGCGATGACCGGAGCGAAGCGGCTCCTCGTCGCCCGCTCCGAGCGGTCGTCCACCGACCAGCCGGAGGTCGCCGGGGCGGCGTTCAGCCCGGACAGCCGAAAACTGGTGGTGGCGTTCCAGGACGCGGTGGTCGTGGCCGACGTTGCGACCGGGGAACTCCCACCGGTGCGGAAGCCGGGGCCGGGTCTGGAGGCCTGGCAGAAGCAGCCCACTTACGAGTTCATCCGCCGCGGTATCCAGCCGGACGACACGGAGCACGTGTACGGCTTCGCCCTGTCCGCCGACGGGAAGACGGCGTTCCTCGGCGGGTGGTTCCGTCACGACCCGTGCGGGCTGCGCATCGTGGACGTGGCAACGCGCGCGGTGAAGTATCCGCCGGTGCCGCCCGTACAGATCGTCGCGCCGTTCCCGCCGGCCGACGAGTTCCCGCGCCGACAGATTCCGTGGGACGCGCTGTACCCGCAGTGGCTCACGCTCGCGGACGGGCGCAAGTTCCACTGGTTCGGGTCGCTCAGTCCGCTCCGCCGCGTTCACGCCGACGGAAAGATGGAACACCTGCCGCTGGGCGACGTGTATGCCTACCTGTTCACGCCGGACGGCGAAACGCTCCTCACGCGCGGGCTGATCGACGGCACCCGCGAGGACGACCCGCGCATCCGGTTCCGCGACGCCGCGACCGGCAAGGCGTGGGCTGAGGCGCCGGGACTCGTCGGCCACCAGCGCTGGGGCCGGACAATGGCGCTGAGCGCCGATGGGCGGACCCTCGCCGCGCTACACCCGGACGGCGGCATTTGGCTGTGGGAGGTCGCCACCGCGAAGCCGCGGCTGCGGCTCGATCGCGCGGGATCGGACGAACTGTTCCGCCTCTCCTTCTCGCGCGACGGTCGCTACCTGATGTCTCACGACCGCTACGCGCTCACCGGACTGGTGTGGGATTTGGCCGGCACGCCGAACGCCGCCGCACCGGACGCGGTCGAACTCGCGGCCCTGTGGGACGCGCTGCGCGGCGACGACACGGCCGCCGCGTACCGTGCCGTCTGGCGGCTCGCGGGCCACCCGGCGGAAGCGGTGGCGTTCCTCCGCGGCAAGGCGGGCGACGTGCCCGCGGTGACGGACGCGGCCCGGCTCGCGGCGCGCCCGTTCGACAAGGATACCGTCCTCGCCCGCCGCTTCGTCGAGACGGTGCAGCGGTGCGGGACCGCGGACGCGGCGCTGTTGTTGAGCGAACTGGTGTCCCGCCCGGCGTTCAAACGGGCGGCCCCGAGATGAGCGCACGACCGCTACGGGCCACACGGAATGATCGCCGCTTCCGGTATCCAGCCGATCATGCCGCCGGGCAGTTGCACCTGAACCCAGCCGCCGCGGCGCGACAACCCGCGCACCTCCGCGCCCTTCGGTAACGCCGGTTCGATTCGCGCGGGGTACTCCGTCGCGTTCCCCTTCCGCAATGTCACGTCGGCGGTCACGATCAACAGCGGGAGCGATTCGTCGCGCTCGCGCTGGCGCGCGTCCTGAAGCCACAGTGCGCCCAGCGACCCGAGCGCGATCACCCAGAACGCCACGAAGACGAGCCAGAGAGCGTTACGCGTCATCGCGAATCGCACCACCCCGGCGCACGCGAGCAGCCACACAAACCCGGACACGACCCACGCGTCTGCCGGCGACATGCGCGTACCCACGGTGCGAACCTGACGCGGGCGACCCTGTGTCGTGAGTTCGCCTTCGATCGGGTACAGCACCCGAGCACGCGCGTCGTCGAGTTCCACCTGAAGGGGACGCGAGAACCGGGCGACGGCCAACCCATCGTGAATCGCCGCGATGCCGCGTGGCAGGTCGCCCGCGAGTCGGTGCGCCCGGCTGCGGTTTAGCACGAGGTCCGGCGTGTGATACCCGCGTTCCCAGAGTTCGTCGTAATGCACCGCGGCCCGCGCGAACGCGGGTTTGGCGATCTCGGAGTCGTCGCGCAGTGCCACGCCTTCCGCGAACGCTCGCTCCGCGAACGCGAGGATGTCTTCCGGGGACGAGCCGAACGCGGGCGCGGCCGAACAGAAGAAAGCAACTACGGAAAACGCGAGGCGGGCGAGTCCGTTCACGCGAGCGACTCCAGTCTGGCGACGGCGGCCTCTGCACCCGCCGCCAGTGACAACCCGTTGTCACCTGACGGCGCGAACCGAGCGCGATCGCACACGCGAAAGACATCGCCCACTTGTTCGGCAATCTCTTCGGGCACGTTCAGTTCTTTCAAGTCGGCGGCAATCTCCGACGGCGTAACGGCCGCGTCCCGGAGCGGGAACCGCGCGCGAAGGTAACCCAGCACCGCGTTCGCGACCGCCGCCACCGGGTCCGGCGCTCGATGCGCCTTGCGGATCGCGTCTGTTGCGCGGCGAGCGGCACGCGACCTGCGCATTCGCGCGAGCTGCACGGCATCGGGGAACACGCGGCGCCACGCCAGGAACCAGCCGAACGCCATGAGTGGGCCGAAGAGTACCGCCGCGAGCCACGCCCACCGTCGCGGCACGAACGGTTCGGAGCCAATCACACCCCGACCCGTTGCGGCGCGGAACAGCGACTCCGGAGCTTCAAGCCGGACGATGGGCCGCTCGACCTTCGGCGCCTCAAGCACCGTGAGAGGAGCGTCCACATCGCGATTGGTTCGCGTGGACGGAAATTGTTTCGGACCCGGTGCGGCAACCGGGTTGGAGTAAAAGAACTGGAGCGTGGGCACTTGCTTCACGTCCGTGCTTCGCGGGGCGAGTTTGTACGCGAACCGCACTTCCTTCGCGCTCGCGTCGCGCGGCAGGTCGGAAACGGCTGTGACCACGAACTGGTCGAACGCCTTCAACTTCCCGAGGTCCGGCTTCACGATCTCAGTCGGGTTCTGCGCACCGGTGATAACCAACGTTACCGCGAGATCGCGACCCACGTGAACCGCCTTCGGTTCGACCTCCCAGCGCACGGCGATGCCGCGCCCCTTCGCCTTGTAGTAGTGCTCCGTCGGCTCGAAGAATGCGGGCTGACCTTGTGCAGTAATGAGTGATGCGTACTGAGTGATGAGTACAAGACAGGCGAGAACCGTTACTCTCCGCAGGCGAGAGCTTCGTTTCTTTGGCTGTGTCAACTCATCACTCATTACTCATCACTCATCACTGAGGAACTTACCAGTCCCGCACGTTCGGACGGTCGGGGCCGTAGAGCGTTCGCAGAAGTGATTGCTGCTCGCGCTTGATGCGATTCGCGGTCTCGGCCAGGTTCGTGCGCGCGTCCTTCTCGCTCAGCGATTGAACCTTGGCATCGTCTACGAGCACTTCGAGGTTGGCGTTGTTCCCGACCGTCGGCTTCTCGGTTTCGGTCGGGTTCGTGCCGCCCTTCTGCGGCGGGGTCTCGCCGCTCTTGGACGGCACGTCCTTCTTGTCGGTTTTGGTGCCGGTGCCGGGGTCAGTTTGGATATCGCTGGGGCGGTTCTCCGGTAGCGGTTTCGGCTGGTTGTTCTCTTCCGGTGGCACGTCGGTGTTCGGCGTCTTCTTCTTGTTCTCTTCCTTTTTGCGTTCCTCAGCCCACAGCAGTTTTGCGAGTTCGAGGTTGTCGGCGGCGCGGTCCTTGAGTTGCTCGGCGGCCGCGGCGCTGTCGAGCGTCTGCTCGAAGCACGCGATGGCCGCACGGAACACGTCGATGGAGCCGCCGCGGTGCAGCAGACAGGTGCCGCGGTTGTACCACGCTTTCGCTGCTCGCTCCGGGGGACAAGCAGCGTCCTTCAAGGCACGCACGTAGGAGAGTTCGGCTTCGCGGTACTGCTTGCGGTCGAACTGGACCGCGCCGCGGTTGAACGCGACCAACCCCGGGTCGGTCGCGCGTTCTTCCGCGGTCGCGTAGAGCTTGTCGGCGGTATTCTTGTCACCAGCACGGAACACGTCGTTCGCGCGACGAATCAGGTCGTCCGGCGTCTCGGTTTGTGGCGGTGCGGCAGCGGCGAGGAGGAAGAGAATAAGAAAGGTAAAAGGTAAAAAGT
>CAMDQN010000173.1 GCA_945905925.1 Singulisphaera sp. GP187
CTCGATCAGTGTGAACGCCGACCTACGACCCGTAGGACGAGTCATGTTTGACCCTCGAAGTAAGGAAAAAGAGAATAGCCAACTGTTGGGATGAGCCGGGCAGCTCATTGCAGCGTGCTAACAGCAGTAACTTAATCGATGGATCGGAAAAGAGAATATCGGAATGTGTGAAGATACGAGGCAGATATGGTGTGCGGATTGTGAGCGATTTGAGTAGCGTTAGAGCGTGTGCCGGACAGTTCCCGCAACCGGTACAATCGGGCCGGGGCGCTATGAAAACGGGGAGCGGATCGCCCCCCGTTCACGGTCGTGTTGCGGCGCGTCAGTTCAGTTCAGTTCTTGGGCTTCGCGACGATGTCTTTGCGGGCACCTTCCCATGCCTTGCCGAGCGCGGCGAGGTCTGCGTCGGCCACCTTGGCCTTCTTGAGCTGATCGACCATGACCGTCGTCAGCGCGTCGAAGTCGGCGTCGGTAATGGTTGCGCCTCCGAGGGCCGTCTGGAGGTCTGCGGCGCTGTACTTGAGCGGCCCTTCGGCGGCGGCGCTGACGAACGACACCAGCGCCAATTCGAGTTTGCTGGCGTCGATTTTCTTCTCGCGGAACGCGCCTCCCTTGGGATCGTCAGCGGCGAGGATCCACGAGGTGCGGACCAGCGCCTTCACGCCTTTCTCGCCGCCGAGCCGGTCCCACAAGGTCGTTTTCACTTCCTTTGGATCCTTCTTGGCGGGGGCGATCGTGTTCTGGACCTCGTCCAGCGCGGTGCGCAGTTCAAACGCGGCGTCGGCCGGCTTGCCCATCTTCGAGGCACGCTCCAGTCGCGCCTTCACGTCGGATTGCAACTTGGGCCGGTGGTCGAGCAGCGGCGCGACGGCCAGTAGGGTGCCCTCGTAGAGCCGGGCGCACTCGCCGTGCGCGCCCTTGTTGAATATGTCCGTACCGCGGACCGCGGTCTCGTACACGATGGCGACCACGCGCTTATCCAGTTCCGATCGGTCCAGCGGCTTCTCGTCTGCCCGCGTCAGGCCGACGGCCCCGATCAGGACGAGAACCGCCATCAGAATCCGCGCCCGCATGACTAGACCCTCGAACAAAGGAAAAGGAAGGGAACACGTGTTGGACTGTGTACCCCGGTAGTGTACCCGACGGATCGCACGCGGTGAACGAGGTTGCAATTTTTGCGCACCGTGCCGGCGCGCGAATTCGTTTCGAGTGCGTGAAACTCCGCCCCGGTTCGGGCTATCGTATTAGTGGACCCCTCGACGTGAGGTGCGCGGCCGATGCGCGACCGAGGCGCGATGCTGGCGGCGCACGTGACCGCGACGACAGGCACCCCCGGCACAACCATCACGACCCGAATCTGGACGCGAACGCGAAGATTGTCCGGCACCGCGTCTTGATTACTTTTTCAGAGCCTCGTTGATCTCTTTACTGGAGGCGAGCATCGCCTTCGTCAGTTCGTCGAGGCGTTCGGTTTCGGCGGCCTTGAACACGGCATCGAGACGCGCCAGCGGTCCTTTCAGTCGTTCTTGAAGCGCCGTCAATTCTTCGCCTTTGAGCGTGGCTAACTTCTCGCGGGCACCGAACAGGCCAGTGCCCTGGCCCGGTGCGGTCACGCTGCCGTAGAACGGTTGGCGCGCCGCGGTGTGCCCGAGCGCGAACCGCAGTCGCAAGTGACGCAGACCAAAACCCTCGGGGCTTCCGCGACCGAGCGGCGACGCAGTGGCGAGAATTGCAACCGTGATTCGGTCGCCCGCCTTGGTGGGCATCGGGGCATTGCTCATCCAGACAGTGGGCCGTTGATTGGTGGCGGTCAGCATCCCGTCCTTGCTCCACAGTCCGGCCGGCTTGTCGTTCTGGTGGGTGTAAATCTCCCAGCTTCCCAGCACGTTGCTTTCGATCCCGAGGTTGTAGCCGTTCTTCGGGATCGCGAACTTGCCGAGCTTTTCGGGGACAACGAAGCTCACGCGATACCAACCGGCCGCGCCCGGTTTGCTTTGCCCGTGGACTTCGTAGGGATCTTTGAGAACGGTCATCTTGGATTCGTCCGCGTCGAGCGTGTGGAGTGACGGTTCGAGGCCCACGCGGAACTTCAGGTTCTTGGCGAGATCGATCGAGTCGAGTTCGACGAGTCGCTCGATGTGTTTCGTGATATCGTCCGCTGTCTGGGCGCGTGCCGGAGCGGGTTGGAACCACAACAATCCCAGAACGGCAATTCCGAGGAAGCGTAGCATGGTCCGGACTCCAACTCGAGAGAGAAGCGGTTACTTCGTCACGTTCATCGCGACACGGCAGCCGTAGTAGTAGCGGTGGTCGGTCGGGATCGAGCACGCACGCCCGTAGGAAGTCGCCGCGACCGGGCTGTGGTGCCACGAGCCGCCGCGAATCGCCTTCGTATCGACCAGTGACTTCGGGTCTTTCTTCGCGTCCGGCTTTCGCGGGAGCGCGAGTTCGCGCCCGTCGTCGGCGTCATACGGGTAGCCCTTCCACGCGGACTGGCACCACTCCCAAACGTTCCCGTGCATGTCGTGTAGTCCCCGCGCGTTCGGCTACTTCTCGCCGACTGGGTGCGTGTCCGCGATGCCCTTGACCTTCGGGTTCGGGTTCTTGTCGTCATTGCGCTGGAACCACGCGTAGTCCACCAGCGTCGCGATATCGTCGCCGCAGCAATACTTGGTGGCGGTTCCGGCGCGGCACGCGTATTCCCACTCCGCTTCCGACGGCAACCGGAAGGTCTTCCCGGTGAACTTGGCGCCGAGCTTCGCGCAGAACTCTTGCGCCTCCCACCATTCGACGGTGTCGATCGGCAACTTCGCGCCTTTGGTGGTTTTGGCGGCGTATGCGCTGCCAATGACGGCTTTCCACTGCTCCTGTGTGACCTCATACTTGCCTAGGTAAAACGGCTTGGGGATGGTGACGTTGTGAGCGGGTTTCGCGTCACGGTCCTTGACTTCACCCATCGTGAACGACCCGGCGCGGATCGCGACGAGTTCGAGTTTCACGCCATCGCCGAGGTCGAGCGTGGTAGCGGGTTCGGCTTTGGGCTGTTTCGTGGGCTCGGCGGGGTTCGGCGGTAACGCGAACAGATTCCCCGCGAGGAGCGCGCCGACAGTGGCAAGGGCGAACTGCTTCACAATTTGTCCTCCGCCGACTCAGCCAGCCCGGTACTGAGTGCTTCGATCCGCGCGTGTGTCTTGTCGTCGCGCGCGCCGTGGTAGTACTTCTCGATGATGCGGGCGAACACGGAGCCTGGCGGCGACACGAACGCGAACAGTGTGGCGGACGACCGGAGTTTCAGGTCGTCCGGGGAACCGAAGATCTCGAACGCGGTGCGCCCGTTGACCGCGAGGGCGGCTTCCGCGCATTCCAGAAGGCGCCGCCCGAGGACCTGGTGACTGAGATACGCGCGGGCCTCGTCGGTATTCTTGATCGCGTACCGTTTTGCCGTCGAACTGAAACCGAGCCCGTCGATTTGCGGGAAGATGTACCACATCCAGTGCGTACGCTTCCGCCCGGTTTTGATCTCAGCGAGCGCGCTTGCGAAATCGACTTCCTGTGCTTCGACGAAGCGGTTCAAGTCGAAAGGGTCGTCTGTGGCGCTGGCAGTTCCCATGTTCGACTTCACCTCATTGGTGTCGCGATTACTTGCCCCGGACCTTCTCGATCACCCAATTCGCGATTTCGGCGTTCGCCTGTGGCTTCATCGTCTGGCGGTTCTGCGCGTCTACGGGGCCATCGAACAGGACCGCGATGCGTGTCGCCGTGACGACCGGTAGGACGGACTCCGTAAGCGGCACCGGACCTGGAATCACCGCGTCGTGCGGAACGTAGAGGTACGGCCCGGCGGTGAGCGAACCGTTTGCCGCCAGCCCTCCGCGAGCGCACACCGCGACCACGCCGTCCTCGAACAATCCCGCGAGCAGCGCGAGGTTCGCCCCGCCCGGTTCGCTCACGGCCGGTGATTCGGCGTCGAGCGGCACCGCGAGCTTCGCGTCTGCGGCGTTTACCTTCGCGAACGAGTCGCCCCACACAACCAACTTCTTCGCGTCGATGCCGTCGCGCGCCGAAAGCCAGCGGATCGCGGTGCGCAGGTCGCGGAGTTGGCTTCCGAGAACCGGCTGACCCAGAATCAGATTGGTTTGCGAAATCGACGTGCGCGAACTCCCGCGATCAGCACCGGTCCCGGGTCGCGTTTCGCCGGTGCCGCGAACATCGACCAGACACACCACCACGTTCGCCTTTAGCAGCGCCGCGATCTCGTCGCCGCGCTCTTTCAGGAACGCCGACTTTCCGGCGCTCGCGACCATGAGCACCGCGGGTAACTTGCCCTTCGCTTCTTTTGGCGTGATGACGAACACCGGCACCGTGATTCCCGAGTCGGTCTCCATCGCGAAGCGGGTGAGCGTGCCGCCGGGGACTTCATCGGTCTTGCCGTCGGTCACCTTCGGCTTCGCGATTGGTTCGATGTTGCCGAGCAGTTTCGCCCACGTCTGTTGCCGCTGAACGCGGATCGTGTTGGCCTCTTGGGGGGGAATCGCGAGCGCCGCGGTTCGCGCCGGTTCCGCGAGCGCCGCGACTACTTCGTGCAACTTCTTCGGTTGCAGTTGCTTGCGGGCTTCTTCGGTCCAGCACATCAGATCCGACGACGGAAGGCGCTTGCTGTACTCTTCGGGAACCGCCATTCCGAACCAGTCCTTCAGCGCCGGGTAGATCATCTTGCGGTGAACGGCGCCGATGTGGTTGCAGTGCGTGTTGCCCGGTCCGCTCGCGCGCACGGTGCCGGCACCGTGTGCGACGCGCAGCGAGTCCTTCGCGTCGTAGAACCCGAACACCTTCTGCAATCGCGGCCACGCGGGATCGGTCTTCGCGTCCCAGGCGAACTCGTGCGCGTAGATGACCTTTCGTGGCGCGACCGATCCGACGACCACGAAGTGCGCGAACCCACCGGCCGCACCGCCGCGAAGCCCGCGAGTGCTTTCCCAGTAGCCGTCGCCGAACCACGCGAAGTCGCGGTCCGGGTTCTCCTGCGCGCTCGATTCCGGCTGCCAGCCACCGAAGTTGAACGGCACCACGCACGCGATGCGGTTGTCGAGCGCCGCGGTCACGCCCGCCGGGTCGCCGCCACCGGCCACCGATCCCATCAGGATAATGCGGTCCTTGTCGATAGTCGGTTGCTTCAACAGCACATCGACGCAGCGCATCAAGTCCCACGCCATCCACCCCATGAGGCTGTCGCCGATGGCCGAGAGTTGCACGTTCGAGTTGTACCGGAAGTAGTAGTCTTGGCGGCCGACGCGATATTGCTTGTCGAAGTCTTTTGCGGTGTAGAAGTCGTGTGCGCGGCGCTCGCCGTAGCCGACCTGATCGGGCACGAGCACCGCGACGCCGGACCGCGCCCACGTCATGCCCATGTCCTGAAGTTCGCCATCGGCTTTCGGGGTGTGGTGCGCGTGCGCGATGATGATGCCTGGCATCTTCTGTGGCGGCTTCGCGGGCAGGTAAAGATTCGCCGACACCCAGAACCCCGGTCGCGACTCGAACACGACACAGTGAATAACGAACCCGTCGCCGTCGATCTTGCGTGTCACTTCGACGCGCATGTTTTTGGGCACTTCGGGGAACTTGCCGAGCGAGGCACTAAGGGCCGCAATGCGCGTGTCGCGGTGCTTCTCCCATTGCTCCTTTGTGGTGACGTCCGCGAACGTTTTCGTCTCGCGGAGGTTTGCTTCCTGCGTGCGGCGTCGTGCGTCGGCGCTCATCATCTTGGGGAGGTCTTTGGTGCGCGGGTCGTCCGGTCCGAACACGCTGTGGTGTACGTCCGCGAAGTCCGCGGCGACGGCGCAGAGCGCGAGGCAGGCGACAAGGGTGCCGGTGACGGCGCGTGGCAGGATCATATGCGGAACCCAGAGGGTGGTGGGCTGACGCGAAGGCGGGAACGGGATGCTAACCCGCGAGCCGAAGTGACGCCAGCGCTTTTCCGCAGCGAACTCCCGGATCATGGCGTGTTGGCGGGGGAACATGGTGACCGGATTAGGCGACTCTTTGGGCCGCACCCTAGCCAGCGGTCGGAGGGCACATGCCATGTGCCGTGGCGACCAGAGCCAGAACCGCTGTGCGTGCTTGAGTTGCGAAGCAACGGCACATGGCGTGTGCCTACTACTTTGAAAGGCACTGGAATAGAATCGCGAGAGTTGGCCCAGCCTGTGTTCACCCCCCCAACCCCGACTCATCTAACACCAAGAGGGCATCGCAGTGTTCCGTCCCATTTTCACGGTCGCGATCGTGGTCGCGCTTGCACTCTCCGCTCCCGGACTCGCGCAACCCACCCCCCGCGAGAAGAAGGTTCGCGACGACAAAGTGAAAGTCGAAGCCGACGGCTTCTGGATCTATAACAACCTGCCGAAAGCCTTCGAGGAGGCGAAGAAGGACAATAAGCCCATCGTCGTCGTAATGCGCTGCCTGCCGTGTGAGGAGTGCGTGAAGCTCGACGACAACCTCGTGGACAAAGACCCGACGCTACGGCCGCTGCTCGAAAAGTTCGTGCGGGTTCGCGTCGTATCCACGAACAACCTCGACCTCTCCGTCTTCCAGTTCGACTATGACCAGTCGTTCGGGGTGTTCCTCCTGAACGCGGACGGCACCGTGTACGGGCGGTTCGGGACGCGGTCGCACCGCACGAACTGGGTCGGGGACGTGTCGCTCGACGGGCTGGCGAAGGCTCTCCAAGGCGCACTCGACCTGCACGCGGAGTTTCCCAAGAACAAGGAACTGCTCGCGACAAAGCGCGGCCCGGCCCCGCAGTTCCCGGTTCCAGAGAAGTTCCCGTCGCTCGGCAAGTACGGTGCCGAACTCGACTACAAGGGCAACGTTGTTCAGAGTTGCATCCACTGCCACCAGATCGGCGACGCGATCCGGGACGTGTACCGCAAGAAGAAGGAGCCGCTACCGGAAGAGGTGCTGTTCCCGTACCCGCACCCGAAATCGCAGGGCTTGATCTTCGACCCCAAAGAGCGCGCCACCGTGGTGAAGGTAGAGAAGGATTCGACCGCGGAGAAGTCCGGGTTCAAGCCCGGTGACGTGATCAAGTCGCTGAATGGTCAGCCGCTGTTGTCGATCGCGGACGTGCAGTGGGTGTTGCACCACACGCCCGCGGCCGGCGCGACGCTGAAGGCTGAAGTGGTTCGGGACGGCAAACCGGCGACCGTGTCTCTGACGCTCGCCAAGAACTGGCGGCAGGCCGATGACATCTCGTGGCGGTCGAGCACGTGGGGGCTGCGCCGGATGGGGACAGGCGGGATGTTGCTTGAAACGATCGAGGAGCGCCCCGCAGGTGTACCGAAGTCCGGCATGGCGCTACGTGCGAAGCACGTCGGCGCGTTCGGCGCACACGCGGCGGCCAAGAACGCCGGGTTCCTGATGGGTGACGTGATCATCAAATTCGATGGCCAAACCGATTTCGCGCGCGAAGCGGACCTGCTCGCGTATGCGCTCCGCACCCGCAAAGCGGGTGAGAAGGTGCCGGTCACGATCGTGCGTGCGGGAAAGACGATGGAGATGATGCTGCCAATGCAGGAGTAGCCAGAGAGATGTTCGTGTAGCCTCAACTCCGCAGGGGTTGAGGCTACACGAGGGTGTTCGTTTTATTTCCCTTCCAACTCCAAATTCAAGTCGTTGGCACCGGCCTTGATCGCGACCTTGATCGCCGACGTTTCCGGGGTTGCGTACTTCTCGGGGAGTTGGGTCTTGTCCGGCATTTCGCCATCGGAGTATCCCTTCCCGGTCTTCACAATCGTAACCGTGTATTCGCCAGCCGGGGCGCCGTCGAACTTCGCATATGTCGTGACCACGAACTTACCCGCCTCGTCGGTCAGCCCATCGCAGACGTGAGCGTACTTCTTGGTTTCCGCGTTGTACGCGTGGAAGGAGACAGTCGCGCCGCCCACCGGTTTGCCGTCGAGCCTCAACTTGCCCAGAACCGGGAACGTCTCCTTTTTCTTCACCGCCTTGCCTTTCTCCTCACTGGCTGGGATCTTCAGGTTGGCCGGGTAAACTCCCGCGAGGTCCACGTTCACCAACACCGGGGCTGCGTCCTTCTTCATCGTGACGAGCATCACCTGGTCGAATTCGCCGTACTGCACGCCGCGCATCCGGCTGCTGCCGCCGGTCGTCGCGAGTTGGTAGTACTGCGTGTCATTGCGCTCGAACACCTGATAGTGATGGACATGCCCGACGAACACGTTGTGCTTGCGCCCCGCGAGCGCCTTCTCGACCGCACCCCAACCGTTCTTGTCGAGGTCTTTCGCGGTCCAGATCGGCTTGTGCAGGAACACGAACGTCCACTTCGCGTCCTTGTTTGCCTCCACCGTCTTCGCGACCCACTCCTGCTGCTCCTTGTCGATCGTGCCCATATCCGGCGGGTTCTCGGAGCAGAGACAGAGGAACAGCGCGCCGCGATACGTGAAGTGGTAGTACTTCTTGCCGTAGCGTTCGCCCCACTTGGTCACCATCGTTTTGTTCGTGAGGTCGTGATTCCCGGGGACGTAGAAGAACGGCATCTCGAATCGCTTCACGTAGCCGTCGAACTCGTCCCACTCCGACTTGATTGTTTCGTCTTTCGTGGTGTAGCCCTCGATGAGGTCACCGACCGACATCACGAACTGCGGCTGGAGCCAGTTGATTTGCTGAACGGCGCGAGAGAATACCTTTTCGCGGTGCCCGCCGGTGCGGTCGGACACGATCGCGAACGTGAACTGGTTTGGGTCGTTGTTGAGCTTCAGCGAGGTCCAGGGGTTCTTCTCCCCGGACTCGATCTTGAGCGCGCCGGAATCGGCGTCGCGCTTCTCGTCGGGTGACGCGCCGGTCCGCGACAGCGCGATCACGCCCGCGAGCGCGCAGGCCGTGACGAGACCGAGGAAGAACTGTTTCATTGGCGGCGGTTCCGGGAGTGAAGAACGGGCGTTCTCGAAACGCTATCCGAGCGCAGTCGCGTTGGCAACCGGTGGACACACGCCTTCACGCGACCTTCGCACAGCCCGATCACTTGGGTGGGCCGGTGGACAGCAATTTGAGTTCGATCGTGTTCTCGCCCGGCTTGATCTCTACGGCCAACCCGGAAGTGGCGGGGTCGTTGTACGCGGCAGGAATGAGCGACTTGCCCGACATGTAATCGCCCTTAGGCGCCTTCGCGTCCCCGGGGTTTGGGACGACCGCCGACGCGGGCGCTTCGTTGGCCGCGACCGCGACGCGGTGCTCGCCGACTGGGACGCCGTCACCCGGTGCGTAGGTGGTCACGCCGGTGATCTCGCCGTTAACAACCGTTGCGGTCGCGGGCCGCGCGCCTTTCATCTCGAAGGTGATGGTCCCGGCCGAGATCGGCTTCCCGTCGAGCGTGACCGTGCCCTTGACCTTCGCCAGTTTGGGCTGGCTGGAACACCCGGCGAGCGCGATGAACAGGGCGAGCGCAACGAAGGTGCGGAGTGCAGCACGCATTTGGAATCTGCTTTCGGGGGTAGGAGAAGCACGGCTCACTGGAGCCGGGTGGTACCAGCGGGAATAGGGAAGGCAATCGGCCCGGATCAGTTACCGGAAACCACCTCGCCGCCGGCGCGCGACGCGAGCGCCCGGTAGGTCAGACCGTCGATGCTATCGCGGACGAACCGCACGGACCCGTCGCACAAGACGAAGTTTGCGCCGCCCGAGTGGTAACTGCGGAACCCGATCGACTCGTCCCAGCGAGGGTTCCCTTGGGTCGGCAGGTTCGCTGCCAGCGACGCGTTCATGTAGTTGATTGGGTATGCCGTGGTGCCCCAACTCTGGGCGGCGAAGTTCTGACAAATGCTGAACGCGCCGACGCACTCACCCACGGCGAACGTGTTCGCGGTGCCGTCGGTGATATCGGAAATCTTCGCCGACCAACCCCACCGGCCCATCACCCCGCGCACGATCGGGTTCGCGTAGTTCAGGTTCCCGTAATCGGGCGACTGGCCGACGCCGCCCGAATTCTTGTAGTCGCCCGCGTTCGCGGCGTAGTCGGACTGCGAGAGTACCCACGTCGGCCCGGCGAAGCTCTCCTCTTCACGGACCACGTCCTGGAGCGGGTCGGACGGGCACAGGAAGAGTGAGAACTTCTTGCTCAGCAGCGCGTAGTTGTTGCCTTGCCACGCGTGAACCTTGAAGTCGAGTTGCGCGTACACGGCATTCTGTTCGACATCCGCGAGGATCTTGGGCTGCCAGTTCCAGCGGACCGGGTTGGATCCGTTGTCGTGAAACTCGGACTTCGGGAACGTGCCCATCCGGTCATGGTGGGCGTGGCACGCTAGCCCGATTTGCTTCAAGTTGTTGGAACACTTCATGCGGGCCGCGGCTTCTCGCACTTTTTGCACTGCTGGGAGCAACAAACCGATGAGGATCGCGATGATTGCGATCACCACCAGCAACTCAATGAGTGTGAACGCGCGCCGCGGGAATGATGCCATCGTTGCACTGCGAGAGAGGAGATGATTGGGCGATAACAACCACAGAATACACCAGTCCGAGGGTGAGTGTCGAATGGGAATCCGATGAGAAGTACCGCTCGGGTCCACGACACGGTTTGCGGGTTGGGTTATCATGGTGGGTGGCCGCGCGAGGAAATAACGACAGTTTTAGTTTCGCAACTCGTTGTGGGGGAACGGGGATGTCACGGACCAAAGACGCTCGTCCTGAAGTCGCAGCGAACA
>CAMDQN010000174.1 GCA_945905925.1 Singulisphaera sp. GP187
GAAAGTGCCAGGTGTCCTTGAGAAATTTGGCTCTTCAAGTGCCGAGGAGTCCGAAATACCAACGGTGGCAAGTCGCTTCAAGACAAGGAGTTATTACAATCTGATAGAGTGCCAATCATCATCGCGCGCAAACCGTGTCGTACACCCGAACCGCAGTGCTACCAGTTATGAGGTTGACAGCGCGAAAGGTCGATGAAACAATGGAAGTATGTTGTGATGACCCTCCCAAACGGGCACATATGACGCGGGCGTTCGCTCAGGTCGGGTTGGCGGTAGCCATCGTGCTTGCCCCAACCCTCTGCTGTTGCAAAGCCGGCTGGCTATCCACGCCCGTCAGTGCCCACCGCTCTGCGCTCGTCTCGCTCGCCTTGTCCGCACCGGTCGAGTCGTGCTGCCCGAAGGTAAAGAAGACCTGCTGCGACGAAACCACGAACACGACACACGACCCGGCCGAGAAGCCGCTCCCGACACACGCGCCCGAGTGCGCGTGTTGTGTGGAGCCGCTCGACGCGGCGCTTCCCGAAGGGAAGTTCACTGAGACGGCCCCGCGACCGACCGGCGAATACCTGGCGCTGGTCGGGTTGCTGTCTGTCCCCGAACACCTCACCGCGGTTCGCGGGTTCCACCCGCCTGCCCGCGCCGGGGACGCTCGCTATTCCGCGCTCTTCGAGCGCCACGTTCTGCGCTGCTAATCCGTAAGTTGTCGTCGCTTTTGCCCCGCGTGGGGGGTATGTTGTTGTCCTCGCGCACGGCACTCGCCGCGCACGGTTTCCATACACGGTTCTTTTCACCACAATTCGGAGAACGATCATGAAACTGTTCGCAATCATCACGGCGGGCCTGATGGCGGCCGGCGGTGGCATCTACTACTACTCGACCTCGACCTGCTCGAAGTCGGGGTGCAACGTCAGCGCCATCGCGCCGGTCGCCAAGACCGGCGGGTGCTGCTCGGTCGGCGACAAGCCGGACTGCTGTTCGACGCAGGAGGAGTGCTGCTTCCTCCAGGAAGCGTGCTGCACGATCGCGACGAACACGATCGCGGCCAAACTGCCGTCGTGCTGCGCCGCGAAGGAAGAGTGCTGCATCGTTAGCGCCGCGTGCTGCACCGTCGAGAAGGTGAACGTGAGCGCGAAGCCCGTCGCGAGCGTGGGCTGCTGCGAGGCGTGTGTCGTCACCCCGACGCTCACCGTCACCGGCGCGGCCCAGAGCATCGCCAGCGCGAAGTGAGATCGGACTCGTAACCGAGTGGCACGGGCGGCTTCGGCCGCCCGTGTTTTTGTTCGTGGAACTCACCCGGCCGGGTCGGTGACGGTCGCGACTGATTCGGTCGTACGCTCGTACACCGCGCGCCACACGGCGCCGCCGCCGTCCAACGCCTTCCGCTCGAAGTTCGTCGCGAACCCGGCTTCCGTTCGCGGTGCCGCGAGTTCCTCTTCTTCGGGGCGAATCGCGAACGCGGGCATCGCGCTCACGATCGCGGTCATCACGTCGAAATATTCTTCCACGTCGCTCGCGATGTAGAGCCGGCCGTGCGGCACGATGGCGCGGGCCGTGAGCGTCGCGAACTCCGGGGTGAACACGCGACGCTTCTTGTGGCGCGCCTTCCACCACGGGTCCGGGAAGTACACGTGGACCGCCGTGACGCTCTCCGCCGGCACGAATTCGCGGAGCACGGCCTTCGCGTCGGCGCACGCGGTCTTCACGTTCGGCAGCCCGCGGATCGCGTACCGCGTCGCGGCGTAGAGTTGGTACTTGCGAACGATCTCGATGCCGAAGAAGTTCGTGTCCGGCCGGGCGAGCGACGCGTTCAGCAGGAACAGCCCCTTGCCCGTGCCAACTTCGATCTCGACAGGATTCGCGTTGCCGAAGAGGGTGTGCCAATTAATTGGTTGGGGTGAAGAACCGCTCGCGAAGCCGCGAGCGGCTTCACATTCTCCCTTCCCTTCAGGGGTGTGGTGTGGGGTAGGTCGGCTCCACACCCACGGCGCGAGTTCTTCGTTGGAGAGCCGGCGTGGCTTACGCACCGCGAAGCTCCTCCAGTTTGCCCAATGGGACACCGGTGACCAATGCCTCAAACGCGCGGTCCGTCCCGACGTAGCCGACCACCCGGAATCGCGTCAGTCGGCGGTGAACCTTCACCCCGGTTGCGACCAACACGAGCCGCTCGCCGGGCCGGACCTGACGCACGAATCTCACTTCGTCGAACCCGCCCAGACCCAACAGCGCGCCGGGTGCCCCGACTTTCTGTGTGGTGTAGTAGTAGCCACACAGTTGCGCGCCGGCCTCGCACATGAGCACGCCGGGCAGTAGCGGGAACCCCGGCATGTGCCCGCGTGCCCAGAAGTCGTCCGGCTTCGCGTCCTTGAACCCGACGATGACGTGCGCGACCGGGTCGACGTGAACGATCCCGGTGAGCATCTCGAACTCGTATCTGTGCGGGTTGACCGCGCGAATTTCCTCGATCCCGGCAAGGGGCCGCGAGAAGTCGTACGCGGTCGGGTCGATCACCGGCACATCGGCGGACATGGACGTTCCTCAACGGTCAGCGGCGAATATAACTCTTACTCAATCAACTCTATCACCTGCGGCAGTTCGGTGATCATCGCGTCCGGGCGCAGGGCTGGGTCTTTGAGTTGCTCGGCTGTTGCGCTCAGACTGTGCTTGTCGCCCGCGAACAGCGCCGTGCGGAATCCGTGCTTTTTTGCCGGACCGATGTCGCGCTCCAGGTTTGACCCGATGTGCAACACCGCCGCGGGCGAAATCCCTTTCGCAACGGCCGCGGCGACAGCGGCCTTGAACAGCGTGTCCGACGGCTTTTTCGCTTTCTTCTCGCTTGAGATGATTCGCAGCGACGGGGGGATTATCGTGTCGAGGTCGAAGTCCGGGTCTTCTTGCTTGAGACACCGTTGTAATTGCCCAACGGTGAAACACTGCCCGTCCGCGAGCAACCCCTGCACCACCCCGCGATCAGCGGCGAGCTTCATCGCATCGGCCGCACCGGGGTAAGGGCCGCTCCCCTGAATGCTCGCGTGGTAGAAGTACGCAATCTTCTTGGTGTAGTCGTCAAGCGAGCCGTAAGTTGCCGCGTCAAACTTGTACTTCTTCTGCTGCAATTTCTTGACGATGTCGTCCCAGATTCGCTCGGTCTGCACTTCGGGGAACTTCTCCCCGCCACCGCTGGTGAGCCGGAGCGTGGTCAGCGCTTTGTTGAACAGCTCGCGCATGTATTCCGACGGCGCGCCCGGTTTGCGGCTCATCGACTGCCACATCTTGAACTCTTTGATCACCTTTTCGAGCGCCGCGGCGGTCACGAAGTCCTGGGTGTGTTCAAACTGTAACTCGCCATGCGGGACGGCAACGAGCGTGCCGTACACGGTCCAGAACACCGCTTTCACGGGCATCGTCTTGAATTTTGGCTTGGCCTTTGGCGGGTCGATCGGCGGCGCTTTCGGCCACGGTAAGTCCGTGCGCGCGTCGAGCCGTTCGACGTATTGCTCCAGTGTGAGTGGCATGGCCGGGTTCCGGCGGCAAGTTGCGGTGGGTCGATGGGTTGCGCCTCAACAGCGTAAACTAGTTGCCCGCCGTGCCGGAATCAAGTTGGCGCCCCTTCGTCTCGAACGCTAAACGAGGCTCTTTAACGTCTCTTGATGCGCTGCGCCCGTGGCGAGAATGTGGAACACGCGTCGCTGCTCGTCTACGATTTCGATTTCGATTCGCAGGTGATCTTGGGGGAGTGTGACTTCGACCTTGTCGGCCCACTCGACGATGCACACGCCGTCGCCGCGGAAGTATTCGTCGGTTCCGAGTTGTGCGAACTCTTCCGGGCCGCTGAGCCGATACGCGTCGAAGTGGTAGATGGGCAACCGTGCTGGGTATTCCTGGATGAGCACGAATGTCGGGCTGTTCACTGCGGCCGGGTTCTTCACCTCAAGCCCTTCGGCGATGGCGCGAGTGAGGTGCGTCTTGCCCGCACCGAGTTGGCCGACGAGCGCGATCACGGCGCCGGGGAACAGGAGCGCGCCGAGCCGCCGCCCGAAGGCTTCCGTGGCCGCGAGATCGGGAATGGGGAGGTCGTGGAACATTTGTGATTTGTGATTTGTGATTGACGATTAGAAGACGCAATCGGGATCGTCCGGTTTCTTTTCAATCGTCAATCAGAAATCTGCAATCACACTTTCTTCGTCTTGTTCGCCTTCGCGGTCTTGTGCCGCAAGAAGGCGTGCATGAACTGGTCGAAGTCGCCGTCCAGCACATCGTTGATCGCAGGCGTCTTCACGTCGATGCCTTCGCGCTCTTCACGCACGAGCGTGTAAGGCTGCATCACATAACTGCGGATCTGCGAGCCGAACGCGATTTCGCCTTTCGAGTCGTAGGCTTTTACCGTGTCGCCCATCCGTTTCTGTTCCTCGACGGCCTCCAACCGGGCTTGGAGCATCCTCAGCGCCTCGGCTTTGTTCTTGTGCTGACTCCGACCCATCCGGCACTCGGCCCTGATGCCCGATTTGTGGATGAGGCGCACGCCGGACTGCGTTTTATTGACGTGCTGACCGCCGGGGCCACCTGTGCTGAACGTCTGCACTTCGTAATCGGTGTCCTTGAGGACGATTTCGATGTCGTCGGGGAGTTCCGGTAGAACGTCCACCGCCGCAAACGAAGTCTGCCGCGTATCACCGCTTCCGAACGGACTCATGCGCACCAACCGGTGAACACCGATTTCACTCTGGAGATACCCGTAGGCGTATGGCCCGACGACCTTGAACGTCACGCCCTGAATGCCGGCTTCGAGGTTCGACTCGATGTCGATTTCGTCCTTTGGGACGTCGAACCCGTGTTGCGCGGCCCACATCTTGTACGCGCGAAACAGCATGTTGGCCCAGTCGCACGCGTCGGTGCCGCCGGCGCCTGGCTTGATCGAGACGTTGGCGGAATGAGCGTCGTGTTTGCCGCTCATCATCGCCTGTAGCTCGAACGCTTCGTACCGCTGTTCAGCGGCCACGAGCGCAGGCTCTAACTCGGCCTCGAACGCCGCGTCCTCGTCCGCGAGTTCGGCCATCGCGGTGATGTCGGCCGCCGCCGCGGTGAGTTCCGCGTAGGGCTTCAATAGTGAGTTGAGCACCTTCAGTTGCGTGATGACACCTTTCGCCTTCTCTTGGTTGGTCCAGAAGTCGGGTTCGCTCTGTTTGGCTTCGAGTTGGTCGCGTGCCGCAGTTTTGCCCCGGACATCAAAGAGAGTCTCGTAACTGGGTGAGCTGGGTGCAGAGTTCGTCGGTGCGTCGGCGGAGGTCCGGGTTCATCGCATGCTCCTTCTGGTGACAGGGCGAGCGGCCACCCTGATAGTTAGACGCTAGCATAGCGAACTGGGTTCGCCCACCAAACCCCAAGCCGGTTTAGCGCCGGTCCCGCAGGGGCCACGTTGCTAAACGCACACCCATCAGGCGCGCAAGATGAACAAACTCGCAAACAAGGTCGCCGTGGTCACCGGAGGCGGATCGGGCGTGGGCAAATCGACGGCCGCGCTGTTCCTCAAGGAAGGCGCGAAGGTCGTGATCGCGGGGCGCGACGCCGCGAAACTCGACGCGGTGGCGAAGGAACTGAACGCGGGCGATTCGCTCCGCACGCTGCCCACCGACGTAACGAAAGCCGAACAGTGCGCGGCTCTCATCGACTTCGCCACGAAAGCCTTCGGACGCGTGGACATTCTGGTGAACAACGCAGGCACGAACATCAAGGACCGCACGCTGCGGGAACTCACGCCGGAATCGTGGGACTTAATGATTCGCACTAATTTAGACGGCGCGTTCTACTGCACGAAAGCGGTCCTGACGCAGATGTTTGACCGCAAGGACGGCGTGATCGTGAACGTGGTGAGCGTCGCTGGGAAGCGGGCGAACCCGCTCGGCGGCGCGGCCTACGTTGCGGCCAAGTTCGGGATGGGCGGGTTGGGACTTGTGCTGAGCAATGAGGAGAAGGACAGCGGTGTGCGCGTGAGCAACGTGTATCCGGGGGAGATCGATACGCCGATCCTCGCGGCGCGCCCAAAGCCTGTGACCGACGAACAGCGTGCCTTGATCCTCAAACCCGAAGACGTGGCCGAAGCGGTGCTGTTCGTCGCGAGCCTGCCTGCTCGCGTGTCGGTGCCGGAGTTGGTCATCAAGCCCACCGTGCAGATGTATTGGTAGTCATCAGTCATTGGTCATTGACTGAGCGCACCGGGAGTATCAGAGATCGAAGCCAACCAATGACCAGTGACTCGCGTAGTCGGGAAATCTTCGCTGTCCACCCCCAGGCCCGTGATTTTTCCGAATTCAGACTATTTTTCCCTTCCGCACCGCATATAGTCAAATCAGCCTCCGGGGGCGGACCCCGAAGGCGAGGAAGATTTGAACAGGTCTTCGCGTACTCGGTTTGGTAATTCGGCGGATCGGCTTTGAAGCCTCGCGACAGTTCATCACTGCCTTGCACACGCTCCCAAGCTTGTCAAACTGGGCCGTTCCACGGTGCGCACCACTCGGTCGGCAGTTTCCTTCTCGCGATTAACCAATCCAACTTCGCGACGGTAACTTCGGCGGGCGGTGGCCTGTTCACGCAAATCTTCCCGGGTGCGATGTCGCGCCCGGTTCAAGTGATTTCCCGGTTGGGTCGGTGAAGAAGCCCGTCCGGGGAGGGATGACATGGCCAGCAAGAATCTGTACGTGGGCAACCTGCCGTTTACGACGACGCAGGCGGACCTGGAGCAACTGTTCGGGCAGTACGGCGCGGTCACCAAAGTCCAGGTGATCTCGGACCGGGAAACCGGCCGGAGCCGAGGGTTCGCGTTCGTCGAGATGTCGAGCGGGGCCGATCAGGCCATCGCCGCGCTACACGAAACCGAATACCAGGGACGCCGGCTAACGGTCAACGAGGCCAAACCGCGTGAAGAGCGCCCGCGTGGCGGCGGCGGCGGTGGCTACGGCGGCGGTGGTCGTCGTGGCGGTGGCTACGGTGGAGGTGGTGGAGGTGGTGGAGGTGGTGGCTACGGCGGCGGGTACGGCGGTGGCGGCGGTGGCCGCTACTAAGCACCCGACATCGATCAGTTGAGCAAACCTCGCGGCCGACCCGTTGAAACGGGTTGGCCGTGTTCCTTGGCCTGGTGGCGCGGGCGCAGAGCTGGATCGCGGAACCGTTCGCGGTGGACGATCGCACCATCCGGCGCCTGCGCGAGATCATCGGCCACGATCGCGTGTAGTTTTGGTAGGTGCCGGTTGCCGAGCGGCACGGCTGCCCAGATCGGATCGCGTTCCGAATGTCTGGATCGCACTAACGCGGGTTATCGCGTGTCGCTCGGCAAGCGGCACCTACTTCAGCACGCGAACATCACCATCGCGCTTCGTTAAGCCGATCCGGTCCAGGTACTCACACACGGGCACCGCGTACTTGCGCGTCGTGCCGAGCAGGTCGCGTATCTCGGCAACCGTTGCGCCCGGTCCGCTTCGCAAACGCTCGGTCACTCGCCGGCGCATCTCGGCTTCCGCGTCCGCCGACAGGTAGAACTCGCTTGTGACTTTCACCAGGAACCCTTCGGCGCACGCGACCTCGAAGATGTCCGCGAGCGCGCCCGCGTTCCCACCGGCCTGGTTCACGAACTCCTTCGGCTCCGGTGGCGCGAACCCCGCCATGACGTGTGCCTCCACGATCTTGTCTTTCAGTTTGCGTTGGTTCGCGCTGAGCTTGGGTTTGAAGTCCGCGCGGGCGATGCGCCGAGCGTCGCCGACGAGCTTCTTCGCGCGAACGAGCCGGTCCGCGACGGCTTGAAGCAGTTGCTCGTCGCCGACGTAGTCGAGCCGGGCGAGCGCCTTTTGCCGGTCGTGTGTCGTCATGAGCGGGTTCTCGGCGTGCATCGCGGCGAGTGTATCAAGGACGCGCGTCTCCAGTTCCGTGACGCGGCCCGCGTGAACCAGAAGCCGCCGATTCGAAGCGAGTGTGAGTTCCGCGAGTTTGCCCGCCGACGTGAGTTGCGCGACAAGTGCCTCAACGTGATCCGGGGCAACACCGGCGGCGCGCACGAGATCGGTGGGTGCGAAGCCGTGCGAACTCGCGAACCACGCGACCGCTAGTGCCCGCGTTTCGGGTGAATCGGCCCAGAGTTTCTCGATGTGCTCGATGGCTTCGATGTGCCGGCGCCGCACCTTCGTGGCATTCGGCTGAACGACCTGTCCGCCACCGAGCGTGTGTTCGGCGGACGAGTCGCGCACCACAAAGGGTTGGCCCCACACCGCGGTGACCGGTTCGATCAGGAACAGTTGCGCGAGTCCCCACTGACCCGCGTCCACGGTGTCACAGTCGAGCAGCGAAACGGTTGCCATGACTTCCGCGGTGCCGACGTGCAACCGCACCGGGAGTCGGTGCTTGATCCCGTGCCGGATTTCCGCCGAAGCGAACAGTCGTACCGTAAGAACCTTGCTCGGCGCGAGGTATCCGGGGCGGGCGAGTTCCTGTCCGCGGCGCACCTGGTCGTGCGGCACGCCCGCGAGGTTCACCGCGGCGCGCTGCCCGCGATGCACCTCGTTCACGGGTTGTCCGTGGTTGTTCAAGCCGCGCACGCGGACGAGTTCGATGGTTCCGTCGCCTTTGTGCCACTCCACCTCTTCGCCGACCGCGACCGATCCTGAAACGGCTGACCCGGTAACGACGGTGCCGTGCCCCTGCACCACGAACGCGCGGTCGATGGGAAGGCGGAAGGGGAGGGAACCTCTCCCCCCAACCCCATCCCCTAAGAAGGGAGGGGGGGCAGTTTCGCCGCTTGCGGCTTCGCCCGGCGCGCCACAGAGGGTGCTCGCGAAGCCGCGAGCGGCTCCTCTTTCTCCCCCTCCCTTCTTAGGGGAGGGGGTTGGGGGGAGAGGTTCTTCGCACAACTTCGCCAGTTCGCGCTTCAGTTCTTCGATTCCCATTCCGGTGTGCGCGGATGTGGGAACGATCGGGGCGTTTTCGAGGAACGAGCCGCGGACTAGTTCGCGCAGTTCGAGTGCGACAACTTCGCGCGTGGTCTCATCCACGAGATCGGCTTTCGTGAGCGCGATGAGACCGCTTCGCACGCGGAGGAGTTTGAGGATTTCGAGGTGTTCGCGGGTCTGCGGCATCACGGAATCGTCGGCCGCGACGACCAGCAGCGCGAGGTCGATGCCGGTGGCGCCCGCGAGCATGTTCTTCACGAACCGCTCGTGGCCGGGCACATCTACGATGCCCAGACGCACGTCGCCGAGGTCGAGGTTGGCGAACCCGATGTCGATGGTGATGCCGCGGGCTTTTTCTTCCGGCAGTCGGTCGCAGTCGATCCCGGTGAGCGCCTTCACGAGTGACGTTTTGCCGTGGTCGATGTGCCCGGCGGTGCCGAGGATGAGGTCGCGTGACATGGTAAGCGGTCGGTAAGAATTGTGCGGCGCGGTGTTGCCATTGTACGCGCCCGCAGGGCCGGTTGGCGTCGCCCGAGTGCGGCATGTGCGTTAAACTCGCGATCAATTATCGGAGGGCGTGAGTTGGGCAAGTTGTGGCTCCAGGGTGTGGTGCGGAACGGTCGGGTGGTGCTCGACGCTCCGCTCGATTTACCCCATGGCCCGATGTCATGGTGAGGGACAACTACGAACTCGAAGACGACCCGCGACCGCCAGAGCCGAAGTTGAAATTCACGGACGAGGAACTCGCTGAAATACACTTGTTCTTGGATCACAAGAAGGATTGGGCGCACTGGCCGGAACTTGGGCTTCCTCGTCACATTACCCTGCGCGCGGCCTGATCGACACGGCCGTGCGGGTTGATCGCGGGGGATGCCACCGTCGCGGCCACGGCGATAGAACACTCTCTGCCGCTGTACACACGCGACCCCGCGCGCTTCGCCGCAGTGCCGGGACTCACCGCGATTCAACCTTACTGGACGAGAACGACTCATGATCGGCACGACGCTGAACCCGCGACAGTTCCTTTTTCGAGTGGCCGAAGAACTGGCCCGCATCGACACGAACGAGATTCAGAAGCTCTCCGACCTGATCCACGAACGGTACGTCGCGGGGCGGTTCGTGTTCGTGATCGGCAACGGCGGCTCAGGCTCCAACGCGTCCCACTTCTGCGAAGACATGGGGAAGGGCACGCTGGCGCGGAAGTTCTTCGACGACGACACGAAGAAACGCCTGAAGGTACTCAGCCTGACCGACAACACGCCATACATTTTGGCGTGGGGTAACGACGAGGGCTTCGACCGCGTGTTCGTGGAGCAGTTGAAAAACCTTGCGTCGCCGGGGGATTTGCTGGTCGCGATCAGCGGCAGCGGGAACAGCCCGAACATCCTGCGCGCGGTCGATTGGGCGAACAACCACGGGTTGACCACGTTCGGCTGCACCGGCTTCTCGGGCGGCAAACTCCGCGGGTTGGCGCACCACGGGCTGCACGTTCCGCTCGACGACATGGGCATTGTCGAGTCGATCCACCTGACCGCGTTTCACTGGGTTGTGGACGACACTTACCGGCGGATCAGCATGTGAAGAGTCTCAGGTCGGACGTCCACAAGTCTCAAGTCCAAAGACAGAGATGATGTCTTTGGACTT
>CAMDQN010000175.1 GCA_945905925.1 Singulisphaera sp. GP187
GAGGTCTGCCAGTGGGTTGCCAATCGCAGTGGGATTCCCTTCGTGAGCCAAGCATTACAGACCGGTCTGGAACGCCGGAAGTTCCTGATCGACCCGAGCCACAAGCACGTGTTCCACTTCACACCCATTCACGGTTCGTGGCTCAACCAAGTGGAACTGTTCTTCAGTGTCCTGAGTCGCCGGTTCCTCAAGCGGGGTGACTTCATCAACGCTGAGTCATTCGAGGAACGAATCCAGAGGTGGTTGACGACCTACAATCGCGACCACGCTCATCCGTATCGGTGGACCTACACGGGACAACCGTTGGTGCGGGCCACGCCGTTTTGCCAAACGCGACGACAGCAACAACGCGGGCGAGCCGGGTTCGGCACCCGCCCATCGCTCTGGGAACGGAGACTGTACCCGCCGCGTCCTTACCAACGCAAAATTACGCCACTGGCGGCGAACTTGTGAAACGGTCATCTAGTAGGCACATGGAGTGTACCTACTACTTTGAAACTACGCTGGGCGCTCGTGTGCCTTCTCGTAAGCGGTGACCTTCTCCCGGCGGCGAGTGTGACGCCCGCCCTCAAACTCGGTGACCAGCCAGGCGCGGATCATGCGTTCGATCTGCTCCTCGCCCATCAGGTCGGCCGCGATGCACACCACGTTGGAGTCGTTGTGGCGGCGGCTCAGTTCGGCATCGATCACGTCGCGGCAGTTCACCGCGCGCACGCCGCACACTTTGTTCGCGGCGATGCACATCCCGTGACCGGTGGCGCAAATCAGAATGCCACGGTCCGCTTTGCCGGTGCTTACTTCTTCCGAAACCGGGATCGCGTAATCCGGGTAGTCCACGCCCGTGGGACTCGTTGCCCCGAGGTCGTGAACTTCGTGACCGAGTTCGGACAGCAAGCCGACCACGCGCAGTTTGACGCTCAACCCGCGGTGGTCGTTGCCCACGGCGACCTTCATGACACCACCCATTCTGGAAGGATTCGCTCCAGGTGCCGAACGATGGTCTCGGCACACGCCCGGTACACCTCACGCCCGGCCCCGATCGGGTCGTCCAGGTCTTCGTCGTCTCCCAGTAGCCGAGCCCCCGGGCCGACGTTGGGGTAGTTCGTCGCGAGCGCGTACAGGTGACTCTGCGTCATCGCGATCACGTCGTCGGCGGCGAACAGAAGTTGCGGGTTCACTGGCCGGCTCGTGTGCTCATTCAAGTCCGCACCGAACTCCGCCGCGACCGCGCACGACTCCTCGGACGCCGGGCTGCCACCGTAGGCCGCGACCCCGGCCGAGAGCACCCAGAACCCCCGCGCCGGCAATTCGCCCACGGTACATCCGAGTTTCTCTGCGAGCAACGTCTTCGCCAGCCCCTCGGCGAGCGGGCTGCGGCACGTGTTTCCGGTACACACGAACAAAATGATCCGCGCTGCGAGTCGCACAATCTCATCTACTGGGAACGCTCCAGGTTGCGTGATCTCGATCCCGGCCCCGGCTCCCATCAAGCACGCCGATGAACCTGGTGGGTTCGTCACGCGAACCACAGTCGGCACGGCGCCGCTGATGCGTTCTCCCGCGTTCACCACCAACCCAACCGCCTCGCCCAATCGTGCCACGGCTTCGTTTGTAGTTGCTACGCCGAGGTCCGCGACCAGCACCGGACCGAGGTCCGCGACGGCTGGAATCACCATCTCGAACAGCGGGTGATCGGGGAACCGGAACCGTGCGAAACCCGTCACGGTTGCGGGGACTGCCACCGTGGCGGGCACTTCAATAACGAGCGGCGCGGGCCACGCCCTGAACATCAGTCGCCGCGCCACGGTGGGCACACTCAACCCCAGTGCCGCGGCTTCGTCCGGCCCCCACACGAGCAGCGCGGAGTTTGGCAGGCTGACCGCGGTGTCAGCGCGCCACAGAGCTAAGTAACCACAATCACCTGGCAGAACAACAACCGAACCGGACGCGAGGGTGTCGCGGGTCTGGCGCACGAACTCGGACGGATCGACGGTCGGACTCCAGTCGATTACCGTCGGCATGACGCGCGGCCTCCGTGTCTGGTGCGGACAATACCCAATTTAGAGGAGGAGTGGCGAAAGGGCGAGAGGGATGGGAAGCACGAAGGCGAGGGGAATCTCGGTGCGCGGAGCGATCGACGCCACCGGGCGTGCCGCGGTTCCAGTTTACACGCGGCGAACCGGGCGGTTATACCTCTTATCCAACGCGTCCCTCATCCGGGGCGAGGGACCGAGGTGCGAGTAGAGCAGCCGGCGCAGGGCGCCCCAGTGCGAGCTGTCATGCAGCGCCCGGAACCCGGTGTCGTGGATCGGGTTATTGCTCACGTCGAGCAACTGGACGCGGTTCAGGTACGGGCTGTTCGCCAGTGCCCGCATACCCTCGTCCCCGATGTTGCAACTCGCGAGCGTCAACACCGTGACGTTCGCGAGGTGCGGGCAGTGAGCCAGGACTGCGGCACCCGCATCGTCGAGCGTGTTCGCGTTGAGGTGAAGTTCTTCGAGTCGCACGCCCGCGGGGTCGGCGCTCGGCGGTCGGGCAAAGACGGTCTGCAACCCCGCGAATGTTAACCCGTTCATGGCGAGATCGAGAACCGGGACGCGAAGCAGGTCGTGCGCGCGTGTCAGTGAAAACAATCGCGGCGTGCCGATGTCGTTGTCGCTGAGTCCCAGTTGGCGGAGCGCGACCAGACGTTCGGAACCCGCGAGCGTCTCCGCTCCAGCCGGGCCGAGCCGGTTCTCGCGCAACTCGAGTTGTTTCAGGTTTACCAGGCACGGCGAAGCAGCAAGTGTACGAGCACCGGTTTCGCCGATCTCGTTCTCACTGAGGTCGAGTTCTTCGAGGCCCGCGAGGTGGGGCGAAGTGGCGAGTTGTTCGACCGCGTCGTCGGCGAGCCGGTTGCGGCCCAGGTGCAACACCTTGAGTGCGGCAAGGTGCGGGGAATGCGCGAGCGCCCGCGCGAGCGGTTCGCCGGCGTGCTGGGCGTACACCGTAAGCGCCGACAGCCTACTCAGGTATGGACACTGCGTTACGGCTGGCAGGCTCCCGCCGACATCGAGCAGGTGAACGTGCCGCACCGGGGCCACCGCGAAGATCTCGTGGGCGTGCCGGAGGAACTGTTTCGCTGCGACCTTCACCTCGTCCACGAACCCGCGTCGGAACACCGGTCCGCTAACCAGTCCGCGAAACGACGATTCCCATTCGTCGCGGTGCATGGTCAACAGGTGCCGTTCTTCGATGCGCAGATTGTTGGCCCCGCGGTCGTGTTCCGAGAGGTGTGCGAGCGCGAGTTGGACGCGGATGAATCGCCCGCGCGGGTCGCCCTCTTCGTCGAGCCAGTCGGCGAAGATGAGCCGTTGCGCGTCGTCGTCCGGGTACGCTCGAATGCGCTGAAGGAACGCTTCGGCCTCGGTCTGCATGTCGGGTTCCGCGTGAACGGGTGCTACCAGTTTAGCACGCCGGTGGCGCCTTGTGTTCGCCTGCGGGCCGCGAGAACGCACGCGGGCCGAGGGTGAAAGCCCTCGGCCCGTGTTGTTTTGGTTTGTGGCACAGACATTCCTGTCTGTGTCCCAATAGCTCAACGGACACAGACAGGAATGTCTGTGCCACAAGAGCATCTCACACCAAGCCAGTCAGCGGACCCGCGGCGCAGTGGTTCGGGTTGCCGAACGTCTTCACGTTATGCCCGAACCCGTGCGCCAGCGACATCAACAACCGGTTGTGCGCCACCTTCGGGTACTTCAAAGAGCGGCCCATCTTGAAGTCCAGCCCGCCGCCGACCAGCACGAACGGGATGTTGTCCATCGTGTGCGAGTTGCCCTTACCCAGTTCGTTCGTCCACACGATCAGCGTGTTGTCGAGGAGCGAGCCGCTGCCGCCCGGTTCCGGCGTCTCGCTCAGGCGCTTCGCGAGGTACGCGACCTGCTCGCAGTACCACTTGTTGATCTTCACCAGTTTCTCTTGAGCTTTTTCGTTCGTGTCCGGCTCGTGCGAAAGCTCGTGGTGGCCTTCGTTGATGTCGAGCCACTTCATGCGAGCGCCGCCGACCGAGTTCGTGATCTGGTAGCTCGCCACACGCGCGAAGTCAGCCTGGAAGCTGTTCACGAGCAGATCGAGTTGCGCCTTACTGATCTTCGGTATGTTGTCGTTGTCTTTGCGGATGCCCAGTTCCATCTTCGGCACCGCATGCCCAACGGTCGCGTTCTTTTGTTCCTTCAGCTCCTTTTCCATGTCGCGCACGAACGCGGCGTGTTCTTCGAGTAATTTCTTGTCCGCAGCGCCGACGTTGTTGCCGACTTTCTTCAAGTCGTCCTTGATGTCATCGAGCACGCTGGCGAGCGCTTCGTTGTCCTTCGCACGCCCGTAAAGTTTGTTGAATAACTGATAGGGGTCGTCGATTGGGGTGATCGGCTTGTTTGCGCCCGCGTAGCTCCAGCGTGTCCAGGTGTCGGCGCGGTCGGGAACCATCACACCGGTTTCGAGTGAGCCGAAACGCGTCTTGGTCGCCGCGTCCTTCTGGAGATGGTTCTTGATCTCCTGGTCGATGCTGATGCCTTTCGCCCAACCCGCGGGCGTGTCGGAACCACCCTGCACGTTGCCCGGGTACAGTTCGATACCGGTGAGCAAGCAGCCGATGCCGCGCATGTGGCCGTCGCCGTCGCCGCGGATGCGGTCGCAGACGCCATGCAGCGTGAGCACCTGCTTCTTGAACGGTTCGAGCGGCGAGAGGATTTGCTTCAACTTGAAGTTCGCGCCTTCTTCATCGGGCCAGAAGTCTTTCGGAACGATGCCGTTCGGGCTGAACACAAAGACGATCCGCTGCTTGCGCTTCGCTTGGTTCGCGAAGCTGAGTCCCGGCAGGTTGAGCAGGAAGGGCACGGCGGCGGCGCTGATGCCGAGGTCGCGCACGAACTCGCGCCGGTTACGGGTCAGGGGCATGAAGGGAACTCCAGGCAGGAGGTTATGGGGTAGGTGTCTGTTTGTTTAGCGTTCGCCCCTGCGGGGCGAACGCTAAACAGAGCTATTTTGAGGGAGCAAGTTCTTTCCTTGGCATAGCACCAATCACGGCAATCTCCACCACCAGTTTTCGCATATTCAGGTCGTTGTCGGCAAACGTTTTCCGCAGTTCTTCGGGCTTCGCAAGCCCGTAGGCTCGAACGGGTTGCTTCACGAAGTAGTGGAACGCCTGCTGTGCGAAAGCGTAGTGCGTTTCGTCGCTCGACGCCAGGAACTTCGCCAGCTCCCTCGCGCCGGTGAACTTCGCGGTGGTGCCGGTCCGCGTCTCGTAACTTCCCGACGCGTCGATGGGCTTGTCCTTCTCCTTCTCACGGTATCGGCCGACCGCGTCGAAGTTTTCCAGCGAGAAGCCGAGTGGGTTCATGATTGTGTGGCAACTCGCACACGCGTTCGCCTTCGTTTGCAGCAAGACGCGCTCGCGGGTGGTCAGGTTGGGGTGTAGGTCCGGGGCCAGAGGCGTGAACGCTTCCATCGGCGGCTTGATGCCGATCCCGAGCAGCCCGCGACCGACGAACACGCCGCGGTGAATCGGTGAGGTTTCGCCCGTGTACGCCAGCGACGAGAGAACGTAAGGGTGCGTGACTACACCGGCCCGCTTGTCAGCTTCGAGTTTCACCTTCTTGAAGCCCGCTTCCGGCGGAGGCTCCGCTCCGTAGAACTTCGCGAGCCGGCCGTTGAGGTACAGTTCGTCCGCGAGGAACAACTGCCGGAAGTCGGAGTTCGCGCTCCACACTACGTCATCGAGGAACAGTTCCAGCGACGTGCGGAGGTCGGCCGCGAGCGCCTCGTCGAAGCCGGGAAACCGCTTCGCGTCTTTCGGCAGTTCCTTCGCCTGATCGAGTTTCAGCCACGTCAGGAGGAAGTCGCGCATCTTGGCCTTCGCTCGCGGATCGTTAAACATGCGGTCCGCGTGCTTGCCGACCTCTTCGCGCGTACCGAGTTTGTTCGCCGCTGCCGCGTCGAGCAACTCTTTATCTGGCGGCGAGTCCCACAGCGCGAATGCCAGTTTCGAGGCGACCGCGTACTGCTCGGATGCGCCGTTCGCGTCGGGGTAGAGGAAGCGCGGCGACTTCAGCACGATCAGCACGACGCGCTTCACCGCGAGCTGCGCGTCGTCGCCGGCGGCTTCAAACTGTCGCTCGACGAACAGTGACTGCTCCGCGGCGCTCAGCGGACGGCGGAAGGCGCGCTCCGCGAACACGCGGCAGAACGCCTTGTACTTCGCGACGCGGTCCGTTGCGCCGGGCTGCACGCCGGTCAGGTCTTGCAACTTCGCGACGATGTACGCGGCGGTTTCGAGCGCGCCTTCGGTGGTCGCGGCCTCCCATTCCTTCGACACGGTGGTGCCACGTTCCCAGCCGAAACTGCGGTCGTCCGGCGGGAACGGCGTTTCGATCACCGCGACTTCCGGGCATTTCAGTGGCGTGAGGAAGCGGCTCGCGATCGGTTCGACGGCGCGACCCGGGCGATTCCAGTTGAGCGAGATGAACGCGGGCTTCACCGGTGGGTTCGGGTTCTTCTTTGAGTCGTCCACGCCCTGCTTCGCCTTCGAGAACTCCAACTTGATCGGGTACGCGCGCCCCGCGAGCAGGAACATGCTCGTCTTGAACTCGGTGTTGTCGCCCGATTTCACCCAGGCGTCGATCGCGGGCTTTTTGGCGTCATTCACCCAGAGCCGCAACGCGTGGTCGGTTTTCACGACGAACTCGTACACGCCGGTTTCGGGCGCCCACACCGAGCCTTCCCACCGGATGCAGAACGTGTTCGGGTCGAACTTCTCTTTCGTCTCGGTTTCGCTCTTGGGCGATTCCTTGCCGAAGTCAAACCGCACCTCCGCGTCGGTGCGGTCGATCTGCTTCTTGTTGTTCTGGAAGTTGCGGGCGTTGAAGTATTCGGCACGCAAGCCCTCTTTCGCGTCGGCCTTCGGCGGCGTGCGGAAACTACCGATCACGTCCGCGATGCTGTTCCGGTACTGCTTCACGGTGAGCCGCGACAACTCCACACGCGGCGGGTTCAACTTGGCCTGCGCGTCGGGCGAGTAGAACGCCCCATACATGTACTCGGCGACGCGTTCCGACTCTACCGCGTTGAGCAGATCGGGCGAACCGTCCGGCATGGTGCTGTCGATGACGTGTGCGAGTTGCTTGAGCGACTTATCCCCGATGAGCGGTTGCGGGTACTGCTTCGCGCCTTCGCCCTTAGCGCCGTGGCACTTCGCGCACATCTGCCGGTAGATCGTCTCGCCGCTCTTTTCCTGTGCGGGAGCGAGCGAGCTGAGCGCGACCAGCGCGAGAAAAGTGGAACCGAACTTCGGCAGGGTAGAGGTCATGCGTGGTGCCGCGAGGGACGGAGCGAAAGCGAACCGAGGCGGGGAGGGTGCGTTCTGATGATAGCGTGTGAGTCGGCGGGGCGGAAGTCAAGAAGACCTACCCCCCAACCCCCTCCCTGAAGGGAAGGGGAGTTCGAGCCGACTCGCTCGCGCTCGCGGCTTCGGAAGGTACGGCGCGAGCCGCACCGCTGTCTTGCTCCCCTTCCCTTCAGGGAGGGGGTGGGGGGTGGGTCTCTTCCCTTTCGCATGGTATAACCGCACTCACCTCCCACCCTTTCAGGAGTTCCCATGCGATTGCTTCTCCCTCTCGCGCTGCTCACCGCGAGCGTGTTCGCGATGCCCGACACGCTGGCTCGCGCGGCCGATCCGCCGGCGAAACTCCGCATCATCGTGTTCGGTGCTCACCCCGACGACGCGGAACTCAAAGCCGGCGGCACGGCGGCGAAGTGGGCCAAACTCGGCCACGAGGTCAAGATGGTGTCCGTCACCAACGGCGACATCGGCCACTGGCGCGAAGCCGGCGGGCCGCTCGCGAAGCGCCGACTAGCGGAGGTGCAGAAGGCCGACAAACTTTTGGGCGTCGCGTGCGAGGTGCTCGACATCCACGACGGCGAACTCGAACCGAACTTGGAGAACCGCAAGAAGATCACGCGACTCATCCGCGACTGGAAAGCGGACATCGTCATCGCGCACCGACCGTGGGACTACCACCCGGATCACCGCTATGTCGGCGTGCTGGTTCAGGACGCCGCGTACATGGTCGCGGTGCCGCACTTCTGCCCGGACACGCCGCCGCTGAAGGCTAACCCTCTGTTCCTCTACGCGAGTGACGGCTTCCAGAAACCCTACCGCTTCAAAGCGGATATCGTGGTGGCGCTCGATGACGTAATCGAAAGGAAGTTCGACGCGTTACACGAACTCGAATCGCAAGTGTACGAAGGCGGCGCGCTCGGCAGCGAGGACGAGTTCCGGTTGGTGCCAAAGGGCGACGCGGAGCGCAAGAAGTGGTTCCGCGAGAAGCACTACTGGGCGAAGCGCGACGCGGAGATTGCCGACAAGTACCGCGACGAACTCGTAACGTACTACGGCGCGGAGAAGGGCAAGAAGGTGAAGTACGCGGAAGCGTTTGAGGTGTGCGAGTACGGCCGCCGCGTCAACGCCGCGCAGATCAAGAAGTTGTTCCCGTTCTACGAGTGAACTGTTTGCGAGCAGTACGGTGTAAGCCCGCCGGTGTTTCGATAGTCAGAACACCGGCGGGCTTACACCGAGCCGATCGCCGAACCCCGGAGACCACATGCCACTCCCCCGCGTACTCGCCGATCTGCCCGTTTCGCCCGTCGTGCTGGAGTTGCTCGGCGGCCGGGTCGAACTCGTGCCGTGGGACGCCACCGGGCGCGTCGATGCGATTTACACCTACGGCCACCCCATCGTTGACGGCGCGATGCTGGACCGCTTCGCGGGGCTGAATGTCATCAGCAACTTCGGGGTTGGTGTCGATCACATCGACGTGATCGCCGCGAATTCCCGGGGTATTCCCGTGGGCAACACGCCGGGCATCCTCGATGGTGCAACAGCGGACCTCGCGTTCGCGCTGATACTCGCGGCCGGGCGGCGCATCGTCGAAGGCGACCGCTACGCCCGCGGCCCGGACTTTCTTCGATACGACCCGTCGTACATGCTCGGCCGTGAGGTTCACGGGAGTACGCTCGGCGTGTTCGGGATGGGCCGCATCGGGCGACAGGTCGCGCGCCGTGCGAACGGCTTCGGCATGAAGGTGCTGTACCACAACCGCAACCGGAACGACGAGGCCGAGATCGCGCTCGGCGCGAAATACGCGACGAAGGACGAACTGCTCGCGGCTTCCGATTACGTGGTGCTTACAGTACCGCTGACCGCCGAAACACGTGGCTTCATCGGGCGCGCCGAACTCGCGCAGATGAAGCCCACCGCGACACTCGTGAACGTCGCCCGCGGCGCGGTGGTCGATAAGGACGCGCTCGCGGAAGCAATGACCGCAAGGCGCATCTTCGCGGCGGCGCTCGATGTGACCGACCCCGAACCACTGCCCCGCGATCACCCGCTGCTGAAACTCGATAACGTCATCATCACGCCGCACCTCGGCAGCGCAACGGAAGAAACCCGTCGCCGGATGGCGGAGTTGTCCATCGTGAACCTGTTCGCGGGACTGGAAGGGAAGGAACTTCCGTTCCGCGTGCGATGAAACGGGCCACTCCGACCGTCGTCACTGTTTGCGAAACGCTCTTTCTCCTCCTGGAACGAGAACTACCATGTCTCGCGCACTCACGTTGCTCCTGTCTGCTGCCGCGTTCGTGGTCGCGTTCGCGCCCGTGCGGGCTGCGGACGAACCAAAGGACATCATCGCGAAGGCGATCAAGGCTCACGGAGGCGAAGAACTGCTCACGAAGAACAAGGCCGGTCAGACGAAGGCCAAGGGTAAGATCAACCTCCCCGGCGCGGGCGAGGTCGAGTTCACGCAGGACGTTTCCTACATGATCCCGGACAAGTTCAAGGACTCGATGGAACTGAAGGTCGGCGGGAAGAGCATCGCCGTTCTCACGCTGGTCAACGGCGACAAGATGACCATCGAAATCGACGGCAAGGCAGTCGATGTTCCCGCTGAAGCGAAAGCCTCGCTGAAGGAGGTCAGCCACGTGATGGACGTGGCACGCCTCGTCCCGCTCAAAGGCAAGGCCTACGAACTGAGTCTCATCGGCGACGACAAGGTGGACGGGAAGAAGGTGGTGGGCGTTCGAGTCACGAAGAAGGGTCAGAAGGACGTGAGCGTCTACTTCGACAAGGAAACCGGGCTGATGGCGAAGATCGAGTTCCGCACCGTCGATCAGGCGAGCGGCAACGAGATTACCGAGGAGCGGATGCCGTCGGGCTACGAAAAGACTAAAGACGGCGTCGCGGTGCCCAAGAAGGTTGTCATCAAGCGCGACGGCAAGGTGTTCCTCGAAGCCGAGATACTGGAAGCGAAGTCCTTCGAGAAACTCGACGACGCCGAGTTCAAGAAATGACGAGTTGTTCCGCAGGTGCTGGTTTGTAGCCCTCGGAGAGGGCGGCAGGTGTTAGCCCAGGGTGCGGCGAGCTTTTCTCGCCGCACCCAGGGCTACCGACGCGAA
>CAMDQN010000176.1 GCA_945905925.1 Singulisphaera sp. GP187
ACCTCGCCAGAGCGCGAGAAGTACCCGACGCCGCTGTTGAACAGCACCACGCGGGTGATCGGCAGCGTCGTCGCGGGCTTCAGGTCTTGTTTCGCTTCGCCCGCGGCGCCGAGCCACTGATCGAGGCCCACGCCCGCGACCACCGCACCAGCCACCGGAACGCCCCACAGCAACCACTTCGCACTAAACATGGCGAGAAACCTTGGTTTGAGGGAAGACGGCCGCTTCTCGGAGAGAGGCGACGGGGAGAGCTACCCTATTGACGAGTGAAGCCCGAGAGTCGTTCTACGGAACGGGAATGTTACAGTCGTGTGACAATTCGCGTCGCGAGTAAAGTGAATTCCCGCAACCGATTACGCCCCGACCAGAGCCGGTTGTTGAGCGACCGCGTCCCACACGCCGTCGAGCCGTTTGGCCAAGAGATCCCACGAATACCGCGCCAGGACCTGTCGTCGGCCGCACTCGGCGGTGTCCTGCAGTTGCTCTGGGCGGCGGATCGCGTCGAGCGTGGTCTTCACCATCTCTTCTCGCGTGTCGGCAACGATCAGGTCACGGTCTGGGGCAAGTTCCAGCCCCTCCGCGCCGACTCGCGTACTGACGACGGGCGTCCCGGTCGCGAGTGCTTCGAGGATCTTCAGTCTGGAACCGCCGCCGATACGCAGCGGCACCGTGAGGAACCCGCAGCGCGCGAGGAACGGTCGCACGTCAGGCACGTCGGCGTGAAGCTCTGCGCCCGGCGTCGCCGCGACCATCGCGCGTAACCAGTCCGGTGGCCGGCGGCCCACAAGCACAGCTGTCGCTTGCGGAGCCTGTGCGCGAACAGCCGGCAGCAGTTCGTTGAGGAGAAGCGTCGCAGCGTCTTGATTGGGTCGCCAGTCGAGACTGCCCATGAAGAGCATCTGAGCCGGGTCCCGCGCCACGTCGCGCTGCGGGCGGAAGTAGTCCACGTCGACGCCGTTCTCGACCACCTTCACGCGTGTCGCGCCGAAGTCACTTCGCATTAGCCTGGCGTCTTCGCGGCTGACCGCGATGGTGGCGGTTGCGTTGGAATAGGCCCAGCGTTCGAATCGTTCGAACTTGCGCAGTTGCTCGCGGATGTACCAGCGTTTGAGCGGGTTGTCGGCGGTTTCGGTGTAGCGCCGCCAGATGAGTGATTCGACGTTGTGCGCCATCACGCTCCATCGTGCGGAACCCAGCTGTGAGCCGATCGCGTCGCGCAGCACTTGCGCGTAGGGTGTCCATTCGCAGTGCCACACATCGACCGCGTTCTCGTTCGCGAACGTGCGGACCGCCTCCGAGAGTGCGGGGCTGGTGTGCGTGGCGACGGAGTAGGGCAGGGGGGAGATCAGGTTCCCCGCGAGCCTCACGTAGAACCCCGGCCCGGATTTCGAGGGCACCGCGCGATCGACCACGACGGTATCAATCCCCGCGGCGCGGAACGCGTCTTCGGCGTCGAACGCCTCATCGCGGTCCGGATTCCGGTGACATAGCACTGTCACTTTGTGGCGCGCCGCAAGGCGAGTGAGCAAGTTGAAGGTGCGTATCCGCTTTCCCGACGTGAGCGGGAACGGCAACTCTTCGTCGAGAATCGCGATGTTCAGTGATCGCACGTGGATTCCTTTCCGGCGCGGGAGCGCAGATTGTCCTCAAAGGGTAAGGCGTGAGCAACCGCAGTTTTTCGCGTGCAATCCGGCGTGCGGTGTGGTTCGATAGCCAAGCCAATTTTCACAACGCGGAGGCGACATCATGTTTCGCGGATTGCTGCTCGTGGCCTCGGTCGCGCTGTTGTTCGTGCCGGGTGCCAACACGAACGCGGCCGACGAAGAGAACCCGGTCATCAAACTGATCAAGTCGAAGGTGAAGGACGAGAAGAAGACGTTCGCGATTTTGGTAACGTTCAAAGTGAAGCCGGGCAACGAGAAGAAGTTCGAGGAGGCGTTCGCCCCGGCTCTGATCGCGACGCGTAAGGAACCGGGTTGCGTGGCTTACTACCTGAACCGCGACACGGAAGCGACGAGTAATTACGTGATGTACGAGAGCTTCAAGGGAATCCCGGGACTGGATGCCCACCTGAAGGAGAAGCACACGCAAACGCTGCTGGCCACGGTGATCCCGCTGTGTGAAGGCGACCCGCAGATCAAGGTGCTGACCGTGCCCGAGTAAAGGCGAAGCGAACAATAAGCCGCACGATAAACGCAGAGAAAAGACACGATCAGAGAAGACAAAGAGTGTTTTCAACACGGCTTTCGGACTTCTATGATCTTGTCTTTTCTCTGCGTTTATCGTGCGGTTTATTCTTCTCCGTCCTCAACCCGCGCGTTGCAGTGCTGCCGCTTTCAGCATCTCGGCGGCTTCCTTGCGGGTCGTTTCGCTTCGCGACTCACCCCGTAGCATCAGCGCGAGTTCCTCCACGCGGCTCTCGTCAGTGAGCAGTTGGGTAATCGTCGTCGCGGTGCGAGTTGTCGTGGACTCCTTGCGGATCGTCCACTGGTAGGCTGCGTAGCTCGCGACCTGCGGTAAGTGGGTTACGCACAACACCTGGTGAGATCGGCCCAGCGCCGCGAGCTTCTGGCCGAGTACGTCGCCCAACCGCCCGCCAACGTTCGCGTCGATTTCGTCGAAGACAACGAGCGTGCGAACAGGGTCGTGAGCCGCGAGCACGGTCTTCAGCGCGAGCATCGTGCGCGACAGTTCGCCGCCGCTCGCAACCTTGCGTAACGGGCGCGCCGGTTCGCCCGGGTTGGCCGTGAGAATCAGTTCCAGTTGGTCGATGCCGGCCGGGGGTACATCGCCGGCCATTGGGTCATCGGGAAGCGTCATCAACTCAATCGCCGCATCGAGTTTCGCCTTTGGCATTCCTAGATCGGAGAGGTGAATCTGCGCGTCGGCCGCGAGCTTCTTCGCGACCTTCGCGCGGCCCTTGCTTAACACACCGGCAGCGTTCTTCATTTCGGCGTAGGCCGCGCGCAGGCGTGTGTCGATGCCGCTCAGGTCGTCTTCTTGCTTCTGAAGTTCGGTTTCCTTCGTGTCGAGCGTGTCGCGGTACGCGAGCAGTTCGTCCGGTGTTTTGCCGTAACGCTGCTGAATTTTCTTCAAAAGCGTGATGCGTTTTTCGACTTCTTCGAGACGGTCAGGGTCGGCCTCGAAGTGTTCGGCGAGGTCGCGACAGGTGTCCGCGAGGTCTTCGATCTCGGGGCGAATCGCATCGAGGCGCTGGCTCACCTCCGCGAGCTTCGGGTCGAAGGAAGCCCACTTGTGCGCCTCCTTGATGAGACGGCCCAGCACTTCGACAACCGCCCCGTCGTCGTCTGCGAGGCGCGCCGCGACGCCGCTCGTGAATTGCGCGAGACTTTGCGCGTGAATCAGGCGTTCGCGTTCCTTCACGAGCGAAGGGAGTTCGCCGGGCGTGAGTTTCGCGTTGTCCAGGTCTTCGCGCTCGAAGCGGACGAGTGCGAGTTCTCGCTGCCGGGCGATCTTCGCGTCGGAAAGCCTCTTGAACTGCACCCGCAGTTCGCGAACGCGGTCGGCCTTCTCGGAATACTTCTTGCGGAGGTCGGTGAGCTTGCCGAAGGCGTCGAGCAGTTCGAGTTGGTACGCGGGCTGAAGGAGCGAGTAACTTTCGCGTTGACCATGAACGTCCACGAGCATTTCGCCGATGCGTCTGAGCGTGGCCACCGCGACTGGCACATCGTTCACGAGGGCGGAACTGCGACCGGAACGCGACAACCGGCGCGTGAGGATGAGGTCGTCTTCCTCGAACGCGTTTTGCAGCACTTCTGCGGCGGCTTCGCGCTGCTCGGTTCGCGTCAACTCGAACCGCCCGGTGACGCGCAGTTCGTCTGCTCCTGTGCGGATCAGGTCGGCGCTGCCGCGCTCGCCGAGGAGCAACCCGAGCGCGCCCAAGAGGAGCGACTTCCCGGCCCCGGTTTCGCCGGTCCAGGCGCAAAACCCCGAGTGCAACTCGACGCGTACGTCTTCGATGAGCGCCAGATTTTGGACGGAGAGTTCGCGGAGCATACCGCAATAGTACGCTCGGCCCGCGACCAGGTGAAGGTGAGTCAGACAAGGATCGTGTGGCGCGGGAAACGGAGTCGCAGGTGCCGCGCCCACCGATAGCCGTCGCGCGCGCCGCGCGCGTCTACGAGCCGCAATTGTGGCAGCCACAGCGCCGAAAGTAGTGCCGAAACACCCTGTTCCGACATGCTCGGGCAACGAACGACAATCGCTCGCAGGCTGCTTAAGTCGGTCGCCTGTGCCAGCACTCGCGCACCGGCGTCCGTCAGTCCGGTGCCGGATAAGTTCAGTTCTTCCAGACTACCAAGTACCCGCGACGTCTTCACAAACCCGGCGCTGGCATCGCCATCGGTCCCGGTCAGCGCCAGCGCGCGGACCCGCTGAAGCACGGGAGCGGCGAAGAACTCGCGGACCATGGCCAGATTCGCGAATTTGCCGACGATGACGCGCGTGACGGGTGCCCGGTCGAGTAGTTGGTCGCCTTGCGAAGCAAACGTGCCGGGCGCGACGTGATAAGTTTCCAGAAACCCGCGTGGGAAATCATCGGCGCCGAGCTTCTGCTTTCGTGCGGCGGTCGCGGCCCAGACCGGGAGTTCGTTCAACCACACGTCCGCGAACTGACCCGCGAGCCGGGCCGTCTCGCACAACCGGTCGGAGTTGGCGAACCAACTGTGCCCGGGGTTGCGGATCAAATCAATTTGCACGCGAATGAACCGGGCGCGGGCAGTGTCCGCCTCGCCCCCGAGTTCGTCGAGCAGGTCCGCGTAGGCCAGGCGCGGCGTGTCCTCGTCGGGGTTCGTGGCGATTGCCCGGAAAAGTGTTTCGCGGTCGGTCATTAGAGCGCCTCCCGTTGGCACTCAGATAGACGCCCGCGACGGGAATGGGTTCGCGCTTCTGGCTGTGTTTGGAGTTGCGGAGTCTACACCGACCGCTTGAAGACGAGCAGGAGAACGTCCTTCTCCGCTTCGGTGTTGTGGTACACGGTGGACGAAACTAGTTCCCACCCGTCATCACCGAACTGGTTGAGTGCCGATTCCAGGTCGCTCGCGCCGGAGTCGTTGCCCAATCCGTGGGTGATGAACTGTGCCGTCGTGTATTGCCACTTCGTCACAACTGCTGCTCCACGGGTTGGACGTAGGGTAGGTCAAGGCTTTGCGCAGGCCCACCACGGGGCGATACCAGAAGGATAAACTTTGTAGTTGTACCTCAGCGCCGGTGGGCCTGCGCAAAGCCTTGACCTACCCTACCAGGTGGTCACTCCACGGGGTACTGCATCCGTCCGCAGGTCGCGCAGGTACGGAAGGTGCCGTTGCGCAACGCGATGAACTGCGACTCGGTCATGCTCGTGCGGCACGCCTGGCACACGCGAGCCTTCGTCGCGGCGAACGCGTCAGGTCCCTTCGCCTTCACGATGCTGTCATAGGGTGCTTTCACGTCGAGCAGGAGCGTGGCCTCGTGCCGGGCCAGGTCTTCTGTACACGCACCCTGATCCGACTTCATCCCCTCCAACCGCTCCGCCGCTTCCACCTGAAACTGCGTGAAGTCCGCTTGTGCCTGCGCCCAGGTTTGCTCGACAGCCGGGATCGCGCCGGTCTTCTCTTCAAGCTCCATTATGGTCGCGAGGATCGCGTCTTCCGACTCGCCCTTCTTCGTTCGCGCCATCTCGATCTCGTGTTGTTTCGCCGTGTACTCCTTTTGCACACTAATGCTGGTGAGTTGCTCTTCCAGTTTCGCGAGCCGCGTCTCCGTCTGCTTGAGTGTCCCCTCGTCTTCGCGCTGCTTGAGTTTGAGTTTGGTGATGGCCTCGTAGTGGACGTTGTGATCCTGCCGCGCGGTTTCGAGTTCGTCCTGGTGATCCTGAAGCACACGCGGCCCGCGATCGATCTCGGCTTTCAGGTTGCGGAGGTGAACACGGAGCCGGTGGCACTCGCGCAGCGCGATCGTAACAGACGACATGGAAGTTCCCGTTGGGGGAATTGTATGGCAAGGCGAGCGGGGGGCGAAAGCCCCTGTTAACTCCTTCGCGTTCTTTCGCGTGGAGGTTTATCAGGGGGCTTACGCCCCCCACTCGCCAAGAATTGCTCTCACGTCTTGGCGTTCTTCAACCCGTCTAGGAAGCCTTCGAGTTGCCGGCTTCGGACCGGGTGTTGGAGCTTGCGGACCGCTTTCGCTTCGATCTGCCGCACGCGCTCACGCGTCACCTTGAAGATGCGGCCCACCTCTTCGAGCGTGTAGGTGTAGCCGTCACCGAGACCGTACCGCAGTTTGATGATCTCGCGCTCGCGGTACGTGAGCGTCTTCAGTACGTCCTCGATCTTATCCTTCAACATCTCGTTCGTCGCAGCGTTCACCGGGCTTTCGACTGAGTTGTCCTCGATGAAGTCGCCGAAGTAACTGTCTTCGCTTTCGCCGACCGGTCGGTCCAGGCTGATCGGCTGCCGGCTGATCTTCAGCACTCGCTTACACTCTTCGTAAGAGATGTTCGCGGCCTTCGCGGTCTCTTCGATCGTTGGTTCGCGGCCGAGCGCCTGAAGCAGTTGCTTCGAGACGTTGCGGAGCTTCGACATGGTCTCGATCATGTGGACCGGGATGCGGATCGTGCGCGCCTGGTCCGCGATGGCTCGCGTGATCGCCTGCCGAATCCACCATGTCGCGTAGGTGCTGAACTTGAACCCGCGACGGTGTTCGTACTTGTCCACCGCCCGCATGAGTCCGGTATTGCCTTCTTGAATCAGATCGAGGAACGACAGCCCGCGATTGCGGTACTTCTTCGCGATGCTCACGACGAGTCGCAAGTTGCCGCCCGAAAGATCGCGCTTGGCCTGCTCGTACTCGGTGAACCGCTGCTTCATGATGCCGATGCGCTTGCGCAAACTCGCGGGTTCTTCGAGCGTGATGAGCATCAAGTCTTGGAGTTCTTTCTCCAGGTTAGCGCGCTCTTCCTTCGCGGCCCGGTTGCCCTTCAGCAACTCAATTTCGTGTTCGAGTTCGTCCATTCGCTGGCTGATCTGTTCCAGCTTCTTCATCAACGGTTGCACCTTCTGGGTGCGGATCGATAGTTCCTCGACGAGCGTAACGGTTTTCCGGCGGCGGAGTCGGAGCCGCTCGCGGGTCTCTTCCTTCTCGTTCGCGGGGGTGCGGTCGTCACCGAGGCGCTGGAAGTCCTCGACGTTTGCTTCCATTAAGGGTTCGAGCGTCCGTAGGTTATGCGGCATCCGCGCGAGGATCTTGTCCTTCTCCAGATTCTCCGTCTGGGAAACCTTGATGGTGCGGTCGAACGGCAGGTCACCCGAGTGAACGCGTTTGAGGGTTTCGACCACTTGCCGCATCGCGTAATCGCATTCGAGAACTTTGCGCCGGAAGCGGCGGCGGGTGAGTTCGATCTTCATCGCAAGCGAGACTTCCTGCCGGCGGTCGAGCAGGTCGATTTGACCCATCTGGGTGAGGTACATGCGCACGGGATCGTCGATGTGCCGCCCGTCGCCGTCGGAGTCCTCGTAGGACGGCGACTCCGGGTCCGCGGTGACGGCTTCCGCCACCGCGACCGGAACCTCTTCGGCCTCCTCGTCCGCGTCGATCAGGCTGACGCCATGTTCATCGAGTAGGTACTCGGTGATCTCGGTGAGCCGGTCGGGGTCGGCGTCCGGGGGCAGAGCGGCGTTCACCTCGTCGTAGGTGAGTGACCCGGTCTGTTTGGCCTTGGCGATCAGAGTCTTGAGAACTTCGTCGTTCTTCCAGTCCATCGAACCCCTCCCACACTGGTCGTCCGCGTTGGGTCATCATGACCGTCGCGGCGGGTGGTTCTGCAACTCGTGGTGCGAAACTTAGATGGTTCTCGGGCCGTCGCGCTCCCCTCTGGGTCGCGGCGAACCGTACATACTCTTCGTCGTTTTAGTAGGGTGGGCAGTGCCCAACTCTTCGCAGGTTTACAAAGAGGTGGGCGCTGCCCACCCTACAAAGGTCATCCCGCCGAGCGCTTTGAGTGCGTCTGCTGGATCTGTCGGAGCAACTCGATCGTCTCCTCGTCGCTCGCGTTCGTCAGCTTTTCCTTGGTCATCCGCGCTTCGGCATCGGCCCTCATTTCGGCGAACCGCTTCAGTAGACGGGCGAGCCACTGCTCGCGGTCCTGCATCTGCTGACCGACGAACTGGAGCTTGTTCGCGGCCACGTCGAACAGGTCAGGCCGGTCGTCGAGCCGAACCCGCAGCCCTTCGAGGTCTGCGACCGCACCGGTTGTGTGGATCGCGAACAGCTCAGACACGATCCGTCGAAGCCCCGTGTGTGTGATCACTTCGGGCGTCAGTTGCGCCGCGGCGATCGGAACCAGCCCCGGATCGGCCAACAACAGTTGGGCCAGTTGGTTCTCGGCGGCCTCCGCGGGTCCGGCTTTCGACTCACCGCGTTTTCGCTCGGTCGTGGGCATCACCGCGTCCGGTCGTACCGTGACCGTCGTCCGGTTCTCGCGGGCCTTCTGCTCGCGCTCTTTCTGTTGTGCTTCGCGCTCTTTTTGTTCGTAAATCTTGCGCAACTCTCCGAATCGCGCCCACATCGTTTCTTGCTTCAAACCGAGCCGGTGCGAGAGGCGCGTGATGATCAGTTCGCGCTTCATCTGCGCCGCGGCACCGGGCGTGAGCGGGGCGCCGGCCATAATGCCGAGAATGTCGTCAGTAACGCGTCGTTTTGTCTCGATCGAGGGTGCGGTGTCCCGTTCCAGGAGCCGGTTCAGTTTAAAATCTAACGCGTCAACGGCCGATGTCAGTACCTTCTGAAACGTTTCGATTCCATTTGGCAGCACCAGCAAATCGCATGGGTCCAGCCCCTCGGGGAGTGTTGCGACCGCGAGTTCCACGTCCTGCGAAACGAACATCTCGAGCGCGCGATCGACGCCCGTGTAACCGCCCGCGTCCGCGTCATACAGGAGTACCACCTTCGGCACGTAGCGGCGGAGTTGTGCCACGTGCTTCGCGTTGAGCGCGGTGCCCATCGTGGCGACCACCTGCGGAACGCCGCACTGGTGCGCCATCATCACGTCGGTGTAACCCTCCACCACCGCGAGGTAGCCCGCGTTCGCGTGCCGGGCGAGTTCCAGACCGTATAGCAACTCGCTCTTGTGAAACAGGGGCGTTTCGGCTGAGTTGTAGTACTTCGGTCCGCGCGCGGCCAAAGGGTTATTCGGCATGATCCGGCCACCGAACCCTACTACCTGCCCGCGAACGTCCTTGATCGGGAACATGACGCGATCACGGAACCGGTCGTAGTGGCCGCGCTGCCCTTGGCGTGTCGCGGTCAGACCGACCTCGACGAGCACGTCCGCAGGGACGCCCTCCGCGAGCGCGAGTTTCACGAGCCAGTCGCCTGTGATGGGCGCGAAGCCGATACCGAAGTCGCGGACCGTCTTGCCAGAGAGCTTCCGCCCGCCCATGTACTTCCGGGCCTCTTCGCCCGCGTCGCCCTCCAAATATTGGTAGCCGTACTTGGCCTGCGCCCATCGCATCACTTCGAGTAATCGCGTGCGCTGAAAATCTTGGGGCGCCTGTTGCTCATCGAGCTTGATTCCGGCCTTGTCCGCGAGTATCTGTCGCGCCTCCTTGAAACCCACCTTGTCCTGGAACATCACGAAGGAAAACACGTCGCCGTGCGCGCCGCACGACCAGCACTTGTATCGCTGGCGCTGCGGATCGATGTCGAGCGATGGGCGGGTGTCCTGGTGGAACGGGCAGACGGCCTTGAAGACCTTGCCGGCGGGCGTCACGTTGATGTACGAACCGACCACGGCGACGATGTCGCTGGCGGCTTTCACCTGCTTGGTAAGCTCCACCGGGTCGGGCGGCACGTTAGACCTTTCATAATGAAAAGTTAAAAAGGGAAAGTTCGAAATGGAGAACAGTCACGCTTCCATTTTTCACTTTTCATTTGAACTTTTTCACTGAAAAGCGGTCGGCCTTGGCTATTGTCGATCGTCCCTGGAACCCCGTGCTTGGTGGAGCTGGCGGTCCGGCGGTGTGAAGCCTCACTTCCGAAGAAGGGGCAGCCGGGTGAATCGCCGTGGGTGGGGTGGGGAATCTCGAGTGGTGCCGTGGCTCCTCTGAGCCATAAAGGTCGGTGCATCAATCCGTTGATGCTTCGTGAATTATAGCCGGTCACGGGGGGGCGTCAAGACGACCTCCCCTCCGACCGCCGCACGTCGCAAACTTAACCCACAACCCGGATAGCGGCGACCCGGAGAACCCGGAATCCCCCCGCAACTTGCCGTCACAGTCGGCGGTTCGTGCGATTGCGCCTCGTCGGCACAACGCGCAGAGACCAGCCCTTTCAACATGACTCTTTCGCCTCTTTTATGAGGCGAGCGGTTGAGTAGTGCTTGTGTTTCTTGCTGTAGACTGGCTTTTGGTCAGGCTTCTTTTTCGGGCCACGTTTGTGACTGGTCAAGCTTTCACAAGAGACCTTCGCGG
>CAMDQN010000177.1 GCA_945905925.1 Singulisphaera sp. GP187
CGCCGTCGTCACCGCATCGCGTAACTCCGAGAGGTCGGGGCGTTTTGTCTCCTCGGCCGCGGGCCGGGCGGCACCAAATCCGGCATACCCGATCACGACGAACGCGAGCATTCGTAGAAGGCCGATTCTGAACATGACTGAGAACTCGCGGGCGGGTGATTGGCGAGAGACTTAAAGGGAATTGAAGCAGCTACGATCGTGGGAGACCAAAGAAATCAGCAGTCCTTGGAGGGTACCTTACTGGCGATTGAGGGCTTCCGGAACTCGTGAACTCGAACTCGTCGAGTTCCGGTTTTTTGGTTGCAGCTCGATAGACCGTCTCACTCGAGCAGTTCTGCCACTGGGGATCCTTGCGGCAGCATTTTCATCGGACGCCCTTGCGCCACGAATTCCGCGTGCGGGTCGAGTCCCAACGCGTGATAGACCGTGGCAACGAAGTCTGCGACGGACACGGGGCGCTCTTTGGGCACGGCTCCGAGACGATCGCTGGCACCGATCACCTGTCCCGTCTTCACTCCACCTCCGCCCATCGTGAGACTGAAGCAGTTCGACCAGTGGTCGCGCCCGGGCCCCTGTTTGTCCTTGTTCAGCTTCGGGGTGCGCCCGAATTCGCCGGCCGTGACGACGAGCGTGGTGTCGAGTAACCCGCGGTCGGCGAGGTCGCTCAACAGGGCCGAATAGCACCGGTCGTAAATCGGCAACTGCTTGTCGAGGTGCCCGAAGATCCCCCAGTGGTGATCCCAGGCGTAGATCCCGGTGTCCACGTAACCCTGGATCGTCACGAACCGCACGCCGGCTTCGATCAACCGGCGGGCCAGGAGCATGCCCTGACCGACCCGGTTGCGCCCGTACGCGTCGCGGACCGTGTCCGGTTCTCGCGACAGATCGAACGCCTCTTTTGCCTTCGGCGATGTCGCGAGTTGAAAGGCGTGTTCGGCGAACGTGTCCCGCGCGCGAGCCGAGTCGGGCGCACTTTCTCGCTCGGCCTGGTACCGGTCGAGTGAACGGAGCAGCGCCTTGCGTCCGGCGAGTCGGCTCACATCGACTTCGGGGTCCGGCTCGAACTCCCGCACCGCGAAGGTCGGGGAATTGGGGTCCTGGGTGAGCACGTACGGGTCGTACTGGCGCCCGAGGAACCCGCCGAACCCGGGGGCACTGTGGGCGGGGTGCTTCATGTTCCCCATGTGCACGAACGGGAGGAACCGGGAGTCCAGCTTCTGCTGCCGGCTGAGGACCGCACCGATGCCGGGGGCCTGGAGGTTCTTGTCGACCGGGCTGCCGCACATCAGGTGGACGTCGCCTTCGCCGTGATCGACGGGTTTGGCGGTGTACATCGAGCGAATCAGGGAGAACTTGTCGGCGCAGGCGCGGAGCTTCGGCAACTGGGCGCTCAACTGCAACCCGGTGAGATTGGTCGCCGCGGGGGAGTACTTCCCGCGGATGTCGTCCGGCGCGTCCGGTTTCATGTCGAACATGTCGATGTGACTGGCACCGCCCTGAAGGAACAGGAAGATGACGTTGATCTGTTTCTTGCCGCGACTCTTCGACTCGTTCGCCAGCACTTGTGGTAATGACAGCGCCAGCGGGGACAGCACTCCGAGGGAGAGCCCCCCGAGTGTGAAAAACTCGCGCCGGGTTGTCAGCGAGGGAAGGCTCATCGAGTCAACCGATCTATTGAGGGACATGAGAAAAAGGTGGGTCCGCGCCTCTACCGCGGGCAGCGCTGCGGCCAGATCCTTCTGGTAAGTGGCGAGCAAGTTGCGTCTGAGCTTACTGTAACCTGCCAGCGCCGGCATGTTCATCAGCGTGTCCTGCGACCTCCACAGCTCGATGTTCGGTCCGCCCACACACGAGCGGAGCAACCCGGTGGGCAGGCCGGTCTCCTTGTGGACGCGGCGGGCACGGCGGGGTTACTTGGTGGGTCGAACCGTGGCCCCGCCCCGAAGTTCTCCGGTTTCGATCTTCAGTTCGGCTTCGTTCCCGGCGGACGGTTTATATCGCACCGCGGCACCGCCGTCCATCAACCGGGTGCGCAGACTTCCTCCGCACGTGAGTGTTGCTTCCACCCTCGTTCCCCCGTTCATCAGGCACTGGATATCGACCCGCTTCGCGGTCACGGCGACGACCGATCCACCGGTGAGGCACGCGTCGTCTTCCCCGGCGAAGACCACCTCGCCATCCGGTGCGTGGATCGTGAGCCGCGCGCTCCCGTTGATCTGCCGCGTGATCCGAACCTTCCCACCCGGCGCGTTGAGTTTGACCACCGCACTCCCGTTGACGTTCTCGGTGAAGATGATTTCCTCGACATCGAGCCCCGATGCATCCAGAACGGCTTCGCCGTCCACTAACCCGATCTTGAGTACCTTGACCTTGCCCGTGAGGACGAGGCGGTCCTGGGCGTTGAGTTCGAGAACCTCCGCGGTGCCGGTAGGGTTGTTGAGTCTCCGTTCCGGGGTTTCAAAGACGTTGATAAACTCGACCTTCCCCGCCTCGGGCTTTGCGCGGGGTTCGGGGGCCACCGGGATAGGTGCGGGTTGGATCGCGATGCCGTCGGGGCGCTGACCGTTGACCGGGCGCGGAGCAGGTGCGATCTCGCGCACCGGTGGGAGCCGTTCCCCTCCCGGGGTTGTTTCGAGAGATGGTCGGCCCGCGGGCACTGGCGGTGCGGTCGGAACGGTTTCAGCGAATTCGTTCGGTTCAACCGGTTCCTTGAGGAGTCGCCACGTTCCGATCAATCCGATCACGACGAGCACACACGCCGCAACTCCGATGAGAACGCGATTACGGTGAGACGCTGGTTCCAACTGAGGCTCGATCGGTGCCTGTGCAACCGGCGGGGAGGCGGGTACGGTCGGTTCGAGAAACGAGTGCTCGCAGCACGGACAGCGGCCCACATTGATGGCCGCTGCGGAAACGGGAAGTCCGCACGCGGGGCACGGTTGGTCGCTCATCGCTGCTTCCCTGACTTGATGGAGGTTCGAAAGCCTTTAGTTGTCCGCTTGCTGCTCGATTCAGGGATTTCGCCGTCGGGATCCCGAGCCCAGAGTATCACACTGCTGGGGTATCCGAAAACGAATGTTCCATCACGCGGTTGGGCGCTGTGGGCGCGGTAGTCACTTCTTCCGCAAATCGACCATCGCGGTTGCCAGCGCGTCGCCCAGGCGGACGAAGAACTTGCCGCTGCCCATGTAGTGATAGGGGCGGTCACTGCCGATCTGCGAGAACTCCACGGGCTTCTTGCTCCACGTCCCATCTTTCCACATCGCCAGCGCGTCGAGCGCGTAGAACGGGTAGCTCTCGACGCTCGCGACGGTGCCCTTGAACTCTGGTGCCGCAGTCGCGGCGCGCTGACCGAGGGAAACCGGGTTCTTGTCAACTTCCTCTTTGGTTGCGCCGGTGCCCAGCACGCCGATCACAAAGGGCAGGTTCGGCACCTGGTATTCTTTCCGAACGTCCTTCACGAAGGCGATCATGTTCGTCTTGTAGTTGCCGTGGAACGCTGGATCGAACTGGTCGTTGAAGCCCTGGAACCAGACGAACCCGGCGATCTCGTATCCGGCAGTGGCGTCGAAATCGGGATGGTGCTTCTTCAGATCCTTCAGCACGTCGTGGACGGCTTCGTTCATCATCCGATAGTTGAGGCCGGTGTTGTCCTTGAACTTCTGCGCGTCCTTGCTGTCAGCTTGCGCTTTACTCAACTCGTAGGGGCCGGCGGACGGCGGGCGGAAGTCGTAATGCAGCGATTTGCCGCCCCACGAGGTCTTGATCAGCAAAATCGGCCCGTCGAGCTTTTGCTCGAGTGCGAGGCCGAACCCGAGTTCCGGGCCGATCTTGTCGGCGCTAGCACCGTATCCCATGGTGAGCGGCCCCGACCGTTTGTGGCCGTCGGCGATGGATGTGATGTAAACCCGTTTGGAGACGACGAACGCGTCCTTAATCTTCTTGGCCCGGGCATCGACCTTCGCCTGAAGTTCCTTTAACTCGGCTTGTGCCGCCGCGATCTTGTCGTCGCCGGTGATCTTCTTGGCGCGCAGGTCACCGTCCAGTGCGTCGCGTTTGACGCGGATTTCGATCATGTCCCTCGTATCCCCGGGAGCAATCGCGCCGTCTTTGAAGATCAACTTCGCGAGTTGCTTGACGCCGGGTTCCTCGGCCGTCAGAAGGGCCGGAATGGTTGGGTATTGAGCGTGGCCAACCATGTTCGACTGGCCGGCGAGAATGAATACCTTCACCGGCCCTTTTGATGAAGATTGCTTGGGGGTATCCTTCGGTTGTGTTGGTGGGATGGTCCGCAGTTCGGGCTGGGTGGTTGTCGCTTCGATGGACTTGATGGCCGCTTCCACGGACGCGATCTTCTGCTTCCGCGCCCAGTCCGGGAAGTCCGTTTCTCCCTGGTACTGCACGATGAGCTTCTTCAGGTCCGGGAGCACCTCATTCGCGGCGGTGCCGTAGCGGAGCAGTTCCTTCATGATCTCGCCGGTGCGGCTCTCGCTGCCGTGCCGGCTCTGCGTCTGCGCGAACGTCACGCTCACGCGGATCCCTTCCTTGAAGTGGTACTTCGACAGCGCCCGCAACCCGGCCATGCGGATCTCGTTGGCGAACATCGTGTCGGCCGGGCACGGGACGCCGATGGCTTCGAGGATGTCCGGCGCGAGGGCGATCACGTCTTCGAGCGTGAGCAGGTTCGCGAGTGTGTGCGTGAGTGTGGCCCGGGCCATGCCGTCGGCGTTCTTCGAGATGGCCCGGATCGCCGGGTACAGCAACTCGGGGTCGATGCCCTTGATGGACGTGCGAAGCAGCCCCTGGAACAGCGCCGCGGCCAGTTCGCCGTGCGTGAGCTGAATCGGGTCGTCCCAGACAATGGGGAGCAGCGGCTCGGCGGTCGCGACCAACGCCTTGAGCATCGCCGGGACCGCCGGCTTCGCGGCGTCGCCCATGTTCTTCAGCGCGTTCGCGGCTTTCACCCGCAGCCAGCGGTCCTCGTGGGTCAGCAGCCTGACCAGCACCGGCAGCGCGTCAGCCGTCTTGATGTACCCCAGCGTCTCGGACGCTCCCTGGCGCTGCCGGGCGTTGGGGCCTTCGGCCATCGCGATGAGCTTGGGGATCAGGTCCTTCTTCTCGGGGCGCTTCGCCAACTCCTCTGCAGCCCACCCGCGAGCCACGGGCGACCAGTCGCCCAGCGCCTCGATCAACTCCTCGGTCTTCTTGGTCTTGCGGTCGAGGTCGAACCGCCCGGACGTGACCGCTTCGGCCACGTCCTTCTTGGTGAGGTGGTTCTTCGGGTTCGCGTCGCGGCCGGTGATGAGCAGCTTCTTCAGCGGCAGCGAGTACGTGAGAACGTAAGTGGCAGTCGGGCTGAGGCCGTAGTAGCTGCTCTTGCCGTAGTACGTGTTGTCGTCCGTCTTGCCGGGGCCGTACTGCTCGCCGCCGTCGTAGGTGAACGAGCCGTCCGAGCGCCGCACGAGATCGAAGTGCCACGAGGCTTCTCGGAAGAACGGCGCGGTCGCGTCCGGGCCGCCGGTGTTGGCACCGAGCGCGCCCCACAGGTAGCTGAAGCCCTGACCGGTGTGCCCGTACTCGCGGTTGCGGAACGACGCGGTCACCATCTTCGCGAAGTACTGCGTCTCCTTCGTTCGGTCGCCCTGGAGCGCGAACAGCACCGCGGCCATGGCGTTCTTGCCGTTGTTGTCGTGGTTCGGCCACGGCATGTGTTCGCCGTAGGGGATCGCGCCCTTGTCCACGAAGTACCCGAAGAACTTCGACGCGCGGTCGATCGCGGGGTCGATCTCCGGGTGCTCGACGCCACACTTCTTCCCCATGACGATCGCCAGATTGCCCACCAGGCCCGCGGCGTTCACGGGGCCGTAGGGCGGGATCGACCCGTGCAACTTGCCGTCCGGGGTCAGGTTCGCGATGCCGTGCCCGAAGGTGCCGTAGAGGCTCTGCCCCTTCGCGAGCGTGATCGTGTACTCGCGGATGGCCGGGAGCACCTCCTTGTCGCCGGTGAGCAGGTAGTACTCGCACAGGAACAGGTTCCGGTACCCCCAGTCCCAGATCACCATGCCGTCGCGGAGTTCCAGCTTGAGCGTCTTGGGGGCGATTTTCCGCGCGAACTCACGGACGCGCGGCAGGTAGTCGTCCTTCCCGGTCGCGAGCAGAGCGAGGCCGTTGACCGCGCCCCAGATGTCGTCGTTGAGCGGCTCCTTCTCCAGCACCTTGCAGGCCTCGTCGAAGATGACCTTCGACTTGGGGCAGTCGAACGGTGCGGTATCGCCGTAGGTGCCCAGCACGCGCAACTTCAGTTCCAGTTCCTGCGCCTTGCCCGCGCGCCACACGGTGAGTTTGAGCGCCCCCGCGCTGGTGGCTTTCTCGGCCTCCTGAATGGCCAGCGCGAGGCTCTTGCGCGCGTCGTCCGCGAACGGCTTCCCGTTCACCCCGAGGATCACGTCGTCCACCTTCACGATGCCGTCGGCGGACGACTTCGCCCCGACGTGCGTGACCAGAATCTGCCGGCTCGCGGTCGTGGTGCGCCCCTGCTGGCTCTCGAAGAAGTTCGCGGGCTTGGTGTAGATCCACCCGCGCAGGCCCGTCGCGCCGAGGTTGTAGGTCAGTTTCCGATCGACCTTGGTGCTCTGCATCAGGTCCGGTGGTGGCGAGTCGGCGGGGCGCGCCGATCCGGTTACGAATAAAAAGAAGACGGCGGCGAGCGGTCCGCGCAGCATTTGTTGCGGGACGGAAGTGCAGATCATGTTCGTCGGACTCCACAGCGGTCGGAACAAGTTTGGTGAGTTCGGGCTCTACTTCCCGGCGCGGACGGTCAGCTCACCCGTCCCCGTGATGAAGCCCGGGCAGTTCTCGGCTCGGTACACGCCGTCGGGTTGAAGCTTCCCACCGAGTGACAGCTTCTGAACGCTCATTCGCCCCTTGAAGTTCAGGTCGAGAACCGCGCCGGCGGCAACGTGAACGTCAGCCCTGCCCCCGAGGCAGCGGGCGCTCGCCAGCGAGAGGGTGCCCTTCGCGACGGTCGTCCGGCCGGTGTACGTGTTCGTCCCCGACAGCGTCCAGGTGCCAGCGCCCGACTTCGTGACCGCGGTGGTCGCCTTCCCGGCACGGTCGTAGGGGTCGGCGAGGTCGCCCGCGAGTTCGCCCACGCCCACGGTGTCCCCCGTGAGGACGATGGTTTTGTCGGCCCCGTAGCCGGAGAGGAGGAACGCGCTGGTGAGCTTGAACAACCCGGTGCCCGCGTGCTCGAAGGTGACGGCGGACCTCTTGCCGGCGAGATTCATCACGCGGTCCGAGGACTCGCCGGTTCCGGTGTAAATCAGGGTGCAGGGGCCGTCGCCGATGACGATCTCGCCGGCTTCTACGGTCGTCGGGCCCCCCAGGCTGCTGCTCGGTTTGCCCTTCGCGACACTGTTGAGTGAGGCCACGCTCAGCGTTCCGGCGTCCAGAACCGTCGGGCCGGTGTAGGTGTTAGTACCGGCGAGTTGCAGCGTGCCGGGTCCGAGCTTTTTCAGCACGAACGCTCCGCCACCCGGGCCCTTCGCGTCTGCGAGGTCGGCCGAAACCGTGACCGGGCCGGTGACGTTGGTGGTGTCGAGACCCACGACCGCGCCGGCCATCAGGCCGTTGTTCTCGACGCCCGTGGTGAGGTTCCGGATCAGCGTGCCGACCTGCGCGCCGGTGAACTCGCCGGGGCCGCCCACACCGAGGCGGAGTCCGGCCGCGGGCGCGACGGTGATCTTCGCCGGGGTCCAGTCGGCCGGGTCCGCGTTGTACAGCGCTGCGGCCTTGAGAACCCGCAGCGTGCCGAGCTTCACGACCGTCGGGCCGGTGTAGGTGTTGGTCCCGCCGAGGGTCACGGTGCCGGCGTTCACCAGCCCGAACGGCCCGACGCTGCCCATCTGGGTGAACCCGCCGGGGCCGCTCATCCCTCCGCTCGTGTTGTTCAAGAGGAGGAACGCATAGGACGTGATCTTCGTGTTCCCGTTCAGGGTGATCGGCGCGTTCCAACTGTTGCCGAACCCGTTCCCCGCGTTGATCGTGCCCCCGTTCAGGATCAGCCGGTTGGTCGCGTTCACGTTCTCGAGGTCGAGGACGCCGTCGGCGTTGAGCGTGACCGGCCCGGTCCCGAGGCCCTTGCTGGTGCCCAGCACCATGAGCGACCCGTGGTCGATTACGGTGCCTCCGCTGTAGGTGTTGGACTTGTGGGTGAGCCGCAGTTGCCCGTCGCCGGTCTTGGTGAGGCCCCTTGTACCCGAAATCGGCCCCTCGAGTGCCACGGTGGTGCCGCGGGCGCCGTCCACCGTCAGGCCGCTCGCGAGTTCGATCGGGGCGCTGACCGTGGCATTGCCGCGGGCGATTTGGGCGATGCGCGGGGGCGTCGCCGTGGCCTCGCTGGCGACGAACGCCAGCCCCTTGCCGTCCACCTTCACGGTCGGTCCTGCGAAGCGGAGCTGGTTGAGCCGGACCTCGCGGTCGGTCGTGACCGTGAAGTCGCCCGGCTTGCGGAACTCGAAGACGTGATCCGATCGGTCCCCGGCGGCAGGTGCTTTGCCATCGAACAGGTTGTTCGTCCACGCCGCGTCGTCGCTCCAGTTCCCGGCCTTCTCGCTGGCCCAACTGAAGACGCTCGGCCGGTCGCTCGTGACCACCGTCACCGTGTACGTTCGGGAGGAGCCGTCCTGGGCGGTAACGGTGTACTTTTGCGGTTTACTAAAATCGCGATTCGTACCCGAGGCCGGAGCGGCCGTAGCGAGCGGCGACACCGTGAGCGTGGGCGCGAGCGCCGTCACGTCGGTCGCCGGTGGCACGAACACGTCGACGGCGGTCCCGGAGATCACCACGGATGCTTTGGGCACTTCGAACGTGAGCAAATCTTTCGCGGTGCTGGCCGCGGTCCGGTTCACCGTCACGGTGTAGGCTTTCGTGGCCCCGCCCCGGCCGGTCACGGTGTACGTCTGGGGCTTGCTGAAATCGCGCGCCGTGCCCGACGCCGGGGCGATGGTGGCCTCGTCGGACAGCTTGAAGGTCGGCGCGAGCGCCGTCACGGTTGTGGCGAGCGGGACGGCGAGGGTGATGTTGGCCCCGGACACCCGCGGGGCCGGGAGACCGGGGAACGTCGCGGACCGGATGTCGTTACCGAAGTACGGTTTGTCGCCCTTCACCGGAACTTTCGGGAACGCATCTTTGGCGATGTTCGCGGTGGGCGGCAACTTCGCGGCCTTCGCCGGGTCGATGTACTTGGCCAGGTCGCGCAGGGCGACGGCCGTGTAGTTGTTGTCCTTCAGGTACTTCATCATCACCTTGAACGTCGCGGGTTCGAGACCCACACTGGGGTGCTCCATGTCCGGCACGCCGTGGAACGTGATCACGACCACCCGGCCCTCGGTCGCCTGCTGCACATACCCGATGAACCGCTCGACGCTCACGTCGTCGGTCACCGAGAACGACGGCACGTCGAACGGGTTGTCTACCGTCGGGCGGTAGGGCCGCTCGTGGCCGCCGCGGCCGAAGGTGTACCCGTTGGCGGCGAGGTCCGGGAAGGTGCGCGGGTTCACGTGGTACACCGGCCAGGCGATGGTCGTGGGCTTGGGGACGTGGTTCGCGCGCATGTCGTCTTCGAGGTCGAGGAACGGCCCGATCGGGGCGCCGCCCGCGTGGCCCCGGGTGTGGTTGCCGATCTCCAGCCCGTCGGCGGCCATCGCCCGCATCTGGCGCCACGTCAGATACCAGTCCTTGCGGGTGCGGAACGAGTCGAAGTCGCAGACGTAGAACGACCCCCCGAAGCCGTGTTCCTTCAGCACCGGGGCCACGACCGTGTACCCGCTGGCGGGGCCGTCGTCGAACGTGAGCACCACCAGTTTCTCGGGGATCGGCTGCCGCAGAACCCCAGCGGGGTCGTCGGACGTGCCACCGGGTTGCTTGGCCGGGTCCGGGCGTCCGAGCACCGCGGCCGTGACCAGGACCGCGCACGTCAGAACGAGGATCGCACCGCGGTTGTTCATCGCATGAGCCTGTTGTGCCGCCGCGCTCGAACGCATCGGGCACGGCGGGGAAAGTTCGAAGCGGCAGGTGGGCATTCCGACGAAGATCACGGTTTCGGGGCCTGAATCGGCACCTCGCAGAAGGTGAGCGCCGCGATGCCGTTCGCGCCGACGAGCAGCGCCTTCTGGCTCCACGCGGCGCTGTCGAGGTAGGTGATCGTCTTCGCGTCGGACCGCCCGCCGAGCTTCAGCGTCAGGACGCTCCTGGTCACCGAGCCGGAGGCCACCTTGCCCTTCTGCCCGTCGAGGTAGAACTGACCGGCGAGCGCGACGTCCCACTTCACCGGTTGGTCGAACTCCAGCACGAGTTCGTCCTTCTTCTCACCCGAGAAGAACACCCGCTTCAGGTTCGGCGGGGTGATCGAGGTCGTGGGCACCTTCCCATAAAAATCGCGCTCGACCAACGGGCAGATGAG
>CAMDQN010000178.1 GCA_945905925.1 Singulisphaera sp. GP187
AATCAAGGGTCGTGGGAGGCGTTGGGACGGTGAGAATGCGGAGAGCATCATGTCACTCGAAGCACTGGAACAAAGCGGGGCCTGGGATGGCTATTGGAAGTCACTGCTCGCCAACGTCGCTTAACCTCCCAGAAGATTTGCCACACCCAGGTCAGAGGACTGAGGAGAAACAGGTTTAGCGTTGGACCCGGAGGGGCCAGGGATTTCCTGGCGTTCGCTGATGGCCCCTCCGGGTCCAACGCTAAACCCTCCTCTGTCCCTGCCCTCTACCTCCGCCCTCTGGAACTGCGATGCCCGAGCCGGAATACCTCCAGTTGATGCTCGTCGGTTACCTCATCACCATCGCCGTCGAAACGACGGTGCTGGTGGTGGTGCTGTCGCGTCGCCACACACTGCGCGTGCGTGTGTTCGCGGGCGTGTGGCTGACCGCGTGTACGTACCCGGTCGTGTGGCTCGTGCTCCCGCCGCTGTTCACCGCGGACCAGCGGTGGCTGTACCTGCTCGTCGCGGAGACGTTCGCGCCGTTCGCGGAGTGCGCCATCTTCTGGCTCGCGTTCATCCGCCCGCTCGCGCCCGAGCGCCGCGCGACGCTCCTCGACTTCGCGACAATCACGCTCGCGAACCTGTGCTCGTTCGGACTTGGTGAGGTGTTGGCCGCCACCGGCTTGTGGGGCTAGAGGTCGGTGCGGTACTGGGCACCGTAGGCAGACTCGCGAAGCGAGGTCTGCACGCGCACCAGCCGCGCCAGAACCGCCTGACCAACGGTCGCGGTGACGCCAGGAAAGACGACGTAGGCGTACTTGGTCGGCAGTTTCGTGGCGGTGACGAACCCCAGCCCGCCAGCCGACACGTCGCGACACTTGGCCGGCACCGCGGAGCCGATGCCGCCGTCACTGTGAACCGGGTACAGGGTGATCGCCGCGCCGCACGCGATCCGCGGGTTCTTCCGCCGGTCCTGCACGTTCCCCAGTTGGGTCCGCACGTCGGCCAGTAACTTCGGCATCAGAGCCATCGCGTCGCGCACGAACTTCTGATCGGGGGGTCCGAACAGTTGCGCCATCGCGGTGATCTCACCCACGGCGTGCCCGCTTGCTGGCAGTGCGATCGTTACCTCGAACCCGAACTTCTTGCCGCCGAACAGCCCACCACCGCCCGCGGTGCGTTTCATCACGAGCTGGTTCAGGCCCAGTTGTTCGATCGACATGCCCCACTGTTCGCGGATCACGCTCAACTTGAGTGGCACCACCGTCGCAGGCACAGTCGAAGGGAACTGGCACACCCACCCACCGTCCGCGTGCCGGCCCACATCGCCGGGGATGTGCGGCACGTAGCCGCCACCGGACGCGGCACCCACGACCGCCTCGGCGAACGACTGCGGGTCCAGCAGCAATTCGTCGGACTCCATGCCGAGTAGCAATCCGACCGGAACGACGGACCGAATGTGTTCCAGCACCACCAGCCTGGCCCCGCCCGCGTCGGCGAACTGTTCATCGACCTCGACCGGCGGCGCAACCCGTTCGGAGCGGCCCGGGTCGGTCGGGGGTTGGCTCTTGCGCGCGGTCGGCACCAGCGGCGGAAGCGCGCCCTTGTTCGTGGCCGACACCGTCGAGTGCGGCTTCGCCGGGAGCGTGCAATTCTGGGTCGGCGTCCCGGAGTGGCTGCGGGGCGGATGCGTCTGTATGCTCTGGGCGCTGAACGACGCGTTATCGGGATACTCGTCGTCGTGCCCGCCCGTGCCGACGTTCATCTCGGCCACGGACCGGTCCACCCGGGCTCGGCGGATACTCATCCCGGCGTTCGGAATCGCGGTCACGCTCTCGACCACCATGAGCGCCTGCACAAGCGCGAGGCACGATGGGAACCGGTCCTCTGGCTTCTTCGCCAGTGCCTTCGCGATGACCGGTTGGTCGGCCGGCGGCAACCCCGCGAGGTTCGGCTGTGTGGAGACGTGCTGGAGCATCAACTGTTGCGGCGTGCGCCCGTGGTACGGAAAGTCGCCGGTGAGCAATTCGTGGTACACGAGCGCGAGACTGTACTGGTCGGAGCAACTGCTTGGCGTGCCGTGAAGAACTTCCGGGGCGACGTACCGGGGCGTCAGCCCGCGGTTCCCGGCATCCGACCCTTCGAGTTGCGCGACGAGACCGTAGTCGCCCACCTTCACGTGGTCTGACACGAGGAACAGGTTGGCTGGTTTGACATCGAGGTGCTGAAGGCCAAACTTGCCGGAGATCACGTCGAGGGCTTCGGCGGCGTCGGCGAAGTACGCGAGCAGTTCGTCGCGCGGGATGCCCGGTAGCCCGCAGATGCGGCACTCGCGAAACCGGTCCTGAAGCTGCCGGTCGGCGAGTTCCATCACCATCACGAGTTCGCCATCGAGTTGTTCGACGCGCTCGAGGGTGAGCAGGAACGGGTGGCGGATAGCTTTGATTTTCTCGAACGCGGCGAGTTCCTGACCGAACCGTTCGCCGCCGCGTCCGTCTTCCGAATCGGACGTGACGAACTTGATGGCCTTGTGCAGCCCGCCAGGGGCTTCGCACTTCCACACCTCGCCGAACCCACCGCGACCGAGGGGAGAAAGCAATACGTAGCCCGGCAGCGGCTCGGAGCCAGCCTGTTTGGTGTAAGGGCGATCGGTACCGCTGTCCGCGGTCTGGACCGGTGGCATAGGGCGTGCTGGCGCAAGGGTGTTCGTGAGTCCGTCACAAGCCTAGGGCACGAACAGGCGCGGCACGTCGAAAAAGCGGCGTGAAGCGGTGCGATAATTCAGGCCCTGCGCGAAAATCCACAACGAAGCATCACAACGGAGCGTCCTCGCTTGCCTCCGGCTTGTGGCTAACCTCTACTGTTCCCCTTCGCCGTCACCGTCGGGGTGTGTGTCGTCCTCCGCAATGCTGGTTTTCATCACCTCTGCGAGCAGCACCGTCGCGTAACTGCCGGCGGGAAGCGTGAAGCTCAACCGCAAGCCCTCAGGTTCCCACGCGCTCGCGAGGTCGTCGAGGTACACGAGGTTCTGACGCCGCGTGCCCATCACCAGTTTGCCGAACCCACCGAACGACGCGACTGACAGCCCGTTGTCACTCAACACGACGGCTTCGCGTTCGGCGGCGATGCCTTCCGCGGGGAACGTCTTCTTGCCGAACATCGGGCCGGCGGTGACCGTCTCGCGCGTGTCGAACCTGGCCTGCTCCGCAGGCACGTCCTTCGCAACGAACATCCCGCCGAACGGCCACTTCGTCATCACGTCGCCGTCGAGCACGGTGCGAAACAGGTTGTCCCTCATCCGACGCGAAAGGTAGTCGTTGAAGAGAAGTGACTGCACCGCGCTGAGCGCGAACCGGAACAGGAACGGCCGGATGCGCCGCGGTGCTTTCCCCGCGAGGCACTGCAAGCCCAGGTCGACTGTACCGCCATCACGGCCGAACCGCTGCGGACCGTAATAGTTCGGCATCCCGTGTGCGCGGATACGATCCAGAATGGAGTCTACGGGCGCGGATCGTGCGGCGTCACGGATGAGAATGACGAACCGATTGCCGCGAAGGTGTCCGGGTTTGAGCTTGTTCGTGTGCCGCCCGGTCTTGAGTACCTGAACGCCTTCGCCGTTGATCTTGCCGACGTTCGGCTCGCACTCCTTCGGGACGGACACCCATTGTCGCGTGACCGCGTGCCGGTCCTTCAAGCCCGCGGTTCCCACGTTACCCGGGTGCGTGCCGAGTTTCCGCGCGATGGTCTGCGCGAAGAACTCCGGCGCGACGCCGCGCTTTTCGATCCACAGATAGAGGTGATCGCCTGAGCCGCACGGCTCGTAGGACGGCACCTCTTCGACCTCGAAGTCTTCGTTGTGCGCGCGAATCTTCCCGCCCGTGCCTGGGAGTTCGGCGGTGAACAGCGGTGGACTCATCGCGGGGTGTTGCATCGGTGGCGCCTCGGAGTGAGACGCCATTGTACCACTGCGATCGGATCCGGGAGGTGTAGCCGGGTGCGTTCGCGGAGTGAGCGCGAACGCAGCAACCGTTACTCTTTCACCCATACGAAGAAGCCGACGGTGCCGATCGCACCGCTTTCGTCGAAGTTCTTCCCACGCTTGTCGTCGAACCGCTTGCCGTGGATGCCGATGACGAACGAGCCGTCGCCGCTGCGCATCCCCTCGGGCGAGGGCTTGCGGCTCTGCTCGCCGTACCACTCGCTCACATAAGCGTCCTCCGCAAGGAGGCTCTTCACCCCCCGCTTCATGAACGTGAAGGCAAGCCCCTCCAGCGCACCGCCGCCAGCGATCACGACTCCGCCAATCGCGTAGCCGGCGCGGGCCTTGACGGTTGCCACCGGCTTGTCCGTCCACCCGTAGGCGGTGCCGAACTTCTCGCCGGCGGCGGTCAACCAGATCGGGCGCAGGTAAGAAATGATGTCGGTGTTGAACACCCTTCCCAATCCGATTTCGAAGCCGACGAGGATCGCCCCATCTTCGCGATACTCGCTGTAGTCGTTCTTCGCGATGAAGCCGCCCTCGGGGTTGGTTTTCCGAACCCCGGGTTTGAGAACCTTCGGTTCGGGCTTGGGCGGATCCGGTGGGGTGACGATGACCGGTTGAGGGTTCGGAGGCACGGGGTCGACCGGGTGCGGAATCACCGGTTGGGGGAGTACCGGTTGGGGAAGTACCGGTTGGGGAAGTACCGGTTGGGGCGCCGGAACGTTGAATCCGCCACCGCGGTTGTCGTTGACCTGAGTGTTGTCCTGATTTCGCGCGGCCCGTCGCTGGGCCTTGAGTACGACAACGCCAATGCCGAGGGCAATGAAGAACGCTACGGACAAAACGCTCCAGACCACCGCTCCACTTGACGACTCGTCGGTTTCCCTCCGCCTGTTCCTGGGCATAGCGTTCACCTGTTGCAGCGGGTCGAAGCGTGTTTCTGGAAGTGTTTTATTCTGGATCCAAAGATTGAGTACGCTCGCGCAGTGACGAAAACGCAAACTGCCACCCAAAAATGATTTATGGCGCAACCAGCAGTTCCACTGCGTGACTCCGATGGGTAACTTCAACCGCGTCAGTCGTGGATTCAACACGATCTCGGTTACAATGCAAGAATGCAGCACCTTCCTGATCTGTTCGCGACGGTCGCGCACCGCGTCAAACCACCGGTCCTCATCGCATTGGGTCCGCCGTGGCCGGTCGCCAACCTCGTGAAAGCGCTCGGGCTGCCCGAAACCGAAGTCACCTGCGCGCAGTTTGACCTCCACCAGACCGACCGCGTGCGCGAGACACTCACCGAAGTCGATGCGAAGGCGGAAGTCGTCAGTGTCGCGGACCTGTGGGACTTGCCGCCGCGGTTCAACACGGTGATCTTCCCCGCGAGCTCACACGCCGACCGCGAACTGAAACTCGATGTCGTCGAGCAAGGCTATCATGCGCTCGCGCCTGGCGGGCTGTTCCTCACACTCTCCGAGTACGAGAAGGACAGTCAGTTCGCGAAGCTCCAGAAGAGGATCTTCGGCAAGTGCGGCGAGACGCCGTCGAGCGAACACGGCATGGCGTTTTTCAGCGCGAAAACTGATTCGTCCAACGAAAAAAGGCGACACGAGATCAAGTACCACGCGAAGATCGGCGAGGGCGCGTCGATGGAGTTCGTGTCACGCCCGGGGACGTTTAGCTACGGGCGGTTCGACACCGGTTCACGGGCGATGCTCGAAGTGGCAGAAATCAAGGAACGCGACGGCATCCTTGACCTCGGCTGCGGCAACGGCGCGGTGGGGTGCCTCGCGTCCGCGATTGCCGGGCCGAAGGGCCACGTCACGTTCATCGACAGTAGTTTGCGCGCGATTAGCCTCGCGGAGTTGAACGCGAAGGCGAACAACGTCACCAACACGCGGTTCGTGACCGCGACGCGATTGCAAGGGTTGGAGGAACGCGCGTTCGACGTGATCCTGGCGAACCCACCGTATTACGCGAAGTCGGAGATCACCAAACTGTTCATCGAAGGCGCTCGCGATCTGTTGCGACCGCACGGCCGATACTACATCGTCACGAAGATGCCGACCGCCGTGATGCCACTGATTTTCGACACGTTCGGCGACTGCTCGGTGATCGAGAACCGCGGCTACTCGGTGGTCATTTCGGGGTTGTAAAGTAGGTGCTGCCGCTTGCGGCTTCGCGAACGTTCGTGAAGCCGCAAGCAGCGGAAAAGCGGCGTTCGTCACTCCAGCGCGGCGCGTAACTCTTTCACTAACTGCATTACGTCGGCGAGCGTCTTCGCACGGTCGGTCGCGGCGGCTTCCAACTTCTTCACCACGGCACTGCCCACGATTACACCGTCGGCGATGTCCTTCAGATCGCGCACCTGCTCCGGCCGGCTCACCCCGAACCCGACGCACAGCGGTAGGTCGGTCATGTTCCGCAGGCGGCTGAGCTGTTCGCGCAATGCAGTTGGCAGCGCTTCGCGAGCACCGGTGATACCTACCACGCTCACCACGTAGACGAACCCGCCACACGCCTTCACCACTTTCTCCGCGCGCTCGGGCGAAGTCGTCGGCGTGACGAGCAGCACCAACTTGAAGTCGTGATCGCGCGCGAGTTTCGACAGCTCTTCGGCTTCTTCGACGGGCAAATCCGGGACCACGGCGCCGCTCACGCCCGCGGCCTTTGCAGCGTCGATGAATGCTGCTGGCCCCATCTTGAACATCAGCGAGTACGACGCCATCGCGACGAGCGGCGTGTTCCACGCGGGCCGCGAGGTGGTGTCGCGGAGCGCCGCGAACACGTCCGCGAGCTTCAACTTCTTGGCGAGCGCACGGGTGTACGACGCTTGAATCACTGGGCCGTCGGCGATCGGATCGGAGAACGGGAACCCGATCTCCATGAGGTCCGCGCCCGCGTTTGCCACGGCCGGGAGCAATTCACGCGTGAACGCGATGTCGGGGTCGCCGACGGTGACGAACGGCATGAACGCCGCGCGCTTTGCCAGGCGGAGACGCTGGAAGAGTGCATCGATAGGATTCATCACGTCACAGATATTTGACACACAGGACGCCGGCCACAACGAGCGCCGCGCCGAGTACCCGACCCGGCGTGAGCAACTGCTCTTCCAATCCCATCAACCCGAAGTGGTCGAGCACCAGCGAGCAGAACAACTGCCCGCCCACAACCAGCGAGATGAACAGTGCCGCGCCCAGCCGCGGCGCGAGGGCCGCACCCGCGAGCACGATCAGCGCGCCGAGCGGCCCGCCGATCCAGTTCCACCACGGCGTTTCGCGCAGTACCGCCACACTCGGCACCTGCGGTCGGAGAATCAGCATCGCGACAACCGCGAAGAGGATGGTACCGCAAATGGAGAAGAACGCCGCGAACAGCGGGTTGTCACCGAGGTTCTGGCGGAACTTCCCATTGGCCGATGCTTGAAGCGCGATGCACGCGCCGGCGCCCGCCGCCAGCAGTGCGAAGATCGTTGTGTGCATGAAGAGCGTTGTATCGCGTCACTTCGCGGTGGGCAGTTCCGCGTAGACGATCTCGCTCCCGTACAGGCTCTTCGCGCTCGCGATCACCTTGCCCTCGTTCGAGATGATCACGCTGAACCCGTAGCCGCGCCAGTCCTGCTTCTGATCAACGCTCCAGTTCGCGCCGACCAGGTGGTGCTTGAACGGCTTCACGCGCTCTGGCAACTTCGTCCACATCCACTCCGCCGGGTGTTCCGTGTCCACCCACGCGATCGGGTACAGTAGGCACCAGATCTTGTGCGGCTCGTACTTTTCCAGAATCGTGTGGATGTCGAAGCAGATGCCCAGACCAACGCGTCCGTACTCGGTGTCGTAGGTCTGCACGCCGCGGTCGCCCGCGGTGGCCCACGACTTCTCGGGATACGGCCATGGCGTCAGCTTGCGGTAATGCGCCACTAACTCGCCTTTCGGGTTCGCGAGGCACACCGTGTTGAAGTATCGCGGATCCTTCTTCCCGTTCTTGAAGTCCACTTCGAGTAGCGGGATCGTCAGGTAGATGTTCAGTTCCTTCGCGAGAGCGCAAAAGTGTTTGGTGGACGCGCCGGGCACTTCCTCCGCGAAGTCCTTCGGGTCTTTGCTCTCGAATCGCTTCTCGATCGGCATTCCCTTGAGGTGCCAGTTCGTCTTGAGGTCTTGCGACAGGTAACCGGTAATGGATGTCTCGGGCAGTACAACGAACTTCGCGCCGGCTTTCGCGGCCTCCTTCGTGAGCGCAGTGAGCTTCTTGGTGTTACCGGCCACGTCGCCAATGTCCGACGAACACTGCACCGCCGCGACCTTCACGGTCTTTGGCCGCGGTGGCGCGACCGGCGGTTGCATGTTCATGGGTGGTTCGGCGGCACTCATCAGGGGGAGCAGGAGCGGTAGTGAAAGTAGAAAGAGAGTTCGCATGGGAAACCTCGCTATGGCCCCTCCGGGCGAACCGCTAAGGAACGGGCACGGAATAACTTCCCGGCATTGTAGTTCTCGGTTACGCTCGTTTCCGTTTCGGGAACAAAGCGGAGCGTGTCATGAGCCCGTACCCAGTCGCGGTGGAGCGGATGATGAAGCGGTTGTACCGCTCGCTCCGCGAGAACGGCCGCCGCCGATACGCCGCGATCGAGGCCACCAAACTCGGGCACGGCGGAACCACATCGCCTTCAGTTACAACTTCTGCTGGCCCCGCGAACCCTGCGTGTGAAGGGCAAGGACGGTCGGCGGCAGAAGCGGACCCCCGGCGATGGGCGCCGGGTTAACGGATCACGTGTGATCCGTGTCGGAGTGGTTGGCCTACCCCGCCAGGTTCGTGCAGCGCAAGTAGGTCACCACCCGTAAACCAGTAAGGTTCCTATTTCGTGGGGAGCGTAATGTCTCGTCGGATTATCGTTATTGGCGCGGTGCTGTTCGTACTCGTTGTAGTCGGGTTGGCGATTCCGTTCATCGTGAAGGCGCGACTGAAGGCCCACGTCGAGGGGTCGAAGAACAACCTGCGCGAACTCGCGCTCTTCGCCGCGCACCACACGAAACCAGACCCAAAGAACGACTCGCGCAAACTCGCCACCGAGATTCCCGCCGGAACGGTCGCGCTGTCCGGCTTCCCGCCAGAAGAGCGGCTCAGTTGGGTGGTGGACGTGGTGCCGGGTCTCGACCAGCGGCGCGTGAACAGCGCACAACTTCTAAGCGTCATCGACCGCACGAAACCCTGGGACGCCGACGCGAACCAGAAAGCCGCGCGGACTCGCCTGGTCGTGCTATTGTGCCCGGAGAACACGCCCGAAGTGCCGCCCGACACACCGGCGATTACCTGCTACGTCGGGATCGGCGGACTCGGTGCGAACGCCGCGACCCTACCCACCGAATCGTCGCGAGCCGGGGCGATGCGGTACGCCTCGCCAACTTCGTTTGAGCGCATCACCGACGGACTTAGCCAGACGTTGTTGTTCGGCGAAACGCGAAACGAGTTCGGGCCGTGGCTCCGCGGTGGGTATTCGACCGTGCGCGGAGTCGACGACACGTCCGGTGCGTTGCCGCTCATCGGCGCCGGTGGGCAGTTTGGCGGGTACTTCCCCGTGACCGCGAACTTCGCGATGTGCGACGGCGGGGTGCGGGTCTTCACGCCGCGCGTCGAGCCGCGCGTGCTGTACGGCTTGAGTACGATCGCGGGCAAGGAAACCGACCCTGTTCCGGGTGAGTGAACGCCGCGTCGTACAATTCCCTCATGTCCGACGAAGCTCCCAAGAAAAAGAAACGCCCGTTCTGGCGCAAGCGCGTGCGCCGCTCCACCACCGAAGGCGAGCACAAGGCGGTGCTGCTTGCCGAGGTGCTCGCCGCACTGAACCCGCAACCGGGCCAGACCGTCGTCGATTGCACCTTCGGCTTCGGCGGGCACTCACTCGAACTGCTTCAACGAATTGCACCGGATGGCTTACTCATCGCGACCGACCTCGACGCGGCCAACCTCGAACCACTCCCCGCGTGGGCCGACCCGGGCAGCGGCGATACTCCTACGTCGGCGCGAGCGAAGCTCGAAGCGGTCGGCGGGCTGTTCGCGCTCCATCATTCCAACTTCGCGGGATTGCCGACGGTGCTCGCCCTCGAAGGCGTAACGCAGGTGGACGGCGTGCTCGCGGACCTCGGCATGTCGAGTATGCAAGTGGACGACCGCACTCGCGGGTTCTCGTTCATGCGCGACGGGCCGCTCGACATGCGGATGGACCGCACTCGTGGGCGCACCGCGACGAACCTGCTCGCGACGCTCACGCGCGACGAACTCGCGGCATGCTTCCGCGACCTCGGCGACGAACCGCAATCGGAAGCCATTGCCGATGCGATCGTGGCGCAACGAGAGGTAAAACCGATCGAACGGACGAAGGAGTTGCGCGAGTTGATCGAGAAGGCCGCGCCGGTTCGCCTGAACCGCACGCCGGGCGCGCCCACGGAACGCAAACAACTACTCGGACCCA
>CAMDQN010000179.1 GCA_945905925.1 Singulisphaera sp. GP187
CGACCGGTCGCGAAGCCGCGAGCGGCTCTAACCACGAACGAACCCCTCACGCCGCGCGGCCGGCTGCCACATACGCAATCGTCGGATCGTTCGCCAACCCCGCAGCGAGGAAGTGCGTCGGATCGATCACGCGGGGGCGTTTCATGGCGCCCGACACTTGCGCCGGGGTCAGCTTGCGGTACTCTGGCCACGGCGTCGCAAGTACGCTCACGTCGGCGCCCTGCATCGCGCCTTCCGCGGTGTCGGCGAGTTGCACGCCCCCGAGTTCCTCGGCACCGGCTTTCACCGCGGGGTCGTGCGCCTGAACCTTCACACCGCGGGCCAGCAACCACTGACACAGTTCAACCGAACCGGAGCGGCGCAGCGTGTCCGTGCCGGGCTTGTACGTGAGGCCCAGCACCGCGACCGTTGCGCCGGCGGGCACGCCGGAAAGCTGGTCGCGGAGCCAGTTCTTTTGGCACTCGTTGCTCTCGCGCACGCCCGTAAACAGGTGCGCCGGCCTATTGTTAGCCTCCGCGAGTTCGAGCAAAAACCCGATGTCGCGCGCGAGCGTGCCACCCGCGAACGCGGTGCCGGGTGAGAGGTACGCTCGCGGCCCGATGCGCTGTTCGCTCTTGAGGCCGAGTTCGACTTCCTTCGCGTCCGCACCGACCACTTCGCAGATGCGAGCCAGTTCGTTGATGAACGCGACCGACGTGGCGAGGAACGCGTTGACCGCGTGCTTCGTCATCTCGGCCGAGGCGACCGACATCCACACGCGATCACCGCCGAACGGCGCGAGCAGTTCCGTGAGCTTCTCGCGATCGGATTCGTCGCACCCGAGTACGACGCGATCCGGTTTGCGGAAGCAATCAAGAGCTTGCCCGAGACGCAAGTTCTCAGGCGAACACGCGACGCTCACGCCCCGCGGCGCCCAGTCGCTTGCGAGTCGCCTTCCAAAGCCGACCGGCACCTGCGACGAAACCAACACAAGTGTGCCCGGCCTCAGGTGCGGGGCAATTTCTTCGAGCCGGTCGCGGACCCACTGCACGTCGGCGTTGTCGTTCGCGTCCACCGGCGTGTCGAAACACACCCACACGACTTCCGCCGACGGAATCGCGTCGGCCGCGTTGGTGGTGAACCGCAAGCGCTTCGCGTTCTGCTGTTCGGCGATGAGCGCCGCGAGACCGGGTTCGTCCACCGGCGGCTTGTTCGCTTGAAGGTTGGTGATCGACTTCACGTCGGGGTCGAGGCCGACGACGGTGTGTCCGCCGTCCGCGAGGCACGCGGCCGTCACGCTGCCGAGGTGCCACAGGCCGTAAACGGTGACGCGCATGATGTCTCCTTCTTGGCGAGCGGGGCGTAAGCCCTCTGATTGTCACGCGAGCGAATGGGGTTCTCCGGGCTATCAGGGGGCTTACGCCCCCGCTCGCCAAGACAATCACGCCGCCTTGCGCGTCTCGATCACCCACGGGTTCGCGCGCAGGTAGTCGAGCGTGCGAATCACCGCGTCGCGGATGCTCAGCTTCTGCTTCCAGCCGAACGACTGGAGTTTCTTCGTGTCGAGGAAGATGAACGGGCTGTCGCCGATCCACCCGCGTGAGCCACCAGTGTGATTCACCTTCGGCTTCAGCCCGAGGCGGTCACAGATCCAGCCCAGGGAGTTGTCCACTTGGCAATACTCAGCTGCGCCGAGGTTCACCACGTTCACCGGTTCCGTCGCCTTCTCCACCACGGTGAAGATCGCGTCCACGCAGTCCTGAACGTACAGGTAACTCTTGCGCTGTTTGCCGTCGCCCAGCACTTCGATCGCGTGCGGGTTGTCGAGCAACTTCGCGTAGAAGTCGAACACGTGGCCGTGTGTGTAGCGCTCACCGAGGATCGACACGAACCGGAAGATGAACGCCTGGAACCCGAACCCGGTTGCGTACGCGGAGATTAACCCCTCGCCCGCGACCTTGCTCGCGGCGTATAGGCTCGTCTGAATCGGGAACGGTGCGTTCTCCGGCGTGGGGAACACTTCCGCTTCGCCGTACACGGACCCGGTGGACGAGAAGCCGACGCGCTTCACGCCATTCTGCCGCATCGCTTCGAGTACGTTGAAGGTCGCGATGGTGTTCTGTTGCAGGTCGCGGTCTGGGTGGTTCGTACCGAACCTGACGTCCGCGTTCGCCGCCAAGTGAAACACGAAGTCGTGACCGCTCACCGCGCGCGTCAGCGCGGGCTTGTCGAGCAGATCACCCTCGACGAGTGCGAATCGCGCGTTCTTCGCCGCGTCCGCGAGGAACTGGCGTTGCCCGGTGCAGAAATTGTCGAACGCCGTGACGTGATGCCCGTCCGCGAGAAGTCGATCAACCAGGTTGCTGCCGATGAACCCGGCACCGCCGGTGACGAAGTAATTCACGCTGCTCTCCGTTGCGTCGTGGTGTGTGTGGGAACGGTCGCGGTGCCTGCGGACTTGCGCTCGGCGCACAGCAGGACACTCGTCCCGAGGGGAAGCGCAACCCGGCGCTCGGCCGCCAACATCCCGTTCAGAACGCGGGACACCAGCGACGTGCCGCCGACCTTCGCGATTGGGTACGGTTTCCGCATCCACTTGCTGTACGCTAGGCACACGGGAATGAGTGTGCCGCCGAAGTACCGGAGCTTTTTCACCGTACAGGTGTCCGACACGAGCCGGCGGACCGTCTTCTTGCTGTAGCGCCGGAAGTGGCCGAGTTGCTCGTCGTGGTAGCCGAAAAGCCACTGCCCGGCGGGTACAGTGATGAGTACCGTTCCGCCCGGGCGCACCAGTTCGACCATCTTGGCGAACGCGGTTCGGTCGTCGTCGATGTGTTCGAGTACGTCGGTCGAAACGGCGACATCAAATCCGCTCGGCCCAGCATAGTCCTCGATGGTGGACACGACGAACGTGCTATCCGGGAACCGGTCGCCGGCCCGTGCGCGTGCGAGGTTGATATACGTCGGGTCGGGGTCCACGCCGACCACCTGGTGCCCGGCGGCGGCCAGCAGGTTCGACAGTTCGCCCGACCCGCACCCGGCGTTGAGTACCCGGAGCCGTCCGCACCCGCTGATCCAGCGGAGCAGGACCGCGTACTTAGTCCGGGCGTACACGTCCCCGGACTTCGCGAGGAAGTCGTCGTACTGGGCCTGATTGAATGTCGGCACCTCGGGCGGAGTCACATCGGGCATCGGTCGCCTCCCGGTCGGTTCCGTGTCGTCGCCCGCGGGATCGAGTCGGGCGCCCCCGCGAACGGAAAGTCAGGCCGCGAGCGCCGCTACCTTTGCAACTGAAGGCCGGCGGAGTACCAGTTTCACCGGAACGGCCGGGGTCAACAGACTCGGCCAGACGATCCCGAACTGGAGCAGCCACCGGCCCCGCGGGACGAAGGACATCTCTTCCAGTACGAAACCGGTCTTGAGCGCCGCGTCGAGCAGTTGCGCGGCCGTGTACTGGAACGTGACTGGGTGGCCGCCACGTTTCACCCACAGCACCGGCCGGTACACGACCTTCTCGAACAGGTTGAACAGCGGGCCGACGGTACTCTCGACGATCACCGCCTTGCCGCCCGGGGCGCACACGCGGTACATCTCCTGTACGCACCGCTGCATGTTGGAGAAGTTCTCGCGCACCGAGCGCCCGGTCACGTGGTGGAGCACGTTCTGCTGCATCACGCAGTCGAAGCTCCCCTCCGGGAACGGCATGTCGAGGAACGACCCCTCCTTGAACGTGCTGTTCGGGGTCGGGCCGGGGCCGTCTTTGAGGAACAGGTCCACCGCGGTCACGTGCCCGGCCAGCGCGGTGTCGAAGTTGAAGAACCCGCCGTTGCCGATGTCCAGCAACCGGTCCACGCCGCGCACCTCGCGCTCCACGGTGCGCTGGATGTGCTGGTAGCACTCCAACTTGGACTGGTTCTCGGCGTACTGGTCGTTGTCGGCGAACCACGCCGCGTTGGTCGCGACGGTGGCCTGCGTGTTGGTCGGGGCGGTCATCAGCTCCTCCATGAATGGTGCCCGGCGCGGCGCCCGCCGAACCGGATGCGGAACAGATCCTTCAGATTCTTCCAGTTCCCGGATACCAGTTTCAGCCGGGTGTCACCGTCGTCCCGCCAGTCGATGCCGACCTCTTTCACCTTGTACCCGGCGCGCACGGCCAGCGAGAGGACTTCAACGTCGAACATGTAGCCGTCGATCCGCTGGCGCGTGAACAGATCGCGGGCGGCAGCGGCGCGGAAGAACTTGAACCCGCACTGTGTGTCGCCGATGCCGTGCAGCCCGACCAGCGGGCGCATCACCATAGCGAACCCCTTCGACCCGATGCGGCGGTACCACGGTTGGCCCACGCGGACGTTCGCCCCGGCCGCGGTCCGCGACCCGATCACGATGTCGTAATCCTGATCGAACCAGGGCATCACCTTCTCGATCTCGTCGATCGGCACCTTGTAGTCGGCGTCGAGGAACCCGACGAAAGTGCCGGTTGAGGCCAGCACGCCTTCGCGCACGCCCCGGCCCTTGCCCCGGCGCTCCGGCGAACCCATCACCTTCACCGGCAACTCGCTCACCAGCGCCGACGCCGCTTCGCGGGTGCCGTCGGTGCCGTCGGCGGCGACGATTAGCTCGTAGGTGATCCCGCGCGGGCCGAGGTAATCGCGGATCGCGCGGAGTGTGCGCTGGATCGTCGCGACTTCGTTGAACGCGGGAACCACCAGACTCAACTGCGGGGACGCGCTCATCGGGCGCTACTCCTGGCTGGGGCCGTGAACGAATTACGGGGCCGGTTTTGTCGCCTCGAAGCCGACGAACCGGAGGAGCGCGCCGACGACCCGGTCGTCGGGCGGCGGAAGCGATTGCGTGTTTGTGAATCGGCATTCCAGCCGGTGCGATTGAGCCGACTTCCCCGACGGCGCTCGCACCTCGAAGTCGCCTGACGCCAACTGCCGCTTCGCAACCTCAACGCCGTCAACCAAAAACGTCAGTTCGGTCCGGTACGCGGCGTTCCCCGCGATGTCGGGAATCATCCCGCGAACGACCGCGTCTCGGCCCGGTTCAGTCTGCCAGAGTTGCGCCGTGAAAGTCTTCGCGCACCAACCGTCGAGGGAGATACCAGATTGTTCCAGTTTCGGGTGCTTAAGATCGGCGGGAAACGCGGCCAGTTGCTCCGGGGCCCGAGAGCGAGCGCTGATCGGCTCGAAGCCGACAAACTTGAGGTGCGCGACGGCGCGCCGCCCGTCCGGCGCAGGAAGCGTCTGATCGTTGGAGAAGCGAACCTCAATCCACCGTGGGCCAGCGATCGCACTCGGAATGCGAACCTCGAAATCGCTCGTCGTGGCCATGCGATTCTCGACTACCTTTCCGTCGAGCAACACGGTCATCTCAGTGCGGAACCCGGTGGCGTCGCCCACCTGCGGCACCATCCCGCGAATCACCGCCTCCTGACCCGGCTCCGGCTGTGTCAACCGAACCTTGAACTCGGTCCCGATCCAGCCATCTTCGTAGAGACCCGAGTATTCGAGGTGCGGGTGGGCTAGGTCGGCGGGGAACTTCACGATCTGTTGGGGTGGTCGGAACACGGCATAGTCCTCCTCCGACAGAACCGAGATGTCACGGAGATGCCCGGTGAGCATCCGCCGGTCGCGGGTCAGTTCCTTGCCCCAGAGCTTCTCCGCCGCGGACAACTGGTTCGGGTTGCGGATCGGGTCACCGAAGTCGAGTGCGATGTACCGACCGGGGCCGACGGCCTGCGGCACGACCAGTGGCGATACGAGACGCGACGAACCGATCCCGACCGTGCCCAGCGAAACGCGCCGGTCCCCGACGACCTGCACTGGGGCCACACGCCATATCTCCGGGTCCGCACGGTAGGAACCGGTACTACTGACCAGGACGCGCACCTGCGGGGTCGGGTTGAGAACGTCAATGAGCATCGCCCGGCCCACCCCGGCCATTGTGCGCTTGCGGAAGGCGGGGTCACCTTCCAACTGATAGAGGGCCACGGCGTCCGGAAAGTCGGCGATTTCGAGGTAGTGCTGCCGTGCCCCGGTCGCGTCGCAGAACACGCCAACGTTCCGCAAGTCCGCGAGCGGGGCGCAGATCAGAACCGGACCGGTCTCTGGGAACTGATACCGGTTCAGCACCGACACGCCCCCGCCGCCCGCGATCACCAGAACCCGGTGCGGGTCGCCGTTCGCGCGATCGGCCGTCGGGTACATCAGCCGGTGGAGCGGGCGCCCGGTGTCGGGATCGACCATCGTGAGCCGACCCCGATCCCGTGCGGCGGCGAAATCCGCGCGCCGCGTCTGGAGCGTACCGGTCCAGTCGCCGTGCAAACGGATCCACGGCGACGTCTCGATGTAGCAAAACCCGCACCGCGCCTGGTCGTCGAACGCGGCCACCCCGACCTGACCGATCGGAACGCCCCGCACCTCCGCCGCGAGCAGTTTGAGCAACACGTTGTTCTCGGTCGCGAGGAAAACCCGGTCCACTTCCCCCGTGGCCACGCGCTGGGCATAGGCAGTTCGGAACCCGGTGAGGGCGTGCCGGGTGGTCACGGCGGGCAACTCGACCCGGTACTCGTGCCCCCGGCTCTGGTTCACGTACCAGAACTGGGTCCGGGCGTTCAACCCGGCAACGGCGACGAGGCCAACGGTCGCGCCCGCGACCGCCCACCGGGTGCGCCGCCCGACCACCCACGCGGCCACGACGGCCCAGAGGAACGGCTGGGCGAACATGGCGATCTTGAATAGCCCGAACGCGGCCCTCTGTGCGTACAGCACCGCGGTCAGCGCCGCGAAGACCACGAGCGCGGCCGCGAACGCGCGGCGCCCACGGAAGTTCGTGACGGTCGGCACCGCGACGGCGACCAGAAGCACGAACCCGAGGACGATGCTGGCGTTCTGCATCGCTGCGGATTCGGGGCCGGCGATCGGGAGCAGGCCCCACAACAGCGCCGGACCGCGCGGACTCAGGTAGTACGGGAACGTCTCCGCGCTCGCGTCCGACGCCCCGGTGCTGCCGGACTGGACCGCGAGGAAAGAAGCCGCCCCGACCAGATAAACGGGCATGAGGGCGACCATCACGGTAATGGCGGCGCTGGCGTGCGCGAGGTGCCGGCGGTCGAGCCGACCGCGCGCCAGGTCGCGCAGCCCCAGCGCCACGCACCCGCCCACCAGGATCGGGGTCACCTCCGGGTAGAACACCAACAGCGCCGTGAACACCACCCCACACGCCGCCGACCGGCGCAGGAGCACACCCGCCCGCAACCGGCGGAAGCGCCCGGCGACCAGAGCGAGCGACGCGCACAGCAAAGCGAGCCCCCCGACTTGCGCGATCAGTTGCTGGACGACCCCATACGTGCTCGCCGCCGAGACGCCGAGCATTCCCCCGGCGAGTACCCCGGCCCAGCGCCTCCGCGTCCCGGCCACCGCCAGCGCGCCGACCGCGGCCACCAGCGACATGTTCAGCGCCACGGTCACCGGCATGAACACCTGCTGCGCCGAAAGCCCCGTCCAGATCGAGGTCAGCGCCAGCAGCATTTCGGCCCCGCTGCGGATCTGGAGCAGGATGTAAAAAAACCAGTACGCCCGGGATTGGTCGCGGCCCTCGTGCAAGTCTTCGACGGTCGGAACCTCCACGAACGCGTGTTCCCGGTATCCGGTCGCCGTCAGGCAGTAGTTGGCCATGTCGTCGTTGCCGTTGGCGACCCAGTCGAACCCGTACCCGATCAGCGGCCACGCGGTCAGCCCGAACGTGCCGACGAGAACCACCCCGAATGCCCGCGAACGCTTCCATAGGCGCCACGCGTGCGCCGCGGCCGGCCGGGCGCGCCACAACGCGGCCAGCGCAAGAGCCAGGAACACGACCCCGATCGGCACCGCCGTGAAGCGCACCGGCACACCGAACCGAATGAGGAGGTAGGTGAAAACGACAAAAGTGGCGAACCCGACCGTGGGCGCGAGCAGCAGCGTCGTGACCGTCCAGCGGAACCGGCCGAGTTTCAGTACGGCAAGACCAACCGTCGCCCAACCGACGAAAAGCACCCAGGTGAGTAGAACCGCCACGCGTCACCCCCTACTACGTTCGGCACCGGCGTGCCAGTCTCGGTGGTCGCGAGCCACATCGGTTGGGGGTGATAGCGAATCTGGTGGATTCTCGCAATGCGACTCTCGCCAGAAACCTGCGCGGCACCGGCGCACTTTTCCGTTCCCAAAAACCGCGACCGGTGGCACAATACACTTATTCCCGCCGAACAAGGCCGGGTTGCTCTCCTTCCGCCGGGTCACCACCTTCACGGGCCGCGAATGCGCCTCCCACATACGCCCCTCAGTCGCCGCAACTTCCTCGGGCTCGGCGCGTGCGGCATCGCGTTCGCCGGACTGCGCCCGACGTTCGCCACGGACAAACGCGTGCCCGCGAAGAACGTACTCGTGGTTCTCGAACAGGGCGGACTGTCCCAGATGGACACCTGGGATCCGAAACCGGACGCGGTCAGCGAGCACCGCAGCCCGTTCAAGCCCATCGCCACCAAAGTCAACGGCATACGGTTCACGGAGCTGTTGAGCGAAACGGCCCGAGTCGCTCACAAGCTCGCGGTGGTGCGGTCGATGTGGCACCCGAAGGCCGGCGCCAGCGGCCACGGCGAGGGCACGCAATACATGCTCTCCGGCGCGCACCCCGGCAGCGCCATCCACATGCCCGATTTGGGTTCGGTCGCGTCGCACACGCTCGGCACGAGCGCGCACTTCCTACCGCCATACATCATGGTTCCGGGGAACCACGAACAGGCGAACGTGACCAGCACCGGGTTCCTGCCGGTTGGCACGAAGGCGTTCAAGACCGGCGGCGCGGACCTCGCTTCACCCAACTGGAAAGTCGGCGCGCTCGAACCGCGCGCGGAAACTTCCGCCGAACGCCTCACGGGACGGCAACAACTTCTCACCGGGTTGAATGCGCGGTCCTCGTCAGGCAGCGGCCAGTCCTTCGGCGGGATGGAACGCTTCTACGACCAAGCCTTTGACACGCTCACCAGCCCGAAGGTCGCGAAGGCATTCGATTACCAGTCGGAACCGCTCACGGTGCGCGAGCGATACGGGAAGGGTCATCGCGGTGCGTGCTACTTGGTGGGTCGGAAGTTGATCGAAGCCGGGGTGCGGTTCGTGACGGTGGACGTGCGGTGGCCGCTGGCGAACGAGTACCCGGGCGGCTTCAACATGAACTGGGACCACCACGACCTCATGTACGCGAACGGCTCGTGCGGCACGATCCGCGACAAGGCCGGTGGCGAGGGCCGCTATGGGATCGGCACGTGGCCGATGATGGGTTCGACGGACCGCGCGTTCGCGGCCTTGATCGAAGACCTGGACCAACGCGGGCTGCTCGCGGAAACGCTGGTGTGCTTCGTGACGGAGTTCGGGCGCACTCCCAAGCTCAACAAGTTCCAGGGACGCGACCACTGGACGAACGCGTACTCGATCGCGTTCGCGGGCGCGGGTGTTCGCGGCGGGCAGGTGATCGGCTCGACTGACAAAGACGGCGGGCAGGTGAGCAACGACCCGTGGACGCCGGAAGCCTACGGTGCGACTGTGTTGGAGAAACTCGGCATCGACCGAGCGAAGCCACTGTACACGTCGAGCAGCCGCCCGGTGTTCATCGGTCACGAGGCCGACCCCATCACGCCGCTGATGTAGCCGAAGCGCGCGTTTTGGTTTTCGCCCCGTAAAGGGGCGGGATTCCTCAGCGCCGGGCAGGGTCCGGTGCGTGATGCGGAGAACACGCGGTATGGCTTCTTCGGACGGTCGGGGGCTTTTCGAGATGCGCGTGAACTGCTAGACTTGCCATGCGTCACATTTGCTTAACAGGTACAGGTGGCGTCGCTCCCACCGGCCACGAACCGGCGGGAGCAACTTTACTCCCCCAGCCTCTTCCGGGAATGCAAAGGGTAGTAAAGCGAACAGGTAAGGAAGGTGGCAGTAGGGCCGAAGTGCTAGAAATTACAGTTCTGGAGAGGTGGCAGAGTGGTCGAATGCGTCGGTCTCGAAAACCGATATGCCCGCAAGGGCATCGAGGGTTCGAATCCCTCCCTCTCCGCTGACGAACGTCACACGGGCCGCAGGTTGCGGCCCGTGTTCATTTTGCGTCGCTCGCATCTCCTGACTCCTTTCCGGTGTGCTGAGTTTGTGCTGAATCCGCTTCCTTGCTGTCACCGGCCGTCTCCTTCACCTGCAGTTGTTTATTGGCCTCGGTCAGGCG
>CAMDQN010000180.1 GCA_945905925.1 Singulisphaera sp. GP187
GACACGCGGCTTTACCGGCCCGGTTGATTCCGCGCCCAACTTCGCGCGGTCGCATGGAGTCAGCCCGAACCGGTTCGCGATCTTGTCGAACTTGTCGGAGCAGATTCCCGCCGCAACCAGCAACTGGTTGTAGCCCTTCGCGTCGGGCGTCGTGGCGGCGAGTGCGGTCTTCACTCGCCGCAACTCCGACCACCACTGACAGAGTTCAGCAAGCATCAAGCCGTCACGATCGCGAACCACCCCCGCGAGCATCACGATTAGCGTGTCCCACAACTTCGAGGCGTCACCCTTCAGGTCAGGCGGCTTGACCGGTGACGCGAACGCGTCGCCCAGGTCAGCGAGTATCGCGCCGTGTCGGTCGGCGCGGTAAGTGCCATCGAGGACGTGCCTCTCAATTGGTTTTCGCGGCGTCGGCATGTCGGTACTCCTTTTGCGGAAGTGACAAGAAATTCGCGTCGGTAGCCATACGGTACTTTCGCGCTTCGGAGAGGTTTAAAAACCCCCCTGCCCTCGTGACGGTAGGGGCGACGACGCGACGGCGTTGACCAGCGCCGCGAGCGCGTTGCGAATGTGGTCCGGGAGCGTCGGCCACGCATCAACGATCAGCGATAGCGCCGGGTCGATTTCGGCGAGTGCGCCGGATTCTGCGCCACCCTTGTCGGGAAAGTGGGTTTTCTCAGGCTGTTTTGATGTGAGTTCGATTCCACCCAGGACCACTCCGGCGAGGTTCGCACGCGCCGGCTCGATGCGGCATGTGGTGTAGCGGTAGCACGCGGCCCTGTGAAGGCTGAGGTGAGGGGTTCAACTCCCCCCGCGCCGCCCTCAAGCAATGCAAAAGGGAAAAGTCAAAATGCAAAAGTGAAGGAGTGGAGTTCTGGCGACTCTTCATTTTGCATTTTGACTTTTCCCTTTTGCATTCCCCGAACCGCCGGTGTGGCGCGACCCAGAAAGGCACCGAGTTCGTACCTCGGATCATGCGGGTGCGAAACCCGCCGCCGGCTTTCGATCCCCGTCGCTTTTCCGACCCGTCGCGGGTGCGCGTTGTGCGCTCTCGTGACGGGTCGTTTCGTTCACATTCTCGTTTGGGGAGTGGCACAATGGCGTTTCGATCCGTAGGATTTCATCTTGCAATTTGCCCACCTCTCGCCGCAGGTCGCGGCGTCCATTGGTGTTGAAATGACCGAGTTTGCCGAAGCCCGTAAGGTGGCCGCGTTGCTCGCGGCCGTGGCCGAACCGACCCGCCTGCGCGTGTTGTGGCAACTGGCCAAAGGCCCCGAACACGTTGGCGCACTGGCGGACGCCATCGGCATCTTCATGGTGAACATGTCGCACCACCTCGGCGTGATGAAACAGGCCGGAGTGCTGGAAGACGAGAAGGACGGGCGCCGCGTGATTTACAAGTTGCGCGCCGACGTGTTCACGCCCGGTACGACCCCCGATGTACTCGGCATTCTGACGCTCGGACAGTTTCGCATCGTGCTGCGTACCAAACCGGAATCGCCACCGGTTTCGCCCGGCGAGAAGACCAAGCGCAAGGCCGCGAAGAAGTAACCGCCTCCTATCATGTGGAGATGGACCCTCCCGCCGCGCCGCCCGAAATTCTCTCTCGCCCGCTCTGGCGACAGGTGCTCGCGCTCGCGCTCCCCGCGCTCGCGCAACAGTACCTGCACCTCGTCGTGCAGCTCTCCGACCAGTTCCTCGCGGGCCGGTTCGAGCTGCCCGACCCGCAGCAGCGCGTCGGCTATCTCTCCGCGCTGAACACCGCGGGTTACCTCTACTGGTTCGTGTCGAGCTACACGGTCCTTGTGAGTGTGGGCAGCACGGCGCTCGTCGCGCGATTCGTCGGCGCGAAAGATTGGGTCATGGCGAAGCACGCGACCGGACAGGCGGTGCTGCTCGCGGTCGTGTTCGGCGTGGCCGGTTCCGTCATTGCGGTCCTGGGGCTGCCGGGCCTCATTGACACGCTCAATCTGAAGGGCGATGCCGGGCGTGTGTGCGTCGAGTTTCTGATGCCGCTGGCCGCGTTGCTCGCGTTTCAGATCACGGAATCGGCGTGCGCCGCGTGCCTCGCGGGCGCCGGCGATACGCGCACCGGCTTAAAGGTGCTGGGGTTAGTCGCGGTGCTGAACGTGCCGCTCGCGTGGGGTTTGTGTTTCGGTGTCGGCCCGATAAAGGGAATGGGCTTCGTCGGGATCGCGCTCGGTACCGGCCTCAGTCACGTCATCGGGTGCGTCACGCTGCTGGTCTTTCTCGCGCGTGGCAAGTCCGGGTTGAAACTGCACCTCGCGAACCTCGTCCCCGATTTCCCACTGATTCGGCGGTTGCTGTGGGTGAGCGTGCCGGCCGCGATCGACAGCCTTTCGGCCGCGTTCTGTCAGTTGTGGTTCCTGAGTCTGGTGAACAAACTCGGCGACACGGCCGCGTCCGCGCACGGTATCGCGCTGAAGTGGGAAGCGCTCGGCTTCCTGTCCGGTGCGGCGTTCGGCACGGCCGCGATGACCCTCGTGGGCCAGAACCTCGGGGCGCGCACTCCCGACCGCGCCGCGCGCAGTGGGTGGGTCGCTTACGCGATCGGCGGAAGCGTGATGTCGTTCATGGGGGTGCTGTTCGTGCTGTTCGCGGAGCCGATGTTTAAGCTGTTCTGCCCAGGCCCGCACTTGCAACCGATTGTCGATGCCGGTGTGCCGGCGTTGCGGTTGATCGCGTGCGCGATGCCGGCGCTGGCGTGTCAGATCATCTTCACGGCGGCGCTCCGCGGGGCGGGCGATTCGCGCGTGCCGGTGCTGTTCAGTTGGCTCGGGTTCCTGGGTGTGCGCATTCCGCTCGCATACCTGTTGACGGCGCCACAAGTGAACCTGGGTCCGCTCGGTGTGGTGCCGGGTTACGACATGGGTTTGCTTGGCGCGTGGGTGGCGATGTGTTCGGACCTGTGGGTTCGCGGGGTGTTCTTCGGACTGCGCTTTGCGAGCGGGAAGTGGAAGAAGATCGAAGTGTGAGGTCTTTCGTCACGTTCCGCCGCTCGCGGCTTCACGGGTAGGTGCCGCAGTCGTTTTTTGGTGTGGTGCCCGCGAAGCCGCGAGCGGCGGAAAAGGCATTCACCTCGCGTCAAGCGCGGAAGACCCGTTACGACGCGCTGTTCCAGCACGCGAATGCGCGCAATGTGCCGCTTTTCGCCCCGAGCTGTAGCGCGACCATTCGGCGCGAGCTATCCTTTTCCGATGGGGGAAATGGCATGCGGGTACTCAAAACACCACCGGGCGAGGTGCTGGATCTCACGTTCAGCCCGGACGGGCGCGCCATCGTCGCGGCCGTGGGCGGCGCGGGCGTCTTCCTGTGGAACCTCGACTCACCGACCATCGCCCCGGTTCGGCTCGATGACGACATGATGAACTACTTCGGCGGGCTGAGTTTCTCTGCATCCGGGCGGCAAGTGTGGTGGCGCGCGCACGACGGCGAAACGGCTTACGACCGCGATTCGCGCACGACTTCACGCGAGTCGCGGTCGGCGCCCATGCTGACCTTCAGCGCGGACCGGACGCGGGCTATCTCGGTCGTTGGCATCCCCGATTACGCCTTGCGCGGCTGGCAGTTCAAGGAAGAGGAATGGATCCGGCAGTGGCAGATTTCCACGCGCGACCTTTCCACCCAGAGTGTTACGCTCGCGCCCGCCGGTGACCGGTTCGTCATGTTGACCCGCTTCACGGACAGCGCGCAATGGTGGAAACAGCCGATGCGGCTGGAGGTTCGCGACGCGGCCACATCCGTCGAACTTGCGAGCGGAACCTATCCGTATAGCTATGCCGCCGAACTGTGTTTCCACCCGCACGGTGAACAGATCGCGGGCATCAACGGGATGACGCTTCTGACGTGGGCGCTACCGGAGGGCGGCGATCCGCGGCGAATCCAGAACGATAACCGGAAGCACTTCACCGCGTTCGCGTACCACCCGAAAGGGCACCTGCTGTTCGTCACGAGCAACGACGAAACCGTTCACGTCTTCGACACGCATTCGCTCAACCGCGTGACCCGTTACACGTGGCAACTCGACAAACTGAGTACGGTCGCGGTCAGCCCGGACGGAACGCTCGCCGCGGCCGGCTCTGCCACCGGGGATGTGGTGGTGTGGGACTTGGATTGAAGAGAAGGGGTTCGGACGAGAAGGGGAGAGGGGGAGATAAGACAGAGCCAAGTATCTTGGTCTTATCTCCCCTTCTCCCCTTCTCCCCTTCTCCCCTTGCTCTTCACTTCTTCCGCCACACCTGATCCGCGGTTAGCCCCAATCGGGCCATCGCGGGCTGAATTTCGGCGTAGAAGCGGTTCGCGTCCAGGGGGTAGCCGGCGGTGGGTACGATGCCGGGAACGTGCGTCGCCCAGAACCGGTTGAACTGCCTCATACACACTTCGCGCAGGTACTTGCACAGCATCGACGCGAGCGCGACGGCCACGCTATCGCCGTCGGCGCGCGGGCGGAACGTGATCGTGATTTCGCGCGGCAGGCATTCGACGCGATAACGACTCTCCTCGGCGCCCTCGCGTTCAGCGATCACCCACCCATCGGGAAACGCTTCCTGAAGGATGCTCGCGTAGAAGTTGCGCCCGCCCTGCTTGTCGCACGCGAACGCGAGCGGCCCGTCGTCGGCTGGTATCACGGTCGTCAGCGACGTGAGCAGTTCGATCAACCCGCGACCGAGGACGGTGCCCTTAGACCCGTACTCGTCCACCATGCGGTTGAACCGCGGCGCGGGCACGACGCGGTAGTCGCCGTACCACCGATCACTGAGGGCCGCGCGCAGCGGCGCGGACGCCTCCCATTCCGCGCCAGGGTCGATGTGGAGCGGAATCGAGGCGCTGCCGTCGAACCACGTTTCCGCACAGAGGTCTTTGCCCCACGGCGGAACGTCGCCGTCGCTCCAAAGGAAGCCGTGAATCGGGCACGGGTCGGCGCCGGAAATGGCCCACACTCCGCGTTCGAGCGCTTCGAGGCCGCCACGGGTGTAGACCTTTTTCGAGTCGTCGATGAGCAACCGCCTGTCGGGCCTTTCGTGCGCGCGCCGAACGACCGACTTGAGCACGTCCCAACCAGTGGGGTCGCCATCAGGCAGATACAGCGCGACTGCGGCTTGCACGAGCGGCCCGAGGTTCGGCCCGTAACCCGCTTCGTCGATTCCCACTACCCAGGGCATGTATTCGCCTCGCTCGCCTTCGGCTCGCGGCTAACGGGTTTGCTTGCCGCTGCGCCGAGCGATATGGTAACCGCAATCGACGAATGGAGGAACCCGACATGTTCGCCGACAATCTCTTCCTGAAGATCATCGACAAGACCATCCCCGCGAAGATCGCCTACGAAGACGACCTGTGTCTCGCGTTCCACGACACCAAACCGCAATCGCCGGTTCACGTGCTCATCATCCCCAAAAAGGTGATCCGCACGCACGACGACCTGACCGCCGAGGATCAGGCAGTAGTGGGTCACCTGCATCTCGTCGCGGTGAAGCTCGCGAAGGAACTGGGCCTCGCGCAAGGCTACCGGCTCGTCATCAACTGTCGCGAACACGGCGGGCAGACGGTGCCGCACCTGCACATGCACCTGCTCGGCGGGCGCGACATGACCTGGCCCCCCGGCTGAACATGGACGATTCCGAACTACGTTCCGTGCTGACCGAGCGTATCGCGAGCGTTCGTGCGCGAATCGCGGATGCGTGCCGGCGCGCCGGGCGCGACGCGAGTAGCGTTACGCTCGTCGCGGTGACGAAAACAGTTTCACCGAACATCGCCGCGATTGTCGCGGAACTGGGTGTGAACGATCTCGGCGAGAACCGCCCGCAAGAGTTGTGGAAGAAAGCCGAAGCGACCCCTTCCGCGCGCTGGCACCTCATCGGGCACCTTCAGCGGAACAAGATCGACCGCACGATACCCTTGGTCGAACTCACTCACTCGGTCGATAGCGATCGCGTCCTCGAATCGCTCGACGCGTTCGGCCGCAAGCGAGGAAGGCCGGTGCCGCTGCTGCTCGAAGTGAACTGTAGTGGCGAGGAGAGCAAAGGCGGCTTCGCGCGCGACGAAATACCGACGATCGGTGACAAGGTGGTGTCACTCGCGGGTGTGACCGTTCGTGGCTTAATGACGATGGCGGCTTACGCGGACGACCCGCAAGCGGCGCGGCCCGCGTTTAGTGCGCTCCGCGAGTTGCGCGATTCGCTCCGCACGCGCACTGGGTTGGCGCTGGCGGAGCTATCGATGGGGATGAGTAACGACTTCGAGGTTGGGGTGGAAGAGGGCGCGACGTTCGTGCGCATTGGCACGACGCTGTTCGAGGGGTTGAGCGAATAGACCCACCCCCAACCCCTCCCTACAGGGAGGGGAGAAAGACCTTCGGAACTCGGCTACGTCAGGCGAGTCGTGAGTGTTTGGCTCCCCTCCCTGCAGGGAGGGGTTGGGGGTGGGTTGTCTTTTGCCCTACTTCTTCGGCGGGTCTTTCGCCTTCTGGTCGAGCAGGTACGCGACGATGTTGTAGAAGTCCGCTTCCGGCACCACGGTGTCGAAGTTCGCGGGCATCGCGGAGAGCAGCGTTTCGCGGTTCGTCGTGATGTCCTTCAGCGGAATCCGCTTCTCCTTCCCTTCCAGGTCCGCGACCACCAGCACCTCGCCGTCCACGCGAAGCATCAACGCGGTAATCGTGCGGTCGTCGTTCGTGGTGATGCTGCGCGCGCGGAACGCTTGATCGACGTTCCGGTTCGGGTCGAGCGTATCCTCAAGCAATCGCTCCAGCCCGCGAAGGCCGATGCCGTCGAGCTGCGGCGCGATCTTCCCGCCCATGTCGCCGATCTTGTGGCACGCGGCGCAGTGTTTCGTGAACAACTTCGCGCCTTCGACCTTATCGACCTTCGCGGTTGCGAACCCGGTGCCGCGCTGCTTGATGAGGTTCGCGAGCCGCTGGTCCGCCGGCGGAAGCCCCTTTGTTAAATCCGCGACCGTCTTCTCCCACCCGGGGAAGTTGGACGCTTTGAGGCGTTCAAAAATCGCCTTCTCCTGAAGCAGTCGCGCCGGGGCCTTCCCCTGTTTCACTGCGGTGAGAAGGATGTCGGCTCCTTCCTTCGTGCCGGCGAAGCTCAACCCGATCGGCAGCGCGACGCGGTACGGCAGATCTTTCAGCGCGTCGCGCGCCTCGACCTGCGCGTCCTTCACGCTCGACGCGGCGAAGCTGAGCAGGAACCCGACGCGCACCGATTCGGGCGTCGCGGGATCGGCCAGTTGCTTGCGCACCGCGCTGATGCTCTCCATTGGTGCGTACCGCAGCAGCGTGTCCGCGGCCCCGATGCGAACTTCGTCCGGCGCCTTCGCCGCGCCGACCGCGATTCCGAGAGCCTTCACCGAATCGGCGGTGAGTTTCATCGCGCCGCGGTCGGCCACTGCGGGCAGCGCGTTGAGGACGCGCAAACCCCAGAGGACCGCTTTCGCGTCGGCACCGATCGCGGCCTCCGCAGTTTGAAGTAAGTGCCTCGTCGTTTCGGAACTGAGCTTCGTCCCACGAGCCTGAACGCCCTTGAACGCCGTAGTCACCGCATCGGCATTCTGCGACGACGACAGCAACTCGAACAACTTCGCTTCGGTTGTGACGGTTCCGTATCGGGCAACGTGTTCGGCCGTGACCGGCAGCTTGTTCTCTGGAATCTTCCGCGTGCTGATCTGGGACAGAAGGTACTCCGCCGCCTTCGGGTTGGGGATCGCGAGCGCCATGTCGGCGTAAACGGCGTCGTACTCTTTGGGCCACGCGTCCGCGTCGCGGAGACAGTTTCGCAGTGCGATGCGCGCGGCCTGCTTCAGCAGCACGTCGTCGGCCGGGCACTTCTTGATCACCGCGACGAGCGGTTCCACGAAGTCCGCGTGCGGGTGCAACCCGGCCGCTTCGACCGCGGCCCGCGTCTGGTGCGGTGCGTCGAACGACTTGAAGATGTCTAGCAGAATCGCGCGATCTTCCTTGCCCCACTTCGGCCGGCTCGCGATCGCGCGGACCAGGTGCCCGGTTAATTGCTCCGGCTTCACACCCTTGCCCTTGTCCTTCGCGTACGCCATGAATGCTTCGTAGTCACTCGCCTTCACCGGGTCTTTGCTGGCCTCTGCGATGAACGCGAGCCATCCGAGTACCGACGCGGCCCGGTCCGGGTTGTTCGTCAGCTTCGTGAGGTCCAAATCGGTCCCCTTCTTCCCCTCCACGCTGCGCCGGCGGAGCTGGTGACCCGCGAGGAACCGCACCGTCAGGTTCGGGTGGAGTAGATCGTCGAAGAGTTCCGCGTCAGTCGCCTTTGTGAAATCGGCGCGGTGGAACTTTGGCGCGGGCGTCTTGCCGTCTTTCCCAGTCCACACAACGCGCCAGATGCGCCCGCGGTCCTTGTCACGCCCGGGGTGCTTCAGGTCCACTTCGTAATGCCCGATGACCTTGTTGTAAAAGTCGGCCACGTAGAGCGCGCCGTCCGGCCCGAGTTTGATGTCCACCGGGCGGAACCAGCGATCTTTGCTCTTCATGAAGTCGGGCTGCTCGACCGCGACCGGTGTCGATCCCTTCCACACGACCTTGTCGAGACTGACGCAGTTGGTGACCACGTCGCCCAGGAACAGGTGACCGAGGTATTCTTTCGGGAAGTGGTCCGCGTCGTACCACGACAGCCCGCACAGCCCGGTGCTCTTGTGTGGGTGCGCGGTGACCGCCGGCGTGAACCCCAACCCGTCGTGCGGCTTGCCGAAGCTCTCGTAGTACGCGCCCGGAACGAGCTGCGTGATGGGCTTCGAGTGGCAGTCGGCGGTGTACAGGTTGAACCACGGATCAATCGCGATGCCGAACGGGTTCACCTGACCGCGGGTCCACACTTCGATGCGCGAGCCGTCCGGCTTGAACCGGAACGTGTGTCCCGAGTGCATCTTCACTTCGTGACCGTCTTTGCCCTTCACCGTGCTGTCGTTGTTGAACCCGTGGCACGAGTACACCCAGCCGTCGGGCATCAGCGTGTACGAGTTGTACATGCCGTGCGTGTCGCGCACCCCGAAGCCGGTGAATAGCACCTCTGACTTATCAGACTTGCCGTCGCCATCGGTGTCGGTGTACTTGCGAATCTCGCCGGTGCTCGACACGATGCAACTGTTGCAATCCGGCAGCGGAAGAATGCCGATCGGGATGTTCAAGTCCTCCGCGAACTTCTGCACCTTCCCGGCCTTGCCGGTCTTGGGGTCGAAGTCGGAGAGGATGAACAGCTTGTCGGTGGCCTTCCCATTGTCCGCCGCGAACGGGTAGTGGTACGAAGTGGTTACCCACATCCGGCCTTTCGCGTCGAACGCCATTTGCATCGGCTTCTGGATGTCCGGTTCGCTGGCGACGAGTTGCACGTCGAACCCGGCCGGCACGGTGAACTGCTTGCGCTCGTCTTCGGGCGAGAGCGCGTCGGTCGGGGCGACGAGGTTCGGTGGTAATTGCTTCGGCTGCGCGCCGAGGCGAGCGGGGGGCATCAGCCCCCCGAGGGTTGCTACAAATGCGAGCGAAAGCGAGAGAGAGAGGACGGACCGCATGAGCGGGCCTCCGGCGGGAAAGGCGGCGGGCTAAAGAGTGTTGATTAAACCACGCCGGGCGCAGAACGGAAAGGGGCGGGGTGGTGGTTTCGCCCTCGACTGGGGCGAAGTGCGGTGTGCGAACCGCTGCTGGTGTCGCGCCCCGCGATCGGGCACAATAACGATTCTTCGTCTCCTGACCGAATGGCACTTCCGTGGTGTTTTTCGGCGAGCCAGGCGCGGACCTTGATCGGGGACACCCGCGGCATCCAGAATAATCACTCTGTGGCGGCTTTGCCGCCTTGGTCACCGGGTCTGCCGACGCTAACGTAATACCAGCATCGAGGT
>CAMDQN010000181.1 GCA_945905925.1 Singulisphaera sp. GP187
GACGCCGCAGAAGCAAGTCGATGGTTGGGCGAAACGCGTGCTGGGTTCTTCGGTGCAATGGCTTCGTCGACGGTTCTTGCAATCGACAAAAGCGTAACAAATACGGAGTGAACGATCGCAAACCAAAAGCCCAACTTCCGCACGGCCTACCCCCATCCCCTCCCTGCAGTGAGGGGAGTTTGAAGCCGCGAGCGGCTCCCAATAGCGTGTCTGGCTCCCCTCCCTGCAGGAGGGGGTGGGGGGGTCTTCGGCCTACACTCTCTTCACTACGACGAGCGTGCGGTCGTCGGCTGCGGTCGTGCCCGCGGTGAACAGCCCGTGCGACGCGAGGATCGCGCGTAGCAGAGCGTCTGCGGTCGGGAGACACGTCTCCAACTCCTCGTCGATACGCGTCGAACCGAACACGTCGCCTTCGGTGTTCACGGCTTCGATCACGCCATCGGTGAACAGCACCACCTGATCGCCCGGCAACAACGGGAGCGTTTGCTCCAGGTACACTTCGTCTGGCTTGATGCCAAGCGGCAACTTCTGCGCGCGGTTCAGTGCGAGTTTGAAGCCGTCGGCGCAGCGGAGCAGACGCGGTGGGTTGTGGCCCGCGCTCGCGTAACTGAGGGTGCCGTTCGGCGGGTCGAACACCGCGTAGAACGCGGTCATGAAACTGCCCGTCGGCCGCGTGTAGCGCCGCGTCAGGTGCGCGTTCATGTACGTAAGGAACTCGCCCGGGCGTTGCGGCGGTTCGGTTCGCGTGTGCGCGATGCTGTGCGCCACCGCCATCAGCACCGCGGCCGGTGCGCCGTGACCACTCGCGTCGGCAATCAACACGCCAAGCCGGCCGTTTGGCAATGGGAAGAAGTCGTAGTAGTCGCCGCCAGCGCGCGCCGCAGTCTGGTAGTGGACGGCCACGTCGAGCCCCGGCACGCGCGGCTTCTCCGCAGGCAACAGCGACTTCTGAATCTCCGCGATCGAGCGGAGTTCGTAATCCAAACCATCGAAAGCTTCCTTCACCGCCTGCGACAACACGAGCGTTTGCGTCGCGCGAGCAAACAGGTTGCTTAACAGTACGAGGTCGGCAACCCGCTCGCGCGGGAACGTTTCGGTGTCGTCGCGGGTGACGATCACCATGTTCTGCGCGCTGCCGTTGTCGAAGTGCGGAATCGCGAGCAACGACCGCTGCCCCGCGAGGTACTCGTTAGCGGGGTCTTCGGGATCGAGCGTCAGGCCGTCGATGATTCGCGGCTGGTCGCCGTAGAGGAGTTCCGCGAGAAGCCCGCTGTGATGAACAGGGAGGCGGTGCGGTTCCTTCCACGGGTTGACCGGGGCTTTCCACTGGCTATAGCGTGCGACGCGGTATTCTGGGTACCGCAGCCCGCGACGCGAGATGGTCAAATATCGGCTCACCGGAAAGAGTTGCGTCATCCGCCGGACGAAGACCGCGTACATCTCCTGCGGGTCGGTGGACCGGCTGAGTTCGCGCATCACCTCGACGCTGACGGCGAGTCTCGCGCGCCAGTTGCGTGGTTCGGTCTCGAAAAAGTCAGGTGCTACAGTCATTTGCCGCCTCCGCGGCTGAGTTTTGATGGGACAATCCATGTTGCTCGGGCAAACCAGATGGGATGTTATTAGTAGACACGCGACCGCGACCGAACGCAAGCGGTTTGGAAACCTTTACGCGTTTTTTCATCATCTGGGTTGGGTGTCTTGATGGCAGATGCCCGCGAAACAGAAAGCGGCTTCGCGGGCGACTACAATCAAGACATCCCAGGAGCCACCAAATGCGCGCTCGAATCCTGCTCGCGTTGTCCTGTGTCATTACAGTCGGGTCGGTCGCGTGGTTCACCAGCGCACAACCGAAGCCCGAACTCAAGCACTGGGAGAAGGTCGGGGATGGCGTGTACCGCACGAAGAACGTGCCGTACGGCTACGCGCTGGTGAGTGGCGACAAATCGCTGCTGATTGACGCGACGGTTCCGCCAGACGCAGTCGCGGAACTCGGCGCGAAGACCATCGACGCTGTCCTGCTGACGCACCATCACCGCGACACCGCCGCATTCGCAGCCGAGTATCGCGTGAAGAAAATCCCCGTGCGTGCGCCGAAGGAATCCGCCGATTGGCTCCTCCCAGAGAGCGTCACGAAGTTCTGGAAGGAAGCGATTCCGCTGCGCAACTCGCGCACGGCCTACTTCGTGCTGCCGGAGGGCATCGACGGAGTTGATTGCACGCTCGTGGACGGCAAGGGGCTTGGCTTCGGAGGATGGACCGTCACACCCGTCGCAACGCCGGGCCACTCGCGCGATCACTTCGCGTACCTCGTCGAACCAGCCGACGATGCGAAAGGAACTCGCTACCTTTTCTGCGGTGACGCATTGCATTCTCGCGGCAAACTCTGGGCCCCCTACACAACCGACTGGGACCACTGGACCGACGTGGGGATGAAGCCGACTGCGGAGTCGCTCCGCAAACTCGCGAAGCTGAACGCAAACGCGCTCTTCCCGGCACACGGACCCGCGATCACCGCCGACATCGCGAAGGTGCTCACCGACACCGCGGATGCCGTCGATGAAGCCGCATTCATGAAGAGCTTCGAGCGCTACACAAAGCAGCGCCTCAAGGACGAACCGAAGTACGATTTCCTTGTGCCGAAAGAGCAGATCGCGAGCGCCGGGGACAAACCCTGGGCAAAGGTCGCAGACCGATTGTGGATCACGGGCAACACCTACGTTCTTCAATCGAAGACCGGCAACGGTATCTTCGTCCTCGACCCGTGGGGACAGCGCTCCGCGGATCAGGTGGAGAAACTTCGCAAGGACGAAAAGCTCGGCGCAGTCGAACTGGTGGCGTTCAGCCACGCGCACTACGACCACTTCGACGGCATCCACGTGCTGCAGGGCGGCGACAAGGCCGAGGTGTGGTCTCTCGATACCGTCGCAGCCCCGCTCAAAGACCCGAACCGGTTCCGCGCGCCGTTCCTCGACGCGCGCCCAATCAAGTTCACGAAGGAACTCAAAGACGGTGAGACGGGCGCGTGGGGCGGCTACACTCTGAAGTTCCACCACTTACCAGGGCAGTCGTACTTCACGAGCGCCATCGAAACCACAATCGACGGCAAGCGATGTCTGTTTACCGCCGACAACTTCTTCCATCAGGACCAGTTCAGCGGCACTGGCGGGTGGATGGGGCTGAACCGCAGTTATCCAAGTGTCTACGGCACAAGCGCCAAGAAAGTTCTTGACCTCTCGCCCGAGCGGATCCTCGCGGAACACGGCGGGCCATACGTCTTCAGCGCGGAAGATTACCGACGCCGCGTGAAGTGGGGCGAAGACGCAGGCAAGGCCGCCGACGCGCTCTGCGTCAGCGGCAACCATCAGTGGGACTGGAACCCGAACCGCGTCGAGTTCGAGCCGCACCTCCAGACCGCGAAGCCAGGCTCGAAACTGAAGGCCACGATTCGCGTAAACAACACATCCACAAAGGGCCAAACCGTTACGCTCACGATCCGCGGGCGCGGGGTGGTTCCCGACCACACGGAAACGGTCACTGTGAATGCCGGGACGAGAAAGGAAGTCGATCTCGACGTACAGGTTACGCGGACCGCGAAGCCGGGCCGGTACGTAATCGAAGTCCGCAGCCGCGACGCGAGCGGCAGTGAGGGAGTGGATTGCTTCTTCGGCGTGGATGTTGTGGCCCCGTAAGTTGGATAATCCGGCGAGTGTCGCAGATTACATTTTGAGAACCGCTAGAGTGATTTCTCGTCAGAATCTGATCCAGATAGTTGTCACAACCTGCATTATCGGAATAGTTTGTATCGCCTCTGTTGTAGTGTTGAGCGTCAATTCCTTGCATCGTTGTGTCGGGTCCCGTATAACGAAACTAAAATTTGCCCGACGTGCGGCTCGCGCAAGTTGGGCAGTGTCGTGAAGTTCCAATCCGGCGGGTCGCGTCCCTCTCCGCTCCCCGCGAGGTTCACCAGATGCCAGCGCTCAAGCTGCGGCGGATTGATCTCACAGCCAATAACGCCGCAGCCCAGATCATCAAACTTCGCGACCAGTTCCGCATCGACGCAGAGGTCGTCTCGGCTGTCAGCAAGAAAAAGACACAGGCCGTGTTCGGGGAAGCGCTCCCACCCGCGCGTGCGGTGGAGCGCATCTGCAACGACGTGCGGGAAAAGGGTCTCGCTGCGGCGCTGAACTACACCGAACTCTTCGACGGCGTCAAACTCAAGCCCGACCAACTCCGCGTAAAGCCGGCGGAACTCGCCGAGGCGCATGCGAACGTCGGCTCCGACTTCCTCGAAGTCATTCGGCAGGTTCGCTACAACGTGATGCAGTTCCAGTCGGGACTGCTCCAGCGCGACGCGGTGATGCCCGTCTCTGGTAAGCACGAACTGCAGGTTCGTTACCGTGCGATGAAGCGCGTTGGCGTGTACTGCCCAGGCGGCGCGGCAGCGTACCCGTCGACGCTGCTGATGACGGTGTGCCCGGCGCAGGTAGCCGGGTGCGAACAGATCGTGGTGTGCATGCCTCCGAACGCGACCGGCGGTTACAACCGCGAGATGCTCGCGACGTGCCACGAACTCGGCATCACCGAGGTGTACCGGCTCGGCGGCGCACAAGCCATCGCGTCGCTCGCGTACGGCGTCGAGGGGTTGAAACCGGTCGATATGATCGTCGGCCCGGGCAACCAGTACGTCGCGCTCGCGAAGAAACACGTGTTCGGCCAGGTCGCGATCGATTGCCTTGCGGGTCCAAGTGAGATCGTGGTTCTCGCTGACGATTCCGCCCACCCGGATTACGTCGCGCTGGACCTCATCGCTCAGGCGGAACACTCACCCGGCGTCGCGGTGCTGGTGACGTGGTATGAGCCACTAATTGAAGAGATCTATGAGGCACTGCAGAAGCGGCTCGCAAAACTCTCTCGTGCCGACCTCGCGCGCGACAGCCTCGAACGGTTCGGCGCGCTGGTCCTCGCCCCGGACAAGAAAGCGGCGGTCGATTGCGTGAACGCACTCGCACCCGAACACCTCCATATCCAGACTCGTGACCCGGACGCGATTCTCGAAGACATCGACAATGCCGGCGCTGTGTTCCTGGGACCGTTCACGCCGGTCGCGGTCGGCGACTACGCAGCCGGTCCGAGTCACGTGCTCCCGACCGGCGGCACCGCTCGGTTCGCGAGCGGGCTAACCACGAATGACTTCCGCAAGCGCACGAGCATCATGCGGTTCACGCGCAATGGCCTCAAGGACATCGCCAACGATGTCATCTTCATGGCAAACAAGGAAGGCTTGACCGGGCACGCGGCGAGCGTCGAGTTGCGAGCCAACGACAACGGTCCCGCGGCGCGTCCCAAACCAAAGCCGGACAAGGTTCCTTCTGCTGCACCTGTCGCGAAGAAATAGTGAGTGCGAGCGTGAGCGCAAGGGACGAAGACGAACTGTTAGCCGCGACCCGAAGCGGAGCGTGTGGCGCGATACGCTCCAACATCCTCGGCATGAAGGGTTACGTTCCGGGTGAACAACTCAACGACCCTGAGATCGTCAAACTCAATACAAACGAGAACCCCTACCCGCCCAGCCCGCGGGTCTTCGACGCCATCCGCGCGGCGCTCACTCCGAACAGCCTCCGCAAATACCCACCACCGCTAGGTGACACGTTTCGCCAAGCCGCAGGTCGTGTGCTGAACGTCGATCCCGACAGCATCCTGATCGGCAACGGCTCCGACGACATCCTCACCATTCTGACGCGAGCGTTCGTCCCCGAAGGCGGGCTGATCGCGTCGCCAACACCGAGTTACATCCTCTACAAGAGTCTCGCGGAGATTCAGGGCGCACGATTCAAGGCGGTGCGGTCCTTGGAAAATTGGGCATTACCTCGCTTGCAGTGGCCGGCGCGAGTGAACCTCAACTTTATCCCCAACCCGAACTCGCCTTCAGGAACCGTCCTCGATCCAGGGGAACTTGAGTATTTAGTAGACAGTCACGGTTCGACACCGTTCGTGATCGACGAAGCCTATGCCGACTTCGCCGTGGCGAACCTCCTCTCGCTTGTGCCGGACTATGAGAACCTCATCATCACGCGAACGCTGAGCAAGTCGTACTCGCTCGCGGGGATTCGCTTCGGGTTCGCGATCGCGCGGCCTGACCTGGTTCGCGAGTTGGTGAAAGTGAAGGATTCCTACAACTGCGACGTGTTGAGTATCGCCGCCGCGACAGCCGCGATCGAAGACCAAGTCTACTTCAGCGAAGTGCGCGCGAAGATCGTCGCGACTCGCACGCGCATGACGTCGGCACTCGCGGTTCTGGGCTTCGACGTGACGCCGAGCCACGCGAACTTCGTGTGGTGCCGGCGCACCGACCGCGACGTGAAACCGATCTACGAAGCGTTGAAGCAGCGGAAGATTCTGGTGCGTTACATGAGCTACACGGTCGGGCCGGTCGGCTCGCCCGAAGGCGCGTATGATGGGCTGCGAATCTCAGTCGGCACCGACGCGGAGATCGACAAGTTACTCGCTGAGTTGAAGGCAATCCTCTGATGGCACGAACCGCACGCATCGAACGCAAGACGGCCGAGACGGAAATCGACCTGTCGCTGAACCTCGACGGCACCGGCGCGTCAAAGCTCGCGACCGGCATCGGCTTCTTCGATCACATGCTCACGCACATCGCGAAACACGGACTCTTCGACCTCAACGTGACGTGCAAGGGCGACACGCACATCGACGCGCATCACACCGTCGAAGACGTGGGCATCTGCTTCGGCAAGGCGCTCGTTCAGGCTCTCGGTGACAAGACCGGGATTCGGCGGTTCGGGGACTGCACGCTCCCGATGGACGACACGCTCGCGACGGCCGCGGTCGATCTGAGCGGGCGCCCGTTCCTCGTATGGCGTGCTGATGTCCCGCTGGAAACACTCGGCACCTTCTCGTCGCAACTCGCGGAAGAGTTCTGGCGCGCCACGAGTTCCGCGGGGGTATTCAACCTGCACGTTGTTCTGCACCACGGGCGGAACACGCACCACATCGTCGAAGCGATTTTCAAGGCATGCGCCCGCGCGCTGCGTGCCGCGGTGGAACCGGACCCGCGAGCCAGCGGCGTGCCGTCCACGAAGGGTGTTCTCTAGCCCGCCTCCCCTGCTCTGCTATACTCTCGACTTCAACCTTGGTGCGGATCGCAGCGGTTGTGACGGTCGCGCGGATTGCGTGTTCCGAGCAAGATCGGAAAGCGATATCGCGCGTTGCGTCGGACAGATACACTCCTGACAGTGAGACACGGACGTGGAAGAAGAACCGAAACCGAAGAAAACGAGAACCAAGAAGCCCGCAGCACCGAAGCAAGCGAAAGCGGTCGAGGAGCTTGTCCTGCACGCGCTGACCCTCGTGGCGAAAAACCCGAAAGCGAAGTGGACTGGCGCAACGGTCGCGGCACTGTTTCCGAACAAAGAGCCAAACGTCGAAGCTGCGGTCCAGTCCTGCCTCGACGCGAACCGCCCGCTGCTAAAACAGGTTGGCGCCGGGGGAGCTCTGACGAGTGCCGGCTTCGAGTTGGTCGCGGATGCCGTGGCGCCCGAAGCAGTCGGTGCGTTGGCGAAAAGCGTCCTCGCGAGTCTTCCACTCGAAGAGCGCGAAGCGTTCATTGTGGGAGCGATTAGTCGAACTCCTCAGGCGTCGGCTGACCTGACACCGCTGCTGGAAGAAGCCGCAGAAGCAGCGAAGGCCGATGCCGACGCACGCGTGGCTGCAGCCGTGAGACGACGCACGGCGGAGGAAGCGAACCAAAAAGCACTCGAACGCGCGCAACAACTTATCGTGCAACGTCAACAAGCCCGCGTCGCAGAGTTGCTCCGGTTGCTGGAGATAGAACGCCAGAAAACGCCAGAGCCGATCCGTCAGACGAAGACAATCGAGCGAACGGAAACTGAACCAACAAGCAAACCGACTGAGCCGAGCCTCGCTGAAGACAAGGGCTTCCGTCGCGACGTGACGGCCCAACTTGCGTCGTCGTGGCGCGCGACCTGGGAGATGAATAAACCGGACGCGCGCGAGTTCCTCGAATCAGCCATGTGGAACATCAGCGGGCTCAAACTCGTCGGTGAGGTCGGGCAACGGGTCACGTACAGCGGGCGTGTTCACGAAAGCGTAGCGGGCGTGTTCAGCGGCGATCAGGTAAAGATCGTACGCCCGGGTTGGGTGCTCGAAGAGGACGCAGGCGAGTTCGTGGTCCTGAAAGCAGTCGTCCAAAAGTGAGGGTGTTGCCGTGGCCGACCGAGTGTTCTGCATCGACTTCGGCAGCGCGTACACGAAGGTCGCGCTGCGGCGCGATCCCACCGCGGACAGCGAACTGCTCACTTGGCCGAACATCGACTTTTGTGTGCCCAGTACCATCGCGGTGGACCGTCGCGGGACTAAGGCGAAACTCGCGTTTGGCGAAGAAGCCGTCGACGAAAAAGGCGGAGGCGGGATCGACGTCCACCGCAACTGGAAGCGAGCCGTGTTCCTCGCGCCGTCTGCGGTGAGGCTTACGCAGTCTCCGCTCGAAGCGCTCCTTCAGTCCGACGACCTACTCGTTCTCGCTACTAAGTACGGCGTCCTGCCAGGTCAAATCGGTTACCTCCAACAGATGGTGGGCAATGCGAAGTCACTGATCGCGGGTCCGGGCGGGCGTGTGGTCTCGGCCGAATCGCAGCAACAGACGATCGCAACCGCGCTCGCGGCGCACTTCTTCCACTGGCTCCGCCAGCGCGTCATGGAAGCGTGCGCGAAGTTGCCCACCACCGGATTGAAATTCGAGGACATCCCCGTTCGCGTTGCCGTGCCCGCGTTCGCCAAACACGGGAGCGAGCCGCACCCCGGGTGCAAACTGATTCTCGACTCGCTCGACAAAGCCGGTTGGCCGTTGCACCCCGACCAGCCCGTTGTCGCGGAGCCGTACTCCAACGCGATCGGCATCCTGACGAAAGGAGCGAACGTCCTCAGCCGCACCGGACGCCTGAACTTCGGGGACATGTTCGGCAAAGGACCGCTCATCACGGTGCTGAAGGACGCGGAGCACTACCCCAGTTACCGCGCTCTCGTCATCGATGTGGGCGCATTCACCACCGATTTCGCGGCCCTGACGTTCACGCCCGACGGTGTTCCCACGCTCACGCCTGACAGCGGGTTCGTTGTTCGGGAGAAGTCCGTCCCGTTCGGGGTTAGCGACCTCGACGAACAGATGCGCGCGGTGCTGCAGGTCGAGGACTGGCCCGTCAAGCCGTCGTGGTCGGACTGGACTAAGGTGCAACAGAGTGTCTACAGCGAGGGAAAAGGATACCGCGCACCGGGCTTGGGGCGCGTCGTGGGCGGTCCGACCGACAGCGTCGCGGTACAGGAGTGCATTGGCGCATTCGCCAAGCGGATCGCGGACGAGACCACGGCATTCGGCGAAGGACTGGACCCGGCGTTCACGCAAGAACTGATTCTCACCGGTGGCGGGAGCAGCATTCCACTTGTCCGGGAATCGCTCCAAACGGCCGCAAGCACGGGCGGCAAGGCATTCGTGAAAACGCACGCCCCGGACCTGAAACGAGTAAAAGGCGCCCCAGTCGATAAACTTGACGAGCAGTTCACTCGCGGCGGCAGTGCACTCGGTGGAGCGAGCATCTACTTCGAGAAAAGCTACTTCTGAGGCCTTCCGGGGGTCCACGACATGGTTTGCGCGTGGCCTGTGAAAATGCGGTGAAAACCGCTCGAAAGTGCCAGGTGTCCTTGAGAAATTTGGCTCTTCAAGTGCCGAGGAGTCCGAAATACCAACGGTGGCAAGTCGCTTCAAGACAAGGAGTTA
>CAMDQN010000182.1 GCA_945905925.1 Singulisphaera sp. GP187
AACGCGAAGCGATAGGCTACACCATCAACGTCGCGAAGACGTGGCACCTGTACCCAACCTACTGAGGGCTGACGCATGGCTTCCATCGTTGACGACCCGAACGGACGCCGCCGCATCATGTTCATCGCTGGTGACGGCAAGCGGCGAACGATCAGACTTGGCAAGACCGACCGCAAGACCGCGGAGAGCGTCTGCAGACACGTTGAGGCGCTGCTGTCCTCGAAGACCAGTGGGCAACCGATTCCGCGCGACACCTCGAACTGGCTACCTTCAATCGGTGACGTGCTGCGCGAGAAACTCGCCGCCGTCGGGCTGATCGAACCGCGTGAATCTCACTCGCTGCGAGCGTTCCTCGACAACTACATTGCGAAGCGCCGTGGGGACTCCAAGCCCGCGACCGCCATTTCCATCCGCACGACTGCGAACGATCTCGCGATGTTCTTCGGCGAAACTGCCAACCTCCGCGCCGCGACCGTCGAACGGGCAGAAGCGTTCAAGCAGCACTACCACGACCGGAAGCTCGCTCCGGCAACCGTCCACCGCCGCCTCAAGACGGCACGGATGCTGTTTGGACATGCGGTGAAGGTCGGGTGCCTCGACCGGAACCCGTTCGCTGACGTGACCAGCAAGAACCACAACCCGCCCGAACGTCGGCACTACATCACACCAGCCGATACGCGCCGGCTGATGGACGCCGCAAACCCCACATGGCGAACGATCATCGCGTTGTCGCGGTTCGCGGGGTTGCGTTGCCCTTCCGAGGTGCTGAGCCTCAAATGGGAACACGTCAACCTGGCGACGGGGCGAATGGTAGTACAAAGCCCGAAGACCGAACACATCGAAGGGAAGGGCGAGCGCGTGACCCCGGTGTTCGCTGCGCTCCGCCCGTATCTTGAAGAAGCTTGGGAACTGGCCGCGCCCGGCGAAGAGTACATCGTGGGCGGAAAACAGGGTGACGGGTACCGTCTGTCCAGCGTCGGCCCGAACGGCTGGGTGAACACGAACCTCCGAACCACGTTCGAGAAGATCATTCACCGCGCTGGGCTGACCGTGTGGCCGAAGGTGTTCCACAACCTGAGGGCGAGTTGCGAGACGGACCTGATGCAGAACCACCCTATCCACGTCGTGACCGCGTGGATCGGCAACACGCCGAAGATCGCGCTGGGGCACTATCTTCAGACGCTCGAAGGGGACTTCGAGAAGGCGTTAAAAAGCGGCGCAGAATCCGGCGCACTTGGGGCGCAAAATGCGGCTCAGACGGGAGCGGACGCGAAAAGACAGGAGCGGACAAACTCGGATGAAGTGCTTGAATTAGAGGCGTCCTGTCTCATTCTGTCCGATCCTGGTCCATGTTGTTCAAACATTCTAATGGGCGTGGAGGGACTCGAACCCCCGACTTCCTCCTTGTAAGGGAGGCACTCTAACCGCTGAGTTACACGCCCTTGCATTTAGACGATCGCGTGCGTGCCGTGCGTCACCGCGCCACCGGCGCGAAGTGCTGCCGCGACCAAAGTCGCTTCCGTCAGTTCGGCGTCGGTGCAACCGGCTATTTTCGCCTTCTTCACGTGGGCGTCGATGCAGTACGGGCACTGCGTTGTCACTGCCACCGCAACCGCGATCAGCTCCTTCACCTTCATCGACAGCGCGCCGTCCTTAAACACAGCGGCGTTGAGCGCGTCGAACGCGGCCATGCCCTCGGGGGCCAGTTCGCGTAGCGTCTTGATCTTCTTCATGTTCGTAGCGTCGTACATCGTGAACTCCTTCATCACTCGGTGGAAAGGTCGCGGACAAGCCCGCGAATATACTTAGCCGCGTTCAAGAGACCCCGGATCCGCACCAGAAGGTTCGCACACCCCGCGTATTCGACCGGCAGCGTCGCGAGTTGTGCGAATAGCGCCGCAGTGTCACTTAGCAAGGCGTCGAACCGGGCCGTGAACTCGCGTTCCAGACGCTCAGTCTCGGTCGCGTGCCCGCGAGCCGTTTCGATCTCTTCGCGGGCGTCTAGCATCTCCGCGAGGAACGCTGGCGGCACCTGCTTGCACTCCGCGGCGCTGGGACCGCCTTCTAGTTTCAGCAGGTGTTCGGCGCGCGCGAACGGATCGCGTAGGGTGTTGTACGCCTCGTTCACGGCGGCTGACAGTTCCAGACTGACGCTCAGTCCGGCCGACGAACCCGCGAGGTGGTAATCCGGGTGGACTGCGCGCGACCGCGCGAGGTACGCCCGCTCCAGTTCGGCAGCGTCAACAATAAACCGCCTCGGAAGGCCGAGGCGGTGGAAGCAATCTTCGGTCATCGCTCGTCACTACATCGAGTACGAACTGCCACAACCGCATGTGCTCTTGGCTTGCGGGTTCGAGATCGTGAAGCCGCGCTTGTTCAGGTCGTCGTGGAAGTCCACCGTCGCGCCGTTGAGGTACAGCAGCGAACGCTTATCCACGACCACTTCAATACCGTGGAACTCGAACTTGTGGTCGGACTTCTCGTCGTACTTGGCGTCGAGGTCGAGTTTGTTCTGGAAACCGCTGCAACCGCCGCCCTGCACGCGGACGCGGAGGTATAGCGTGCCGCCCTCTTCGATCTCCTTGCGATCGAGCATGTCGGCGATGTGCCGCTTGACTTCGAGTGCGGCCTTCTCGGTCACCACAACGGGTGGCGGCCCAGCGGGCGCGGTGTTGAGGCCCAGCGTCTGCGGTTCGGTCGCAACAGCGGTGGACATGGCATTCACCTTTCGTTCGATGGTGGGAAAAGTCAGTTCGTGGTCGTGGGAGCAGTATACAGCATCCGGGCTGTTGGATTACACCCCGGCCGGTTCCGGTCTCGCGCTTTTCTCGCTGGCCTCGTCGTTCGTGTCGTCGGTCGCGTCCTGCTTGTCCTGGTAGTTCTTAAGCGCGGCCTTGATCGCGTCTTCGGCCAGCACGGAGCAGTGAACTTTGACCGGCGGAAGGGCGAGTTCCTCGACGATCTCGGTGTTCTTGATCGCGAGCGCTTCGTCAACCGTTTTGCCCTTGAGCCACTCGGTCGCGAGGCTGCTCGACGCGATCGCCGAACCGCAGCCGAACGTCTTGAACCGCGCATCTTCGATGACGCCCGTGTCCGGGTTCACCTTGATTTGGAGTTTCATCACGTCGCCGCACTCCGGCGCGCCGACGAGACCAGTCCCCACGGTGGGATCCTTCGCGTCGAAGCTCCCGACGTTCCGTGGGTTGTTGTAGTGGTCCAGTACCTTATCGCTGTATGGCATTGTGTTTCTCCACCTCTTTAGTGGCGATCGTTGACGTTTGGGTCCGGAGCAACCCAGGGTCCGCCGACCCTGGGCTTGGGAGGCATAGTGTATTAGTGGCTCGCCCACTCGATCTTCTTGATATCGATACCTGCCTGAACCATCTCGTAGAGTGGGGACATCTGGCGCAGGCGGTTCACTTCGCGCACGACTAACTCGATTACAAAGTCCACTTCTGCTTCTGTATTGAAGCGACCCAAGCCGAACCGGATGCTGGAGTGTGCGAGTTCGTCGCCCACGCCGAGCGCGCGAAGCACGTAACTCGGTTCGAGGCTCGCGCTCGTACATGCCGAACCGCTCGACACGGCCACGTCCTTGATGCCCATCATCAAGCCTTCGCCTTCGACGTAGGCGAAACTGATGTTCGCGTTGCCGGGGAGGCGCTCAGTCGGGTGCCCGTTCAGGTACGATTCGGGCAATTTCGATACGATGCCTTCGCGGAGCCGCTCGCGGAGCTTGTAGGTGTGTGCCGCTTCGGTCGCCATCTCGTTCTTCGCGATTTCGCACGCGACACCGAGACCGACGATCAGCGGAACCGGGAGCGTGCCAGAACGCATTCCGCGCTCGTGTCCGCCACCGTCGATCTGCGGTTCGAGCCGCACACGCGGGTCTTTCTTGCGCACGTAGAGCGCGCCGATACCTTTTGGTCCGTAAATCTTGTGTCCCGACACGCTCAACAGGTCGATGCCCATGTCTTCCACATCGAGCGGAATCTTGCCGACGGCTTGCACCGCGTCCGTGTGGAACAGAACACCCTTTTCCTTGCAGAGTTTTCCAATGTCGCGGATCGGTTGAAGGCTGCCGATCTCGTTGTTCGCGGCCATGATCGAGACGAGAATCGTCTTGTCGGTGAGCGCGGCGCGAATTTGTTCCGCGTGAACCTGTCCGAACTGATCGACCGGCAGGTAGGTGACCTGGAAGCCGTCGCGTTCGAGGCGCTTGCAGGTGTCGAGCGTTGCCTTGTGCTCGGTCGCCTGCGTGACGACGTGGTTACCCTTCTTCTTGTACATCGCGGCAACACCCTTGATCGCCAGGTTGTTGCTCTCGGTCGCGCCGCTCGTGAAGATCACTTCTTTCGCGCTCGCGCCGATGATCCCCGCGATTTGCCCGCGAGCAACTTCTACAGCTTCTTCCGCGGCCCAACCGAATGGGTGGTTGCGGCTCGCGGCGTTGCCGTACTTCTCTGTGAAGTAGGGCAGCATCGCTTCCACCACGCGCGGGTCAGTGCGGGTGGTCGCGTTGTTATCCATGTAGACTGGCATTCTCGTCATGATCGTATCCGAATCCTTGGTGGCGATTCTCAGAAGGACCAACCGTTAGGCCGGGAACGTTTCAACGCTATGCGTGGCGAGAACGGGAAGGGCGTGTAGCGCGGACGGTTTCGCCTTCGGGTCGAACAGTTCCACGAGCATGACCCCGCGAAGCACGCCCATAAGCCGCTGATGCACTTCGGCCATCGGCCCCTTCACGGTGCAGGAGGATGAGTGCGAACATGCGTCCGTGTTGGTCCCGGTGTCGGTGTGTTGGTTACATACCGTGAGATGGAAACCGTCTTCCACCGTTTCGAGCAACTCCGCGAGGCTGATCATGGAAGCGTCCCGTGCAAGCGCGTACCCGCCTTTCACGCCGCGGTGACTCGCGACGAACCCTTTTGAACACAGTTCCTTGAGGATGTTCGCGACGAATGAGGGGCTCAAACCGAACTGCTCCGCGATCGCACGAGCGGTCCCGCCTTCCTTCCGCTGGTACAGGAATGAGAGAATCAGGAGGGCGTAATCGGCCTTGCGACTCATCAGTGTCACGGCTCGCCCTCGCAGTGCGGAACAAGTAACATCGGGAATCAGCACCTCTACTATTCCATTTATAGGCAGAGAAGCGTACTAGACAAGTACTATTTCGCCTGAGGCCGCACTTTACGCGGTTTCGTGATGTTGCTACTGTTCCCGCGCGACACCACCTTCGTTGGAGTAACCGCATGGACGCGGCGCACTGCACCGGCTTGAGTCTTGTTATCCCGGCGTTCAACGAATCTGCGGTGATTAGCCGCGCCATCGCCGAAGCCGAGGTTGCGCTCGCGACGCACTTCAGGCGTTTCGAGATTCTGGTGGTCGATGACGGTAGTCGCGACGCAACTGCGACGGAGGTTCGCCGCGCGCTGTCTTGCGCACCGCACACACGGTTGTTGCGACACGAGGTCAATCGTGGGTACGGGGCGGCGCTGCGGACCGGTTTTGAAGCGGCACGCTTCGAGTTGGTCGCATTCACGGATGCAGACTGTCAGTTCGACCTCACCGATTTGGCGAAGCTCGCGCGACTCGCGGACGAAAGGCCGGTAGTGGTGGGGTATCGCGCCAACCGGAAAGACCCGGCACGCCGGCGGTTCCTGTCGTGGGGCTACAACGTGTTGGCTCGCACACTGCTCGGCACGCGCGTGCGCGACGTGGACTGCGCGCTGAAGGTGTTCCGTAATGAGGTTCTGCCCGGGCTAATGCCGGAGTCGCGCGGGTTTTTCGTGAACACCGAGATGATGACCCTGGCGCGGCAACTCAATCTCGAAGTGGCGGAAGTGGCGGTGAAGCACCGCCCCCGAGCCGGCGGAGAGAGCAAGGTATCTCTCCGCGAAGTGCCGCGGACGGCACGCACGCTGTTCGCGTTTTGGTGGCGGACGGTCGTTCGCGGGGCGAAACCGCAAGTTACGCCGGCGGTGTTTCTGGCGCGGGTTGCGGTTCCGCAAGGAGTCGCTGCACCAGTGCGTGAGCCTGTTCCTTCGACGAAGCCTGCCCTTCCAGTTGTGACTCCCGCACGGCATCGAGCAACCGCTTGAACGAGGGCCCGGGCTTCAACCCCAGCGCGATCAGGTCTTCCCCGGTCAGCACCGGCGCGGGGTTCAACTCTTCTGGCGGCGTGTCGCGCAACACGCGTTCGCAGAATTCGACGTGTTCGAAGTTGCGACCGCTCGCTTGTGCGATGGCGCGATGTAACGCGAGCAACTCGCAGATGCCGGGGTGAACCAAGATCGGTTTCAGTTTGCTCGCACGCATCGTCGGGGCGTCCGCGAGGTACGAACACTTTTCGACGAGCCAGCACAGACGCGAGGTTTCGACGTTCGAGAGCTTCAGGCGATGTGCGATGTGCTCGGCGGTGTCCTTGCCGACGGTGTGGAGTACTGCCGCGAACGCGAGCGGGAAGGAGATGGAAGAACCTCTCCCCCCAACCCCCTCCCCTAAGAAGGGAGGGGGAGCCGGAGTTAGCCCCTCCCTTCTCAGGGGAGGGGTTGGGGAGGGGTTGCCTTCCAAACCCAAGCACGCGACCACACTCGCCGTTCGCTCCCAAACGTCAACCGCGTCAACCTCCGGCAGAATGGCCACGACCAGTCCCAACTCGCGAAGCAATGCCAAGCCTCGCGCGCGGTTTTGGTGAACGAGCAATTTCCGCAGTTCCTCCGCAATGCGCTCCGCGGAAACTACCTGAATCTGCGGGGCCATGCCTTTCGCGGCGTCGTGGGTCGTGCGGTCGATGGTCAGTGCGAACCGCGTCGCCATGCGCGCTGCGCGTAGGATGCGGAGTTTGTCTTCGGTGAATCGCGCGACTGGGTCGCCGATTGCACGGAGTACCTTCGCGTCGAGGTCGGCGCGGCCGCCGACATAGTCGATCAGTTCGGCAGTGACCGGGTCGAAGAACATGCCGTTGATGGTGAAGTCGCGGCGCTGCGCGTCAGCTTCTGGCGAAGAGAACGCGACCGTATCGGGGCGCCGACCGTCAGTGTAGACGCCATCGGAGCGGAAGCTCGCGACCTCCACTGTAAGCCATTCGCCGTCGTCGCCCTTCGGCCCAATCACTTGCACCACGCCAAAGTGCGCGCCGATCTCGTTCCGCTTGCGGAACAGCGGCCTGAGTTGCTCCGGGCGCGCGGAGGTGGCAACGTCATAGTCGTGTGGGGTGAGGCCGAGCAGCTCGTCTCGCACGCATCCGCCGGCCCAGAGTGCCGCGAACCCGGCCTTCTGGAGCGTGCGAACGACATCGAGTGCAAATTCGCGGTCGGTCATTACGGTTGCAAAAAAAGCGCCCCGACGAGCTTTCGCCGGCTCGCCGGGGCTGTGTCCCACAAGCTTGCGCTCGTCGGTGTGCCGTCTCAGGGAGTGTTCACAGTTTCCGGTCGCCGGCCTTCAGTCTGTTCACCAACCGCCTTACCGTTAGGCGACCCCCGCGAAGCGTTGGGCGAAGCGCGGGGGAATGGAATCGAACCAATATGTGTTGGTTGGGGCCGTTCGTTCGATTGAACACCTCGGCACGGTGCTGAACCTGGCGTGACAACCTGAATCTTTTTGTGCGGGACACTTGCCTCTACCGTTGGGCTATCCCGCCGTGGTGGAAAGTGGCGGGAGCAGGAATCGAACCTGCACTGTCGGTGCTCCGCGTTGAGCCTGAACCTGAAGCTCAGCCTGCACGCCTGTGCGTTAGCTATGATGCTGCGGATGGGTACGAGGTTCAACCCCGCGACTGGATTTTGCCGCGACTAGCGGATCTCGTTGCTTTTGAAGTCCACCCCGATGACCGCCGTCACGGGGAGTTCCTTGCCCTTGTAATCGACCAGCCCGCGACGCACCTGTATTCGCCACTGGAGCGACTCCTTCGCGGTTTTCGCGGCCTCCACAAGTTCCGCACTTGCGGCGGTGAACACCACATACTCGCGACTCTCGTTCGGCTTCAGCGGGATCGCGTCGTTGGCCTGTTGAACCTCGATCCGCTTCTTGAACTTGCTCGGGAGTGGCCATTCGATTTCGCCACCCGCGAACACCTTCTTATCGACGACCAGTCGCGTGATCGGCTGATCGGCCTTGGATTCCCGCCGGGTGAACGCCGGGTCCATCGGGAAGATGGAAAGATCCTCGGAGGTGTTTTTGATGTCGAGCGTCAGCACGAGTGCCGCCGCCGTCGTCTTTGTTGTCTGGGGTTTTTCCTTCTCGTTGCGGCCTTCGGCTTTGATCGAAAGGAAACGTTTTTCCACGCGCACCGGTTGCACCTCGATCTGCCCGATGACGACCTTCCCGCCGATCGCTGCGCGCTGCGCGGCGGGCAGTTCGCCGTCCACACGGAATTTGTGCTGAGTGACTTTCTTGCGGCTGACCGGATCAAACTCACCGAAGTTGTCGGGGATCGTGGAGAGCGGGTGTGTTTCCGACGAGTCACCGGACTTGAAGAACAGCCCGTACACCGCGAGTGCGGTCGCGACCAACGCGTACCCGGCGAGAAGGAACAACACGACGTTCTTCGCGCCGCCCCCGGACGGAGACGCGGCTGGGCGCGACCGCGTGGCGCGGGCCGGCTTGTCGTCGTCGCGGCTCTCGTTCCGGGGCTGCTTCCGCAGGGGTGGTTCGTCGGGCAACTCATCGGTCGTGGGCGCGGGTGCCGCTCGTGCGGGCTCCACCGGTGTCGGGAGCAACACCGGTATCGGCGCGGGTGCGTCGTCGAAGTCCTCGAACGGGTTTCCGCTCGCGGGAACTGTCGGTGCGGGCGCGACCGGCCGCGCGGGCACTGGGACCGGCTTCGGCAGGGCGGGTTGCGGAACGGGTACGGGAAGCGGCACCGGCTTCTGCGGGACCGCGGGCGTGGGTGCCGGCGCATCCATCTCGGCGAACGGGTTCGGCGATTCCTTCGGCGCGTCGGGTGCCGGTCGAACGTTCGGCGGGAGATCGAAGATTGTCGCGGTGAGAAGTGGTTGTGTGTAGTTCCCGGCCGCAGGTTCGGGTGGGGGTGGCGCGGCCGAAGCCGGACCGAAGCCGAACGGGTCGTCGGAGACTGGCGCGGGCTGACTCGCGGATTCGGGCGGGGGAGGGGGATCACGCGGAAGCGTGGGCAGGCGTGAGCCGGGTTGCGACCCGAAGACCTCGTCGTCGGACTCGTCCGGCTCGCTCAGGATACTATCCGCGCCTTCTTTCTTCTGCGGGATGTTGAACGCCCGGAGTTCGGGTGCCGGGAGTGGCGCGACGACGGTCGGTGTCGATGGTGTCGGAATCGTCACGGGGGCGGGCTGCTGCGGCTCGGCGACGGCGACCGGCGCGGGCGGGGTGCCGGCGGTGACCGGTGCCACGACGACCTGTTTGCAGTGCGGGCACCGGACCTGTCGGCCGAGTAGTTCCGCGAGGACGCCCATGCGGCGGGTGCAGAACGGGCACGGGAATGTGATGGGTGGTGAGGCCATTATTGGTGATTCGGGGGGAGTGAGTCGCGCCGCCCGCGGACCGCGTCCGGCATCCATTGCGAATGGTACGCCCGAACCCGTCGAGACGCAAACCCAACCCGCTCGACGACCGGAAGGCGGGTGTACGACACGGTTTGCGCGCGATGATGATTGGCACTCTATCAGATTGTAATAACTCCTTGTCTTGAAGCGACTTGCCACCGTTGGTATTTCGGACTCCTCGGCACTTGAAGAGCCAAATTTCTCAAGGACACCTGGCACTTTCG
>CAMDQN010000183.1 GCA_945905925.1 Singulisphaera sp. GP187
GACGCGGGTCTTTCAGTCGCTCCGCATTCTCACGAACCGCGAACTCGCGAACCTTCAGCAGTTACTGCGCGTGCTGCCGACCGTGTTGAAGCCGGGCGGCGTGGCGGCCATCATCAGTTTTCACAGTGGTGAGGACCGGTTGGTGAAAGCGGCGTTCCGCGACGGGCTTCGCGCCGGCGTTTACGAAACGGTTAGCCCGGACGCAATCCGCCCGACGTTTGAGGAGCGCCGCGCGAACCCGCGCTCGCGTTCCGCGAAGTTACGCGTCGCGAGGATGAAGAGTGTTTCGTAGGGTGGGTCGAGCCGGCTTTGCGGCGAAGGCCCACCACGAACCGCGAACGTAGTTGGTGGGCCTTCGGTCCGCGAAGCGCGAACCTCGACCCACCCTACAAGATTCACAAGTACGTGGAGAGCAGGTACAGCACGAGGCCGATGCCCGCGAGGAACAGCGTGATGCGCAGTCCCCAACCGGTCGCCTCGTGGAGGATCTTGTCCCAGCGGTCATGACGCGTGGCCGCGTAAACCAGACTCACAACCACCAGCAACACCGGCAGATCCCAGTAGATGCTCACCGCGAAAAGCGGAAGGTTCATGGCGTGCCTCCTTGCGCGGTCGGGGGCGTCGGAGGCGCAGACGGAACATCCGGCGGTGGGAACACCGGCATCATCGCGACCGGGGGCGGATCGGGTGGACTTGCGACGGCCGCAGGTGCGGGCGCGTCGGTGTTCGCGTTTTCGCTCTCGCCGGTCAGCCACTCCGGGGAGGCTTCGCGGAACATCGGTCCTGCGAACGCGTCGTAGATGACCAGCAGGTTCAGCACGCCCGCGATCACGGTGTACACCCAACCCAGATCCCACCGCTTGTTTCCGTTCCGCTGGAGTTCGTTCAGTTCCTTCTCTTCGGGCATTCGCTGGAATTTGCCGAAGACCGGTCCTTCGTCCTTCGTCTTGTCGAACGAGATGTACTGGTACACGCCCGGCCACGCGGCGGCACCGATCCAGACCTGTCCCAGAAACTGCGGTCGGTAGGAAATCGCTTTGGGTACGCCGCCGAGAGTCTGCCCGGCGAACGCCACCTCGGGCAGTTCGGTGGCGTCCGGGAGCCACACGTTCCGCCACTGGCCCATCGACATGCCGTAGAAGAAGAGCAGGTACAACCCGCCGAAGAACAGCAGCCCTTTACCTATCCGCCCTTGGTAGATCTGGCCGAGGCCGGGGATGAGGTAACTGAGCAGTGCGGCGAGCGGGTCGAGTTTGACCGGCGGGAGTGGTGGATCGTTCGTCGGCGAAGACGCCATCAGCGGGCCTCGGCGGAAGGGTCTCCGGGCAAACGACGCGACACGCAGAGAGAAACCCCGACGGCTTCTCCCTCCGGGTGTTCGCCCCGAGCCGGGCGACATTGTCGATTCCCGAGATTATATGAGCCGCCGCACGCGGGCCAAGACACGCAAGGTCTTTCAAAGCGGTGGGCACACCCTCGCCGTGTGCCTACCGCTTTGAGGTTGCCCTTCGCGCCGGTTCCGCTTCTCGTTATGTGGCCTCCCATCTTGCCCGCGTTCTGTGGTGGGAGGCTTCGTATGATGCTCCGGTTTACGGTGCTTTCGCTCGCGTTCTCGCTCGCAGTTCCGGCGCTCGCACAACCGCCCGCACCGGCGGTTCCGCAGTTCAAATGGGAATCGGGGAAGGTGCTCACGTACCGCGTCGTTCAGACGACGATCGTGAAGGAAACGCTACTCGAAGAGAAGACCGACAAGCCCATCACGACCGAGGCGCGCACGGGCCTCACCCTCGTGCGCAAGTGGACCGTGAAAGATGTGGACAAGCAAGGCGTCGCGACGCTCGAAATGAGCATCAGCGAGATGAAGCAGGAGTTCCGCCAACCGGACGGCACGACAACCACCGTCGATTCGGCCAATCCCGCGGACGCGAAGAAGATGGACGCGTTCCTGAACAAACCGATCGTGACCGTGCGGCTGGATTCGCAGGGTAAACTCGTCGAAGTGAAGGACGCGAAGGTCGGTTCCGCGGCGCGCCTCCAAGCGGAACTCCCGTTCCGCCTCGTGCTGCCCAACGCGGCGCCCGAAGCCGGTCAGACGTGGGACCGGCCGTTCGCGCTGAAGCTCGACCCGCCGCTCGGCACAGGGGAGAGTTACGACTTCACGCAAAAGTACACGAGCAAGGGCACGAAAGACGGCTACCTCATCGTGGGCGTGGAAACGACCTTGAAGGCGCCGCCGAAGGCGACGGGCGATCAGGTGCCCTTGGTGCCGATGTTGTGGACCGGTGCCGTGTCCTTCAACACGGTCGCGGGGAAGTACCACGCGGCCCGCCTGACCGCGAAGGCCGAACTCGCCAACTACCAAGGCGAAGGCACCAAGTACGTTTACGAAAGCACCTACGCCGAAGACTGCCTGGACAAGTAGAAGTTCGTGTAGCCGCGACGCGCGTCGCTCCGATGAACGCAATTGTAAAATGTTCCACGTAGAACGTCGGCGGGAATCAGAATGTTTGTCGTTTGAGTGACGCCGCGTCGTTACAACAAACCCAGCACGAGGTCAACAACCCAGCACCCGCGAACGTGAACCTGCTTTGGGTCGCGGCAGTGGTTCAGCACGTCGTCGTTATCGCAACCGGCGTCTTGAAGTGCGTCGGCCAGAATGGGCATCGCGCTGAAGTCACGCGATTCGTACATCTGCGCCGCGATTGCAATGGCGGTATCTGTGCGCCACTCCAGGGCGAATGTGACGGGCCGGAACGGGTTCCCGAAGATGTCGCGCACAAGCTCGGCGTTGGCGCGGCGCACGGGTTCGAGTTCCTCGGGCGGCACCGGGTTGACGGGTGCGAACTCCCTTTTCCCGGTCATCCAGGTGCAGGTCACCATGTCACCCATTGCGGCGTACTGCGCCCGCGAGTCGGGTGAGCCGCGCTCGGCGTAATATTCGACCTCGTTTTCGGCGACCAGGTTGAGCGACGGGAAGTCCTCGAAGTCACCGTCCGTCGCTTGGCCAGCGGCCACTCGTTCGGCCAGTTCGATCCACTCATGCATCGCGTCCGTCAGCAACCCCAGCACGCGAAGGAACATCGCGACCGCGGACAGCATCACCTTCCGCCCGTTACAATCGGGGTTCAGGTCGTGCAGCATCGCGACCGGTGACGCGCTCGCGAGCCATTCCTCTTCCGTCATGGCAGCACCTTCGGAAAATGCCCGCGTGAATCGCCGGTTCGCGGTTTTCTCTTCTCGCCCACTGTCCACCGCATCTACTTCAAATATTCTCCACTTGAAACCGCGACGGCACGCACCTAAAAATGGTCTGACGGGTTGAGACGAAGTGCGGGTGTAACTCAGTGGTAGAGTACCTCGTTGCCAACGAGGTTGTCGTGGGTTCAAGTCCCATCACCCGCTCTGATTGACGAAGACACACAGAGCCGGGAAGTCGCGGGCTTACGGCGGGTGTACAATCCCGCTGCCCCAACTTCCCGGTTCATCGTTTTAAGTGACCCGTAGAACAACGCGACGCGACACAGGCTGGCTTCACCGACGGAGGACACTACCCATGGCCGACGAAACGACCCCGACCGAAGGCACGAAGGACGAAGTCACGGCTGCGGCCGTCGCCGAAATCGAAGGTGCCGAGGCCGAAGCACAGGCCGCCGTTGACGCAGACGTCAAACTCACGCAGACGGTCGAAATCAAGGATGTCGGGCCGTGCAAGAAGCACGTCAAAGTCACCGTCGATCGCGTGGCCATCGACAAGCGGTTCAACGAGAAGTTCACCGAACTGACGCGGAGCGATCAACCGCAGGTCCGCGGATTCCGCCCAGGCAAAGCGCCGCGGAAGATGATCGAGAAGCAGTACTACGAGAGCGTCGCGGAAGAGATCAAGTCGCAGGTGCTGATGGCGAGCCTGGAGCAACTCGCGGAAGACCAGACGATCGCGCCGCTCAGCCCACCGGAGTTCGACCCAACCAAGGTGGACATCCCGAAGGAAGGGCCGTTCATCTACGAGTTCGACATCGAAGTGCGCCCGGAGTTCGAGCTGCCCGCGTACAAGGGCATCAAACTCCGCCGCCCGGTTCACGTCCACACCGCGGACGAAGTCGAGGCCGAGAAGAAGCGGTTGCTCGAACCTTACGGTCAACTGGTGCCGAAGGAACCCCCGGTCACGGAGTTGTTCGACACCATCACCGCGGACGTGACGATCGCCTTCAAGGACAAGGAGATTAACAAGCTCGAAGAGGTGCAGGTGAAGGTCGAGCCGCAACTCGCTCTGTCCGACGGCATCGCCACGGACTTCGGCGCGAAGATGGCTGGCGCAAAACCGGACGACGTGCGCGTGATCGACATCACGTTGTCGCAGGAAACCACCGTCGAGCAACTCCGCGGGGCGAAGGTGCAGGCCACGTTCACCGTGAAGGACGTGAAGACGACCCGCCCGCCGGAACTCACGCAGGAGTTGCTCGAAGAGTCGTTCGGCGTCAGCACGTCGGAAACGTTCACCGAACTTGTGCAAGCGGTTCTCGAACGGCGCCTCGAGTACACCCAGCGTCGCTCAGCCCGCGAACAAGTGCTGGAGACGATCGCTGCAGCCGCGTCGTGGGAACTGCCGCAGGACATGCTTCGCAAGCAGGCCCGCAAGACGCTTGCCCGCAAGATGATGGAGATGCGGAACGCGGGCATGGACGACGACCAGATTCAGGGCCGCCGCCGCATCCTTGAACAAGACGTGTTGAAGAACACCGCCGCCGCTCTCAAGGAACACTTCGTGCTCCAGAAGGTCGCGGAGATCGAGAAGATCGAGATCGAAGAAGAAGACATCGACGCCGAGATTGATCGCCTCGCGGAGCAGTCCGGCGAGAGCTTCCGCAAGGTGAAAGCGCGGCTCGAAAAAGAAGACCTGATCGAAGCGGTCGCGGCCGACCTGCTCGAACGCAAGGCGCTCGACCTCATCATCGCGAACGCGACCTACGAGGACTACGAACTCAAGGCGTCCGAACAGCAAGGCGAGGTCGCGACCGTCGAACAAGCCGCGCTGCCGGAATCCGAAACGGTGCCCGCACCAGCCGAAGGCGAGGGCGGCGAGCCGAAGGCCGATAGCGCCAGTTGACCACGTGCGTACAGTGTAAGTAACCCCCGCCGGTTGGCGCACAGGGCTTCCGCCCAGTGCTACGGACGGCGGCCCCTCCGGGGCGAAGAGAAGAGGCACGCCGTCTTCTGCCTTCAGCCCGGTGAGCCGCCGTCCGTAGCACTGGGCGGAAGCCCTGTGCGCCAACCGCTTCGATGGAGACTCCCATGTTCTCACCGTTCGACCCCTCTGCCGCGTCCCGCCCCTTCGAGCCGACGCTCCAGCGCGGCCAGTACTCGCGCCAGCGGACGGTCGGCATCGCCGACCTGCTGATGGACAACCGGATCATTTTCCTCGGCGCCGGGCAGGATCTGGGCAGCCCAGTCATCACGGACTTGATGGCGAGTTTCGTGATCCAGCGGCTCCTGTTCCTCCAGTACGAGAACAAGGCCGCGGACATCCACATGTACATCAACAGCCCTGGCGGGTCGGTCTCCGCCACGCTCGCGATCTACGACACGATGCAGTTCCTGGAAGCCCCGATCCACACGTATTGCATGGGCCTCGCGGCCAGCGGCGCGGCGGTTTTGCTCGCGGCTGGCACGAAGGGCAAGCGGTACTGCCTGCCGAACTCGAAAGTGATGATCCACCAGCCCTACGGGCAGGTCGGCGGGCAGGTCTCGGACATCGAGATTCAGGCCAACGAGATCCTGCGGGAGCGGTCGCGGCTCAACGAGATTCTCGCCAAGCACACTGGTCAGCCGATCGAGATGATCGCGAAGGAAACCGACCGCGACAAGTACTACCACGCGGAAGAGGCCAAGGCGTTCGGCCTCGTGGACGAGGTGCTCATCCGCCCGGAACCCAAAAAATAAGACGGAAGGCGGAGAAGACGCTGGAAGATGGGCCGATTGCACCGGTCGGGCGCTCCGGTTCCGTTCTTCGGTCTTCCTTCCGCCTTCCGCCTCCCGCCTTCCGCCTTTCCCCAACATACCCGCGAGCCGCACGCCCGATACCAGAGGGTGCGGCGGTTCGCCCGGAGAACCTAAACATGCCGCTGATTCCAATGGTCGTCGAGAGCCGGGGCCGCGAAGAACGCGCCTACGACATCTACAGCCGCTTGCTGAAGGACCGGATCATCTTCCTTCAGGGTGTGGTCCATGACGACATGGCGAACCTGATCGTTGCGCAGATGCTGTACCTTCAGTTTGAAGACCCGAAACGCGACATCAGCCTGTACATCAACAGCCCCGGTGGGAGCGTGACCGCGGGCATGGCGATTTACGACACCATGCAGTTCATCACCTGCGACATCTCGACCTACTGCATGGGTCAGGCCGCGAGCATGGGCGCGATGCTCCTGTGTGCCGGGACGAAGGGGAAGCGGTTCGCACTGCCGCACGCGCGCGTGATGATTCACCAGCCGAGCGCTGGCAGCGAGGGCACCGCGGAAGAGATTTTGATCCACGCGAAGGAGTTCCTTCGCACCAAGCACACGCTGAACAAGTTGATGGCCGACCACTGCGGTCAGTCGGTTGAGAAGATCGAGAAGGGCACCGACCGCGACAACTTCATGTCCGCGCAGGAGGCCCGCGAGTTCGGTCTGATCGACAAGGTTCTGGAGCGGATGCCGGCGGAGACGATCGCCGCGAGCCGCCCGACGGCGGATTGAGAGCGACCTACTCCCCAACCCCCTCCCTGAAGGGAGGGGGAGCCAGAGTTCTTACCCCCTCCCTTCAGGGAGGGGGTTGGGGGGTAGGTTGTTTTGGGAAGCAGGATGCGACACCACAGCCCGAACGTGCGCCGGTTCGCGCGCCGCATCGCGGTCGGTGGCGTCGTCGGCGTCCTCCTCACATTCTCGACCGGCTGCAAGTCCAACAACAAGTACGATCTGATCGAAGCGGAACTCCGCACCCGCGAGAGCGAACTCGCAGCCACTCGCGCCGAACTTGATCGCTCGCGCAACCTCCTTCGCGCTTACGAAACCTCGCAATCACGCGGCGCGCCCACACCCGGCCCGCAACCGGGCGCGAGCGGTCCGTTCGTCCCCGTGAAAGAAGTCTCGCTCGCACGCGGCACCGGCGGCGTCGATGACGACGGCGCGCCCGGCGACGAGGGCTTGATGGTCGTCATCGTGCCGAAGGACGAAGACGGCTCCGCGGTAAAGGTGCCGGCACGGGCGCTTGTCGCGGCGTGGGAAATTACTCCCGCGGGGCTGAAGAACCCTATCGGCTCGTGGGAGATTCCGTCCGACAAGCTCCGCCGGACGTGGAAGAGCGGGCTGATTAGTACCGGGTACTTCGTCGCGGTGCCGTGGCAGACGCTCCCGAGTAACGATCGCGTGCGGATCGCGGTGCGCCTGATTACCACCGACGGGCGCGCGTTCGAGGCCGACCGCGACGTGACCGTGAAAGTGACTGTCGTTCCGCGCGGCGGGGGCGGAAACGTGTTGCCGTATCCGCAACCGGGCGTCCCCGGTGTGCCGACGATTCCGGTTCCGCCCGGTGGCGGGCGACAGCCGATCTTCCCGGAGATGCCGCCGCCCGGTGTGCCGTCCGCGATTCCGCCGGGAACCGAAGAGCTTCCGCCGCCAGCGCCTGCCGAGGGCGAACGCGGGGCCAAACTGCTTCCGCCGGTGAAGCCTTAAACAACGCGCCACGCTCCCCTTCGGGTCGCGGCTAAACGGATCATTGGTCATGTCCACCCTCTCGCACTTCGACGAATCCGGCGCGTCCCGCATGGTCGATGTGGGGCCGAAGGCCGAAACGCATCGCGTCGCGCGCGCGTCGGCGGTTGTTCGCATGTTGCCGGCCACGCTCGCGCTGATTCGCGACAAGGGCGTTGCGAAGGGCGACGTACTCGAAGTGGCCCGGCTCGCGGGGATTATGGCTGCCAAGAAGACAGCGGATCTCATCCCGCTGTGCCACCCGCTGCCGCTCACCTCCGTGAAGCTCGATTTCAGCTTTCCCGCCAACGATTTACTGCGGATCGAAGCCGCGGTGACAGTTTTTGGCCGCACCGGTGTTGAAATGGAAGCCCTCACTGCGGTTAGTGTCGCAGCCCTGACGGTGTACGACATGTGCAAGTCGGCCGACCGCGCCATGACGATCGAAGCGGTTCGGCTGGAAGAGAAGGACGGCGGGAAGAGTGGGCACTTCGTCCGCGACCCGGTCTAGCTCTTTTCGTTGCAATTGACGGTCGGCATCGCGGGCGTATGCTTTCCGGGTTGCGGCACGCACCGGAAATGCGGGAGGGCCGCGCGATGGGGACCGCAATGGCAACTGTTTCGCCCGCTACTTCCGGCGGAACCGCACCGGGAGCCGATCCCACACACCGCACCGCCGCGAAGAGTGCGCTCGCGTTTTCACCAGTCGCGGCCGACATCGCCGAAGCCGAGCGCATCTTCGACCGCACCCTCGCCCCACACAAAGGCCCGTTCGGGCCGCTCATCGACCACCTTCGGCACTATCGCGGGAAGCGGTTGCGCCCGGCGCTGGTGCTGCTCGTCGCGAAAGCCTGCGGGAAAGTCGTACCGGCGCACCACACGCTCGCCGCCGCGGTGGAGATGATCCACACGGCCACGCTCGTTCACGACGACGTGCTCGACGAAGCCGACATGCGGCGGCACGTCCCCACGTTCAACGCGAACTGGGGCAACAAGGTCAGCATTCTGTTAGGCGACATGCTGTTCACGCACGCGTTCCACCTGACCAGCACCGTGGACGTTCGCGCGTGTCAGATCGCGGGCGACGCGACCAACCGCGTGTGTGCGGGCGAACTCCGCCAGATGACCGAACGCGGCAACCTCGAACTGTCCGAAGCGGACTACTTCGCGATCATCGACGGCAAGACCGCGGCGCTCACCGAGTGCTGCGGGCGGTTGGGTGCGCTGCACGCGGGCGCATCGGAAGCGGTCGCGGGGAACCTCGCGAACTTCGGCCGCAACTTGGGGTTGGCGTTTCAGATCGCGGACGACCTGCTCGATTTGGTGGGCACCGAGGACGCCGCGGGGAAGACGCTGGGCACCGACCTCGAACAGCAGAAGCTCACGCTCCCGGTGATCCACTGCTTGCACCGCTTGCCGCCCGCCGAAGCCGCGAAGCTGCGTGACGCGATCCATGCCGGTGCGGAGGGATTGGGTCTTCGCGTACTGCACGCGCTAGAGAAAACGCAGTCGGTGGCTTACGCGAAGCGCAAGGCGGAAGAGTTCGCCCGTGCCGCGAAAGCGGAACTGGAGTGCCTGCCGCGAAGCGAGTGCCGCACGATTCTGGAAGCCGTCGCGGAGTGGAGCATCAGAAGAGAGAAGTGAACCACGCGGTTGCGAAACGGTGGGAATCGCGTTAGGCTACCGGTCAAATGTGTTGGTGTGCGAAACTTGCACACGCAACAGAAATTTGGCGGCGGAGGTGTCGGCTGATCGGAACTCGCTCTCTGTGTATTTTCGGTTCATCCCGGATTCGGTACGGATTTCGTGCGGTCGGAGTCGGTGCGGACGAACTGCCGATGCAGCCATTGCACCGTCTTCCCGAACGTTCGCTTCGCCCAGTTGTCCACGGCTTTCTCCGGCACCCGATCCACGTCCGCCCGCATCTGTTCCGGGGTCGCCTCGCCCAGCATTGCCCCCAACCCCACGCTCAGCACCGTCAGACCGCTACTCGCCTGATCCCGCGATAA
>CAMDQN010000184.1 GCA_945905925.1 Singulisphaera sp. GP187
CTTCAACCGCGTTTCGTATCGTCTTTCCATGACCGGTTCCCTCCTGGAAGGCTCGCGTGCTGGAAGAGATTAGATCAAAAACGGTTACGGCAAGTCAAGGAAGGGAAACAGTAGAACTAAAAACTGTCCACTTTTCGTGGGGAACTCCACACCGGGGTGGCTCCCCGTCCGGGATACGCAGCGATGAATCGCGCGATGTTGGTAGTGAGGTTCAACTCGACGCGTGCCAGCCGAAGACGCGTTCCCGCCACGGACTCCGGGTCGCGGCTCAACGGCTCGGCACTTCAGCCTGTTACTTTTTCCCCTTCTATACCCCGCTTCGGCCAAGCGGAGAATCCAACGCCCATCAACTTCCCGCTGGTGTACTCGCCAGCGCCCACGCGGGGAAGTACGCGCGATAGAGGTCGTAGTCGAGCATCGCGGTTCCGAAGAACACGCCGTTCACCGCCTCACGCGGGTAGGAGCCGTCTTCGCGCTGGAGCGCAGCCAGCCACTCCGCGCCACGTTTCACCGCGAGGTGTTGTGCCCCGACCACACCGCACAGCGCGAGAACCGCCCAACTCGTCATCGTCGCCTGAGAGGTCGGGTGTTCGGCGTACTCTTGTCGGAGGCAGCCGGTGTAGTGTTCTCCCCACCCGCCGTCGGACTTCTGATGAGCGACCAGCCAATGCGCGGCAAGCTGAAGCGCCGGATGCGTTGGCAAATAGCCGGCGGCACGCAGACCGCGAACCGCGTGGAGTGTGCCGTAAGTGAGATATACGCCCCACGACCCAGGGAACGCGCCGTCTCGTCGCTGACGGCTCAGCAGGAATCGCGCGCCGCGCCTCACAGCCGCGTCGATGCGCTTCGGCGCGTGGAGCGGGATCGCGGTGCGGAAGCGCGACAGCGCCGTCAGACACGAGCCGGTGCATTCGACGTACGACTGGTCCGTCATGCAGCGCGTGAACATCTCCGACGGGTTCAGCCGTTCGAGCCACCGCGGGCTTCGCGCGCGTTCGTAAGAGCCGAACCCACCGTCGCGGTTCTGACGCGACAGGATGAAGTCGGCCGCGAGAGCCAACCGCGAATCGGGAATGCGGTCGTCGGGTGCGAGGCCGAGCGCGTGCATTCCGAAGATCGCGGAGAGGGCTTCCGCGGTGCAGTCGCTGACGGGCCACGCGTGCGCCGCGTCGCCAAGACACCACCCGCCGAGCGCGCGGTCCGGGAACATCGGATCGCGATTCGCCACCGACTTCGTCATCTGGTGTTCCGCGAGGAACTGGTACGCGCGCTGAAGCGGTTCGCGGTGCGCACGCGCCGCTTCTGGATTCGCGAGAAGTGCTTCCACCGCGAATCCGGTGTCCCAAACGCGCGTGCGCCCGCCGGAGTATCGCAGCCCGTGAGCCGCGTCGTCGAACCGGTAGAACTCGAAGCCGCGCACACACTTCTCGATCAACGCGCGGTCCGCGCCGCGTGCCTGGAGAGCGAGTACGTTCAGAACGCCGTTCACTGGCGAGATCGTGAGGTGACTAGTCGCGTCGAGATCGCGCTGGATGAGGCCCATGCACCGTTGCAACGCGGCTTCGCGCAGTTTGCGAACTGGTACGCGATCGTACCAACCCATGACGCGCTCCGCGGCGCGGATCAACAGGTTCGGCGGCTCGAACGCATCAGAGGGCGAGAGGTGATAGCGGTGTTCGCGGAACGTCTTCGGCGGTCCGGTCGGTCCGAAAAGTTCCTGGCGGAGTTGGTCCGCGAGTGGGCCGAGATCGAACTTCGCGTGACTCCCCTGAAGGAGCGACATCGCGAGGTAGACGTACCGCGTGTGGCAGTAGAACCTGATCGGATGAACCGGGACCGCGCTCGGCAGCAGCGCGAGTTCCGGCACGAGCGGTCGAAGCCCGTCGCGGCCGTACAAACCGAAGAGGCTGAGCCAGAACTTTCCCCAGGTGGGTACGGAGAGAATGCCGCCCGGTTGCGCGTGCAACCAGCTCCGGGCACTCACCGCGAGCGGATGATCCGCGGATGCACCGAGGCACCGTAGTGCGACGTAGACCATGCTCGTGACAAAAACTGAGCCTGAGTGTTCCGGGTGCAGACCGAATGCGCCGTCAGGTGTTTGCGTCCGCTCGAAGTGAAGGAGGATCTTCGCCGCGTCTTCGGTTGAGAACGGAAGCCCGACGACGTGGCGAGTGATCGCCACCTGTGCCGTGACAACCGGGCACCACACCATCTCACCTTCCCAACACCCTTGCGGTTGCTGAACGGTGAGGAGGTATTCGGCCGCGCTTCGAGTCGCGTTTGAGGTGTCGGTGGGCAGCATCAGTTCGTGGCGGCTTCGCGGGCAAACCAACCGGCCCAATTTGCAAACCCGGCGACGGCCCCGAGCGTGTACCCGACCGGGCGCCGCACCGACCCGAGCGCCACCCGGCGCGATGCCGCGACCAGTAGGCGCGCGAACGTCACGCCCAGCGCGGCACGGCGAGTCTCGCGCACCGCGAGCAGGCGCATCGTGTCGTGCCGCGCCGCCGCGGACGAACGCCACGTGTGATACACCGCTTCGCGCAACTCGGACGTGCCCGCGTCGGCGCCCACGAACAGATCGTAAAGGCCCATCGAGAGCAGTTCCGGGACGCGCCCGCCGGAGCGCCGAAGCGACGCGTACTCTTCGACCGACTTCGACTTCGCGAGCGTGACCGCGTCGAGGAAGCCCACCGACATCCCGACCGCGCAGAGGGGGTGGCAGTGGCCGACCGCATCCCCGACGAGCGCGATTCCGTTCCGCCCGTACTGCCGGCGACGGAGCCACTGGTTCGCCGCAACGGAAGGCGGATCCGCCGCGAGCGCACGTTCGCAAGCCGCGACGACACTCTGCGGAAGTGTTGGCCGATATGCCGCGAGCAACTCGGTCGGATTCCGCACCCACGTGACGCGATCTGCGGGCACGTCGAAGCACACGCGGGCTTGGTGTGCATCGACCCGGAACGCAAGGACGGGACCTGGGCCACCGAGGAACACGTTCCCGAACTCGGTACACGGCAATGCATCCGCGTTGATCAGCACTCCGAGCATGTACGAAACTGGCTTCGAACCGCCGCCGTAACCGAGCGTCTGGCGCACAACGGACTGCCGACCGTCCGCACCGACCACCAGATCGGCCGCGACTTCGACAGTACGCGTCCGGTCGGGAGTCGCCACCGCGACCCGACCGCGCGCGACTTCCGTGACCCGACAGCCCGCGAGCACGGTCACGTTCGGATAGCGCGAAAGCGTCTTCTGAATCGCTTCAATCAAGAGGTGATGCTGGCACCCGACTGCGAGTTCGCCGCCGACGTAGGGGAGTACGATCGGGTCGGACCCTTTGGGGAAGATCGCGAAGCCGCGACCCGGCGCGTGCGGGATTTCTTCGCGCGCGAGATCAACGCCCAAGCTCGTGAGAATGCCCGCACCGGTCGGGTGGAGCCATTCGCCGCCGAGTCGGAGGCTCTGTGCGCGCGGGTCAACGAGGCACACGCGGGCACCTTCACGCGCGAACGCGAGCGCGGTGGCGCACCCCACCGGCCCACCACCGACGATGACCACATCGGCCGACGTGCGTGCGGGGAGCAAGGCGGGTTCGTCTGGACCGGAGTGGGGCATGAAACCAGCCGTGGTCACGCGGGGACAAGGGAAGCGATCATCTTATCCCATCGCGCCTGTTGGACAACAACTTCAATGTGGTCCGCCGCTCCGCGGAGAGGCGGACCACATTAAGCTACTTCTTGAGCGCGTTCTCGAAGAACAGGTAGAGCAGTTCGTTCGATTCCGCGTTCGGTGAGTGTTCCTTGCGGTTGGTCATCGCGATGCGGTTCTCGAAGCCGAGCAGTTTGTTCACCGCGATCGAATGGTTCAGCGACTTCCACCGCTCCGGTTGATCCTCCGCGCCGCCGCTCACAAAGAATGGGCGCGGCGCGATCAGCGCGTGCAACTCGGTGAGGTCGCGCTTGTCGTCCATCATCTTTTTGTACGGCCCGGTTCGCGGGTTTTTCTCGTTGGGAATGCCACGCGCGCGCTGCTCCTTGAGCGATGGGTCGAAGCCCAAATACCACGGCTCCCAGTAGTTCACGTTCGAGCGTTTCTCGTCGAACACGATACCCGGATCGGAGGTCGCGACGCACGCGAACTTGTCGTACAGCGCCCCCGCGAACATCGACCACTTCCCGCCGTAAGAGTGACCCACAACACCAATTCTCTTGGGATCGACATTCGGCATCTGCGACAGCGCGGTGTGACAGTTCGCGGCCTCATAAGCATGGAACGACAGCGGCTGAATCTTGCACTCGGCCTTGTTCGGGTAATACGTGTTCGGGTCGCCGCCGAGCGAGAGCGTAACGAACCCGCGTTTCGCGAGTTGAATGGCGAAGTCGCGGAACTCCGCCTTGCCCTTCCCGATGCCGGTGTTCGCTTCGTAAAAGACGACGACCACCGCGGGGAACGGCCCCTTCCCTTCGGGAATGAGCAAGTAGGCGTCTTCCACAATACGGCCGGGCGCGGTTTCGATCTTGAGTTTGTGCTGCGCGACGCCGTCGCGATCTTCCTTCGACCCGAGTTCCACCTTCGGCTTCTCCAGCAACTTCGGCCACTCGCCCATCTGCGTGTGCCAGTACTTCAGAATCTCGGCGCGGCGATTCTCCCAATCTTTCGCGTTCTTCACGTCGGTGCCGTCGTCGAATTTGAGCGGCGAGCGGTATGTGCCGTAGTCTTTACCGAGTTCGGCCGGTGGCTTGAAATGCGGCGCGAGTTTGGCCGGCGGTTCGTCGGCCGCGAACGCGACCGTGGCGCACGCAGCGAGCATCGCGGAGAGGCGGAGCATGGTTCCTCCAGGTTTTGGTTTCTGCCCACTCCCCTTGCGGGAGAGGGTGTCGGCGCTTCGCCGACGGGTGAGGGGACGCCGGCTTACACGGACCAAGCGAAGCTGTTCCGCGTGGGGAAGCTTGACCCCTCACCCGTCCGCGAAGTGCGGCCACCCTCTCCCGCAAGGGGATAGGGCAAGAAGAAGGCGACGAGCGTTACCCGACACGAAACCGCGCGAGCGAGGTTTCGTCCAGTTCGACGCCGAGACCGGGACCATCGGGGATTCTCGCATACGGCGGGCCTAGGTCGAGCGGCTTCGTGATGATTTCGCCGTCGTGGTAGAACGGTCCGATCGTGTCCGCCGGGAACGTGTCGCAATCGACTTCCGGGAACGCCGCCGCGACATGCAGCATGGCCGCGGTGCCGATACCGAGTTCGAGGTTGCTGCCGATGGTACAGCGAAGCCCAGCCGCTTTCGCGACCGCGATGATTTCAGCGGTGCCCGCGATGCCGCCGTGTTTACCGGGGTACACGCTGAGTACGTCCGCAGCGCGGTGTGTCGTGAGTTGCCACGCGTCCTGAAGCGTAAACACGCTCTCATCGGCCATGATCGGCGTTGGTGTGTCGCGACGCAGTTCCGCGAGCGCAGCCGGGTCGCCCGCGGGAATCGGTTGCTCCGCAAGAAGCAACTTCACGTCCGCGAGTTCGCGAAGGCAGTGCTTCGCCTGCTGAACCGTCCAGCCGCAGTTGGAGTCGATCGTTACGGGAATGTGCTTCGGCGTGACCTCGCGCACGGCACGGACTCGCGCGATGTCCGTTTCCGGGTCGAGACCGGTCTTCACCTTCACACAGGTAACGCCGAGTGCGAGGTGCTCTTCGGCCATCTTGCGCGAGCCTTCGATGTCGCGTGCCCACACCACGAGTTTGATGCGCACACGGTCGCGCACCTTGCCGCCGAGGAGTTGGTAAACGGGGACGTTCGCGGCCTTCCCCGCGATGTCCCACAGCGCGATCTCAACCGCGCACTTCGTGAACGGGTTCAACTTGATGATGAAGTCCATCAGGCGGCGCGCACTTGTGATGTTGCGAGGGTCTTTGCCGATGAGTTGAGGTGCGATGTACTCCTCAATGACCGCGACCGTTCCGCGCTGCGTCTCGCCGGACCATAGCCCGGAGATGGTCGCTTCGCCAAGTCCGACGATCCCGGCGTCGGTGTGAACCTTCACGATCACGTAAGGCGACGTGACGTGTTCACCGTGCGCGGTCTTCGCGGTCATGCCCTTCTTCAGAGGCACGCACACCGGAATCGCTTCAACGCGTGTGATCTTCATGGTTGGTTCGTGTCGGATGTGGTGTTGGGACGGCTCGGTTTCTTTGAGCGACGTCGAAAGAGGAGAGCCAGCAGTACGAAAAACGCCAGCGGTCCGAAGAGGACCGAACCAGCTACAAGGAGACAACAACAGTTAACGACCCAATCATTGCGGCTCGAACTGAACCCCGCGAAAAGGACCGTCGCGTTCATCCCAACATCCTCCGCAGCACGTTTTCGGTGATGCGCGACACGTTCTCGTCCACTGGGAGCGAGGCGACGTAGTTGATCGAGCCAACCGAGAACACTTCACCGCCTGCCGTCGTCGTGAAGCTCAGCATCTCCGCCCCGCCGTCGTCGGGGTTCAGCCCCTTCGCGATCACCTTCACGCCCTGCGGCGAACTTGCGGATACCTTGTCCGTTTCGTGACCGCTTGCGCCGCCGGGGCAGCGCATGTGCAGGCTCTTCTCGCCGAACGTGTCGCCGTCCTTGAGGCCGGTGCCCGCGAACGCCCAGTGCGATGCGTCCAGCACCTTGTACGGCGCGCCGGTCATCGCGCCCGTTGGGGTGAACACACAGCCGAGCAACGACGCTTCGGATTCGTGGCGCGTCGCGTAGCGGCTTTCGTACCCGCCCAGGCCCGCGACACTCAAGCCCTTCAGCTTCCCGTTGTGGAAAATCGCCGTGCCATCGGAGTGCAGTTCGGTCTCGCAGTTTAGCCCGTTGCCGCCGAGGTACGCGAGTTTCCCACCTTCTTCAAAGACCCAGCGTTTCACCCGCTCGTACATCCGTCGCGTCCAGTATTCCGGGTGAACCGCGGTCACCAGCACGCGGTATTGAGGCAGGTCGAGCGTACCGTCATCGAGCTGCGTTTCGGCGTAGTAGTCGTAGGCGAAGTTGCGCGATTCGAGCCAGCCGAGCAACCTCCATTCGGCGGGCGCGAGATGGCACGCTTGCCGCCCTTCGATCAGGTCATTGATCTTCTCGCCAAAGTCGATGTGGTTGAACGGCTCCGGGCGGTCGAACGATAGCGACGGGTAGTGGTCCGCGCCCCAGGTGAAGAACCCCGCGTCGGAGTACCGTTTCAGTTCGGCGCGTGCGTTGATGGTCGGCGTATCGGGCAGCCCGTCGGCGTGAATGTAGTTGCTGCGCCCGCCGAAGTTGTTGTAAGCGTTCCAGGTGATGTTCGAGGCGAGGACAGCCATCTTCGTTTGCGAAGCCGCGAGCGGCTTCGATGGTGCCACGATCCAGGGAAAACTGAATTGCTTCCCACTGTTGGTCGAAGCGCGGAAGTAGTACAGCCCGCTGCGCTCTGGGCCGACGACGTGCTGCGAGTGAACCGAGTTCGCATAGCCAACTTTGTTCCACTCCGCGCCCGATTGCGAGTAGTCGCCGTCTGGCGTGATCTGCATCACGGCTCGCGGACCGTGTTCGTCGTGCCAGCCGAGCGCTTGCACGAACTCGGGCGAAGCACCGTACCGCCACAGTTCGAGCTTGTACGGTTCGACCGAGTGAACGCGGAACTCGGACGCCTCGCCGCTGCGCACCCACTTCGGCCACGCGTACCCGAGTAAACAATCCGACAACAACCGGAACTGATGTGGCTTCGCAAGCGGCAGCACAACGCGACTGAACTTCGCGCCGTACCCGGCTTTCTGCAAGACGACGCGGTATTCGCCCGGCGGTAAATCGAGATAAACCGAACCCGACGCGCGTGACCGCGCCTCAAACGACTCGCCGGCCGCGCTGGTGAACTCAAGGAGTACGTCGGGCAGCGCGACGTACCGCTCGTCGCTGACGTAGCCGATAAGCATGTTGATGCTCTGGTGGGAGGACAACTCGCGAAGCCGCAAGCGGCTCAATGGCGCGATTCACTCAGTGGGGAGAGCCTTGACGATTGCGCGAACCTCTTTCAAGTCCTGATCCGTCACTCCTTCACGACGTGGATAACGGCGCTCAAGGGCGTCGAGTAACGTTTCCCACATGTCCCGCGACGGGTGCGGGACCGTCTGCCAGGTTTCGTAGCGCCGGAACCGGGTCTTGAAAGTCCACTTACGGGCGAATCTTTCCGCCCGAACAGAGCGCTTCGCCCCGGTATCCGGGTCTTCGTCGGTCCACTCGATTTCCATATTGGCGCACGCGCAGAGTTTGGGTGTACAATTCCAGGATACCGAACGCGGCCCCGACGCGGGGAGTTTGGTTGAAGTTGCAGTCGCGGGGTTCGGGAACATGTTGCTGTTCGAGGATCACAGGTATGAGACGGCCGCGGTGGTTCACAAGGCGGTCGTTTACTCCATTGTGTTCAGCCCGGACGGCTCCACGCTCGCCACCGGCGCGCGCGACGGTTCGGTATTCGTGCGCGACGCGAACGGACACGTCGCGTCGCTGCTCGAACGCGGGCCGAAAGTGCTCGCGGTCCACACACTAAGTTATTTGCCGAACGGGGCGGGGTTGGTGGTCGGCGGCGAGTCCGGGTGGACGGGTTACCGGCGCGACGCAAACGCGTGGAGCGAATTCGGCTCGAAGTCGTCGCTTCCGGTCACGTCGCTCGCGGTCCTCGACGAACGCATCGTGGCGATAGGCACCGGCGACCGGAATAAGGCCAGCGGCGGCACTTTTGAACTTTGGGACATGGTGAAAGACCGCAAGTTGCCTCACACGTTCCACGAACCGAATGGCGTCCGCGCGATCTCCGCGAGTCCGAAGAAGAAGTTGGTCGCGTGGGCGACAGGTCATCGCAAGGTTCGCGTCTGGGACATCACTTCTCCCTCCAAGCCCACCGACTTCCCACAGAAACACGACTGCCCCGCGATCGCGCTCAGTTCCGACGGGTCGATGCTCGCGGTCACGCAAGACTGGAACACGAATATCTACGACCTCAGAACGAAGCGCGAGCGCGCGGTGCTGAAGGGTCACAAGGGCCAGGTGCGGTCGGTCGCGTTCAGCCCGGACGGGTCAACGGTGGCAACGGGCGGTTTCGACTTCACAGTGCGGATATGGGACGCGGCGACGGGCAAGGAGCGTGCGAACTACAAGTGGGACATCGGCGTGGTGTACTGCATCACTTACGCGCCCGACGGCTTCCGGCTCGCGGCCGGCGGTGACTTGGGAAGAGTAGTGGTCTGGGACGCGGAGTAGGCGAAAGATAACGCTTGCACGTCGGAGTCGACGCATGCTGACCATCGCCTGCCCCGGTTGCCAAACGCCGTTCGACGTTGATCATTCCCTCGCGGGGCGGAAGTTTACTTGCTCGACCTGCAAGGTGACGAGTACTGTTCCGCGACCTGACGACATTCACGTTCCGGGGCCGGTCCGTGGGCCTACCCCAGGGCCGGCGCACCAAAATCAAGGGTTTTTCGCAATAGTGTTCGGCACGGGATTTGCGCCTTTGTCGGGTTGTGTGCGGTCGGACGTCTCCGTCCGCAAAATTGGCACCCGATCCTTCTCGCCACGATGCCACGCCAACCCAAACCCGCTCCGACCAAACAGAATATCGCCGGCCTGA
>CAMDQN010000185.1 GCA_945905925.1 Singulisphaera sp. GP187
GCCGCGCGGCTGGCGTCCAGCCGCGCGCCGTGACCGGTTCCGGCTCGCGGGCCACGGCCACAACGACCGGTTCCGGTTCGTGTGCGGGGGGAACGAGAACCAGATCGGACAGGTTGAGATCGGGGAGCGTCGCCGCAGAGTCGCCTGGCAACTCCGCGACCGGTTGCGGAGTTTCGGGTGGCAATTCGACATCGGGAACGGTCGCGGAGAGCACCGCGACGGCCGCTGCGGGTGGGTGTAACAGTTCGCCCGTCTCCGTTAACCACAGCGCGGGGTCGGCGGGAATCTGGTGCGATTTCAGACACGCCTTACACACGCTCGACTGACCGACGCGCCGCTCGTGGGTGACAGTCTGCGTGGCGCAATGCGGGCAGCGGTACCGGATCATCGGGAGGTAACTCCGAACGGCGGACGATCGCGCACGACTTTTCAATCGGTCTCGCGTTCGTCCGAGAACAATCCTAGCTTACGCTCTGGCCCGAAGTGCTACAACCCGAACGGAAATCCGCCCCCCTTTATCAATCACTGTGCTTCTGGCGGAGTCGCGGAGACAGACGCAGGATCCACTGAACACGCTCGAACTGATCGACCCACTCCTGTACGACGGCCTGTTGAACCGGGTCGGCACCCTTCACGAAGCCGGTGGCGCACCCTTCGCCCGTAAGTTGTGACACCAGTTGCCGGTAGCGCGCGAGTGTGCGCTCGCCGTATCGCGCAACCTCGTGACCATCCTCCGAGAAGAACACCGCGACCGGCACGCGGTTCCCGCCGTTGACCTGCAACGCCGCCTGGGTGTCGGCATGTTCGTCGCGGTCGATGTAGCGCACCACCACTTGGGGCGCCGCTTCCGCGATGCGCTCGAAGATCGGGCATTGCGACGAGCAATCACCGCACCACGCGCCGGCGAGTACGAGAACGTTCGTGCGCCGGGTGAACGTGCCGAGCAACTTCCGTTGCTCGTCGGTGAGGCTCGTTTGCGCGGTCGCGGACGCCCACCGGGCCCGGTGGGCGTCGGTGCCGTGCTTCGCGAGGAACCCGCTGAGCGGCAGCCCGGCCTCGAATTTGGGGAAGAGATTCATCGACGGTCCCATCGCTTTCGTTACTCCGCTTTGCGCTCGGCTTTGGGGATGCGGAGCACGGTCATCGCGCATGTGTCCCACGCCTTCGCCACAGCGCGAGCCGCGTTCCAGGTGACGTAGAGTTCGTCGCCCTTCGGCGACAGCGCGTAGCTATAGGTCCCCACCACCGCGACGCCGTACTTGTCCTTGTAGAACGGGTGCAGGAACGCGATCACTTTCTTCGTCTTGTTCTTCGTGTCGTACTGCACCACCGCGGTGCCGTCCTTGTCGGCGCCGCCGTGCGCGCCTGGGATGTAGTAGAGATATCGCCCTGTCGGGTCGATCTTTAGTGCGGTGATGTAGCCCACGCCACCAACAAGTGGTGAACCGAGCGCGGTCGCCTTCTCGGTCTTCGTGTCGAACGCGTAGAGCGTCGGCTCGCGCCCGCCCTGACCGTTGGACACCGCGTACACGATGCCGGCCTTCGTTTCGTCGCTCGCGGCGCGAATGTCGATCTCGCCGGCTTCCACTTTGACCGGGTCGCCGGGCTTCGCCGGGTCGAATCGCACGAGGCCCGCGCCGCTCGCGGGGACGTAGTAGACGCGCCCGGTGGACTTCGCGAAGATCATCGCGCGCTTCGGTCCATCGACCACGTCACACAGCACTTTCTTGTTCTTCACGTCGTAGGCGAAGAATCGCACGCCGTTGGCGTCATCCTTACCCACGCCCGGCGCGGTGCCGCCGTAGAAGATGAGCCGTTCAGGGTCGAGGAACCCGGTCGGAATGCAGTGCTTCGCGACCGGTGCGCGAACGACCACTTCCGGTTTCGCCGTCTCGGGGTGAACGCGAACGAGCCAGTCGCCTTCGAAGTGGTACTTGTCGGTGGTGACGGTCGTGGACCCGCGGTGCGTGCCGAAGTAGATGTACCCGTCCTTGCCGACAGTGAGCGTCGTGTGAATCTTCGCGGGCGAGTAGTGGCCGTCCGGCATCGCGAGGAGCTTCTTCAGATCGGCGAGTTGGCGGAAGCTCTTCTTCGCGGGGTCGTACTCGTACACGTAGGCGCTTCCGGCAGGCGCGAGGTGGTCGCCGAAACTCGCGTAATACTTGCCGTTGGTGAAGGTGCTTTCGCCCCAGCACGACCACGGCTTGCCCGCGTAGGTCTGACCGGGGAAGTACGCGAAGTCGATCGTCGGCGCGGTCTTTGCCACGGTCACGCCTTCCTTGAGGGTGACCGTCGCGGGTTTCTTGATGAAGTCTTCCGACGTGTCGGTGACGACCTCCTTGTCGTTGGGCAGTGCGGGCGCCTTCCACTCTTCTACTGGCGTTTTTTTCTTCTGCGCCGCACGTGCGGAGGATGAAGGGAGTGGACTTAACGTGACCGCGACACATGCCGCGACCGCACACATCACGACGAACAACTTGCGGTGCATAGTGGTCCTTTGAGAACGGGGCAGCGGAGGCAACCCCTCCCCAACCCCTCCCCTAAGAAGGGAGGGGCTTCAGACTCTGTCTTCCCCTCCCTGCTTAGGAGAGGGGTTGGGGGAGGGGTTCTTCGTGAGCGTTACTCGTCATCCTTCAGCAAATCTGGCTTACCGAACTGCGTGAGATCCACGTTGCCGCGGAGTTCGCTCTCGGCCAACTTGATCCGCATTTCTAGTTCGCGGATCTTCGCCGTAAGTATCTCCATTTTCGTCGTGGTGTCGTCGCGGACGCGGTAGCGAGGCACTTCGGGGTAGTTCAACTGACGCTGCAGCGCGGCGAACAGGTACAGCGGGTCGCGCTTGCGGCTGGCCTTCGCGATCTTCCCTTCCTTCTCGCCAAAGATCGGAGGCAGTCCCGGCGTAAACGTCGGATTCTGGCGTCGCTCCTCGATGACGTACAACTCCGACCGCAGGTATACGAGGTCGCAGAAGTCGATTTCGCCGACCTGCTTGCGGAGCGTGTCGAAGTAGGCGTGCCAGTTCGCGTCGTAGAACGGGTCGAGTGCCATCGCTTCGAGACCGTCGAGGTAGCCGAGGCGGTTGCGCGAGAGCGTTTCAAACTGGTAAACGAACAGCCCGGGTTTGGTGGGGTTGTGCGCGCGGTAGGTGGCTTCGCGTTCGAGGATGAGGAACGCGGTGGGCATGGGCAGCCGCGACTTCTCGTCTTCGGCCTGTTTGACGACGAACGCCTGGAACGCGGTGAAGTAGTGCGGGAGTTTCGCGAACCCGTTGGCGACGAGGCCGGTGTGCTTCAGCTCCGACGCGACGAACTGCACCGCGAGCGGCAGTCGCGTGCTCGCGAGGAGTTCGTCGCTGACGCGCAGGAACACTTCTTGTGCGGGCTGGTTGTCCGCGATGCGCTCGCGCACGGTGCGGAACAGGTACGCCTGTTCGATGTACTCTTCGCGTTCGAGGACGGTCGCGGTAATCATGCGAGTAGTGTACCGCAAGGCGAGCGGGGGACATAACCCCCCCGCGTGAACGACAACTCATCTTCGCTGTTGAGCAGAACAGGGGCTTACGCCCCCGCTCGCCTCGGGCGGATCACAATTTCGGCGCGCCGGGCTTGAACGGCGGCTCGAACGCGTTCGCACCCTTCACCTTCACCTTGCGGCTGTAAACCTTGTCGCCGCAGGTCGCGTACACCACGTCCATTTCCGCGCCGCCGAAGGTCAGATTCGACACTTTTCCGTTCGGCGTTTGGATGATGCAGTTCACGCGACCGGCCTGGTCGCACACCTGCAAACCCGAACGCGTCGCGACCCACAACCGGCCGTCGCGGTCGCAGCGCAAACCGTCGGCGCCGCTGTCGTCGTCCACGTCGCGCAGGTGCAGGTGGTAATACTTCTGCTTGTTCGCCAGCGTACCGTCCGAGTTGATCACGTAGCTGTAGACCCAGTGCGTGCGACTGTCCGCGACGTAGAGCAGCGTCTGGTCCGGCGACACCGTGATGCCGTTCGCGAACTTCAGCCCCGTATCGACGACCTTCTTCTCGCCCTGCGACGAGATGAAGTAGACCTTGCTATTGTTCGGCGTCTCGAACGGGTCGGTCGCGAAGATTCCGCCGCTGTGAAGCACCACCAGATCGTTGCCCTTGAAGCCGTCCACGAAAACACTCGATTTGCCGTCGGCGTTCCACGCGAGGATTTTGCTTTCCGCGCCGGAGTTCGCGTAGAGCTTCCCGTCCGGGCCGAACCGCTGACCGTCGCCGCGCTTGCTGTCCGCCAGCCACTCCACCGGCTTGCCATCAACCACCTTGTACGTCTTCGACGAACCCACGTCGTTGAAGAACACTTCGCCTTTCGCGTTCGTCACCGGCCCTTCGGTGAACTTGTAGCCTTCGCCGATCAGCTTCCAGTTCTCGCCCGGAATCAGAATCTCCTTCATCTGCGAAGAGCCTTGACCGGCTTTCGGCGCTTCGGGCCAGTCCTTCCAGAGCCACTTCGTCGCGTCGGGGAACACCGGCCCCGCGAGACCGCCGTTGTGCCCGCCGTCGTTCCATTCGTGCTTCACTTCGTAGCCGCCGAACAGCAGCGCGCGCTGCATCGTCTGGTTCGCCATCCACCAGTCGCCGCCGTAGATGTTCAGGTCTTTGCTTCCATCTTGAAGGTAGACGCGAATCGGTTTCGGCTCGTACTTGCGGATCAGACCCGGGTACACATCGCCACCGCGCAGACTCACGTAGGTGCCGATGGTGCTGAACACACGCGTGAACGCGTCGGGGCGTTCCCACGCGACCGTGAACGCGCAGATCGCGCCGCTGCTGGCGCCACCGATGGCGCGGTCGGCGCCTTTCTTCGACAGCACAATCTTACGGTCGCCGCTCGCGGTCTTGGTTTCGACTTCGGGGAGTAGTTCGTCGAGCAACATGCGGGCGTAGGCGTCGCCGAGGCCGTCGTACTCGAACGAGCGGTTGAAGCGCGGCAGCGCGTCCTTGTTCGCGGCCGGCACCACGCCGGGGGTCACGCCGATCGCGATGGTCACCGGCATTTCCTTTGCCGCGATGAGTTTGTCGAACGTCGGGCCGACGTAACCCGGTAAGCCGTCCTGGTTCACGTAGACGCATGCGGGCGTCTTGCCGTCGTACTGAGCCGGGACATACACGGTCACGTTTCGTGAAGTGCCCGGGAAGACCTTGCTCTTCGCGAAGGTGAAGTTAAACGTGGTGCCCTTGGGCGTGTCGGGCTGTTTCGGCTCTTGTGCGGCTAATACCGCGCAGGGAAGAACGAACAGGAGAGGGAGAAGTCGGCGCATGGTGTGGGAGTTCCTCAAGAACCTCTCCCCCCAACCCCCTTCCCTAAGAAGGAAGGGGAGCCGGATTTAGCCCCTCCCTTCTTAGGGAAGGGGTTGGGGAGGGGTTGCTTCGGCACAGTTTACCGCGATGGCCTGTGCGCGACTTCGAGAAATTTCCGCACCCGCGGCGAGAAAGACTACTCTTACTGTCGGTATAGTTGACGAAAACCTCGCTACTTGGTCTTTTGGGACGTGACCGCAATGACCCGCTATTTGCCCTCGAAACGGTCTTCCCGTAACGCGATGGTGGCGATGGTGCTCGGCACCGCGCTCGCCTCCTCACCGGCAAAGGCCGCCGCTTCCACCCCGGAACCCGGCGCGAAGGCCGTCACGGACATCAGCAAGTACTGCCAGACGTGCTGGCGGAACGCCCGCCTCCCGGCCGACCGGTGGCAGGATTGCACACAGGCCGTTTTCGTCCGCTTACTCGAGCGCGTCGAAGCGGAGAAGTGGGGCACCGTGCTGGTGGATAGCGAGACGGACGAGCGCCGCGAGTTCCTCCGCGCCATCGACGCGGTGAAGAAGCGCACGCAGCGCGCGCGCAAGTTCGCGGCGCTGTCGCCCGAGTTGCCCGACCGGCAACCCGTGTCCAACGCGACACGCGACGACCGCGAGGCCGTGGCGAAGGTCGCCGCCGAGCAACTCAGCCCGCGGCAGCGGCGCATCCTCGAACTGACCGCCGACGGCTGGCCGGTTCCCGACATCGCGGCCGAGTTGGCGACAACCGTGGAGCGCGTCAGCGACGAGAAGTACAAGGCCATCAAGAAACTACAGCACCACTTCGGCGACGTGTAAAGCCCACCGACAATTTCGGTATCTCCGCACGGCTCCGGCGCAAGCCCGAGGGCCGTTCGCGTTCAACGAGTGGAGCCGTCGCCCGGCGAAGCTCCGCCCAACTCCGCGATCCGGCTCCGTCGATCCCACATCGAGGAGACGCATCATGAAGTTCGCCATCTTGTCTCTGGTCGCGGCCGGCGCGCTGGCGGTGTCCGCTGGTTCGGTCTCGGCCCAGCACTACTACGGTGGCTACAACTCCGGCGGGTTCCACCCGGTTGGCCCGCATCTGGACTACCACCGCGGTCACTACCACTACCACGACGGGTTCTACCGGTCTGGCCCACTGTACCCGGCGTATCCGACGTACCGTTACCCGAGCTACAACTCCGGGTTCGGCGTGACCATCGGTGGGTCGCGCGGGGTCATCATCATCGGGTCCGGCAGCAACTCCTGGTACGGCAACTCCTATTCACAACCGTACTACGGGGGCGGTTACGGGCGCCGGTGGTAACGACGTGGGAGAAGCGAAAACGCTGAAAGCCGGCCCGCGAGCCGGCTTTCAGCGTTGTGCTTCCAACGTTGCACGCGGCGCGCGGCACGGTACACTGGCGAGTGTTCACCCGCGGTCAGCGCCACGAACTGCGGCGTCACGCCGCGGAAGGGTCATGCCCAACCAAATTGGTGCTCGACGCAACACCCGGACGCTTGTGCCGGGGTGTTTGCGCCTCCCGGCAGGAAAGTGGCCGCGGGTGAACACTCACTTTTCCATTTCTTCCCGCTTCTCTTGTTTCTGTTTGTCCTCGTTCATCTTGACGTAGCGCAGGTACTCGTCGCGCGTCAGCAAACCGTCGGCGTTGAGATCCATCTCCGTGTATAGTGTGAGTACCTTCCCGCCTTTGCGCCATTCGTGAAGCGCAATCTGACCATCCTTGTCGGTGTCGAGCGTGCGGAACCAGTCTGGTAGCCCGTTCCCCGGACCGGGGCGGGCCTTGCCGTCTGGACCGCGCACCAGCGAGTCGCCCTTGTTCACGGCGATCGTCGTGGCGACCTTCGTCGTGACCTTGCGGTCGAAGTAATCGCGATACTCCTCCTTCGTGATGCGCCCGTTCCCGTCGGCGTCGGTGCGCAACTTGTCATCTTTTAGCCCCGAGGTGAACTCCTCGCGATCCAGTTCGCCGTTGCCATCGCGGTCGAGGACGCGGAACACCTTGTCGGCATCCTCATTCGGGTCCGGCGCGTTCGCCCCCACGGGCGGGTTCCCTTCCTTCAACCGCCGCGCGTAACGCATGTACTCGTCGCGCTTGATCGACGGCACCGGACCGAGTTCGAGCCGTTGAAGCACCTTGTCGAACAACTCGGTGATCGCCGGGCTGGTGGAGTCATCGCGGCGCCATTCTTCGTTCTTGCCAGCGAGAAGCGTGAACCAGGTGCCGTACTCTTCGTCGGTGATCGCGCTCACCACCTTGTCCGGGTACGCGGTCTCCAGCACCTTCAGCCAGTTACCGCGCTCGTTCTTCCCGCCCCGCTGCGCCTTTTCGACGCACCGGTTGACGGTTTGCTCCTCGTACTTGTCCTGCTCCTCCGCGGCGTGACAAAATGGCGCGGCGCAAACGAACAGGCACGATAGGGTGAGCGAGTAGGTGGTGTGGGACATGGCCCGACCTCAGAAACGCGGCGATCGGCAGGAGAGCAAGGCGGGAAAACAAGCGGCGGGTCAATCGTGGTATGAGAAGTGTACACCGGACTCACCCCATTGTCACGAACGGAAACCGCGGGCGGCTTACTTTAGCTTCACTTTAGAATCCCAGGACGGTCGTCCAAACACTCCCACGAGAGCCATCCCTGTGCGGCTTTCAGTTGCACGCGGGTCTGGTGCCACGTCATCACCTCGGCCACCACTTCGGCACGCGCCTTCAGCCAGTCGAGCGTGGCCTGGGCTTCGAGGAGTTCCGCACCGGGCTGGTTCGCTTCGCGCTTTCTGGTCGCATCGGCGCGGGTCGCAGTCCACGCGTCGAGCCGGTCGCGGGCCAACTGCACGCGCCGCGTTTGTGCGTTAAGGGAAACCGCCGCGGCGCGCGCCTCGTCCGCGACCTCCCGCTCGCGCTCGTTGATGCGCTCGGCCAACTGCTTCTTCCGCACTTCGAGTTCCGCACGCGCCTTGGCTTCGGCGCGATTGTGAAACAGGAACCTCGGGAGTCCGCGCGGCGCCGGTGGCGAACCGCCCAACAGCGGTGAAGCCGCGCGCAACTGCTCGCGCGCCAGCGGCAGCGTGTCTGGCGTGAGATCCGCATGGACCGCGCGCAGTCCTCGGAGTTCCGGCCGGTCGGCAAGCGCCGCGTTCACGGCTTGCTCTGCGTTCACGGGGTCCGTGTCGATGCCGAAGTCACCGCTTGGCCAGAGGCGCTCGAACGAAGCCGATAGCCCGAGGCGGCGCTTGAGATCGATGTTGAGCAGATCGCTCTCGGTTTCGGCCTGTTCGAGTTGCGTGAACGTCTGCAATCGTTGTCGTTCGAGGTCGGCGGGGTCGAGCGGGAACCGCACGTTCGCGGCGCGGGCTGCTTTCGCCTTCTTGAGTAGGTCATCCACGACCGGGAACGCAGCACGCGGAAAGTCCGTTTGGCTTTCCGCACCGGCGAGCTGGAAGAAGCGTTCGAGAGCGTCGGCCGCGGCGCGGTTCCGCAGTTCCAACGCCGCGAAGTACCGCGTCGTTTGCTTCAACTTGTCGGCTGCGGTTTCGCGCCCAACTGGTACGCTGCCCTCTGCGTCGAGCGCGTTCGCGAGTGAAGCGTTCTGTGCCGCGAGCCGCTGGCATATTGGTTCCGTTACGCGCCGGTATTCAGTTCCTTCCGTCGCGCTCACTTGCTTGATGGGCGTCTTCGCGAGTGTGCGCAGGTCGGGTTCGGTTCGCGTTGGCTTCGCGAGCGGAAGTTCGACCGTGATCGGCACAACGGTCGGAACCGGCTGTCGCGTCTGCGGAACAGGCGCGTTGGTACAACACCCGGCCGCAAAGCCGAGCGCGACCGCGCACACTCCGAGCGCAACCCGCATACCACCTCCGAGATGAACGCTCTTCGTTTATCGGGCCTTCCGGCCACACTGTTTGAGCCGATTTCCCCGGACGCGCCGTTTGCGCCGCTCGCGAAACTTGCCGTTGGAAACCTGGGTAAGGCGGGGCAACCTCTCGTGTGAAGAGTTGGCAGAACCTAGGCTGATCGGAAGTTCGAGTTGACAGTGTTTTTGGTTCATCCCCGTTCTGGAATCAGTTCGCCGGGGGAACGGAACTTTTCGCTGGAAAAGCAGCGGAATTCACGAGCCGTGTGAACCAAAAACGGGATCGAACTCGAACCAATAA
>CAMDQN010000186.1 GCA_945905925.1 Singulisphaera sp. GP187
GGGCAACCGGCGTGTGTCGCGTCGCCGGATCGTGGTGGAGCACGGGATCGGGAAGATGAAGGTGTGGCGCATCGCGGCCGAGCGGTATCGGAACCCGCGTCGCCGGCACACCCTCATCATCAAGAACATCGCCGGACTCCACAACCTCACGTACGCCTGAGGCTGACGAACGAAGGCGGCGAACAGCATCGCACCGACCAACAACTATTACGCAGCGACTCTATTGTTATCCCGTGATCCGGAATGGAGCCAAGGCGTCGAACACCGCCTGGTGAATTTCCCACCCGTCGAGCACCGGATCGGGATCGTAACCGAGGTACGCTGCGGTCGGTGGCGGCGGGCGTCGAGAAGTTCCCGGTCGCTGGCACGGCCGACCACCACGCATGCCTGCCCGTGGCGAGTAACCGACGATATTCCGCCGCTTCTGCTCGCGCGTGATGGCGACGTTCCTCGGATTGAAGTGTGACCACTGTTGCCGACGCGGCGCCAACCTCGTGCTCGACGCCGAGCGTACCAGTCGCGAGGAGCAGGACGGCGGGCGGATCGTGGTGCGGGAGTTCAAGGTGCGCAGTTGTAAGGCGCTGTGCTCGCGGTGCCGGTGAAACACACACTGACGCGATCGAATGCGGACCGACGACGAACGAGATCCCTACCGCGACTTCTTCTTGCCCGGCTTCCTCGGGGCCTTCGGACCCTCGGCGATCGTAACCGGCCGGGCGAACCGCTCGCGGTAACCTTCTGTTTCCTTGTCGGCGATGGCCTTGTGGTACGCGGCCACGGCACGGTCGCGGTCCCGGAACTCCTTGGCCCTGGTTTGCCCCGACGACTCCCGCCAGTCCGCCCGTAGCCCGCCCGCGTGCGTCCCGAGGGTGTCGCCGTCGAGCCACACGATCCAGAACCGGTCGGCCGTGACGAACATTCGGCGAGTGAGCGACCGTTCGGTCTCGGCGAACCCCTTGGCCCGCTTCTCGACAACGGCGTTCTCGAAGTCCGTCTGCTTCGTCAGCACGTGCTCCACCACTCGGTCGCCGTCCGTGACCCGGTGCCCGAACCCGGTTGGGTCGTCGCGGAAGATCAGCCGACAGGTGCAAGGGGGATCGCCACCGATCAGTTCGCGGAGCAGCATGCCGGTTCTTTCAGCGAGTGACTGGGTCGCACTTGAACGCAGACCGTGCCGACGTGGCGCCGCGGGCAAGATCCGGAGAGCAAGTTAGACACTCATCGTACTTCATCGCAAAACCAATCGTCGGGACCGCGGCTCGACGCTCGCGATTCAGGCCCGTGGTGCGCTCGTTCGTGGTGTGGAGTTGTGCAATTCGGGGCGCGGCGACAACCGGGTTACTTGTTATCCGTTCTTTTCCTCGACCACGTCCAGCACACCGGAGATGCCGAGCGCTTCGCTCGACAGCGCGATGCCGCGACTGGTCGCGGTGCCGCGATCGTTTCGCGTCTTGTTCTTGAGATCGGGCGCATCGACGCGGCGGTGGTCGTGCAAACCTGATTCGACGTGTTCGTTCGTGGGCATGACGCAATCGACGTACTGGAGGTAGTAGAGCCTGGGGCAGTACGTCACTTGATTGAGTGCGCGCACCGGGATCGGGTCCGTGGCAATCGCGGACATGGGGCGTTCTCCTGGGTGGTGAAAGGAACGATCAGGCGGAGGTGTCGTCGTCGCGCCGCGGAAGCTTCGAGCGCTTGCGGAGGTTGTTGAGCGTGTGGAGGATGTCGAATTCACTCTGCTCGCCGGTTCCTGCGCGCACAATCGCGAGGTACTCGTTGCGGAACTCCGGGTCTTCGAGAATGCGATCCACCGAGCAAACGCTGGCGTGGGTCTTGAGCATCACGCGATAGGACGCGATGAGCACCGGTTCCATGACGCGACTCCTTGAGGTGCGGTTCTGCAACTTGTTCCGAGAACGTGGGCGAAGTTCGACAGCATCCAGATGGAATGTCGCGATTTTATTCGTTAGCATTCATCGGCGTGGGGCTTCAATCCGTTACAGCGATCGGATGGATTTCGATGACGACTGCGAGAATCGTTTCGGACCCGAAGATTCTGTTCGGCAAGCCAACAATTGCCGGCACACGGATCAGTGTCGAGTTGATCCTGGAAGAACTGGGTAGCGGCGCCTCGGTGGACGAACTCCTCCGCGAATATCCCCACCTCAACCGCGAGCAAATTCTCGAAGCGGTACGGTACGCGGCTCAGGCGATCCGGGGCGATACCTTTTACCCGCTCGCACCGGTGCTGACATGACGTTCGTGGCGGACGAGTGCGTACTGGAGGCGATCATTGTTCGACTTCGCACCGACGGGCACACCGTTCACGCCATCCGCGACACGAACGGAGGCGCGACCGATCCCGACGTGTTGGCGATTGCGGTCGGCCATCAAGCCGTGCTCCTCACTCAAGACAAGGATTTCGGCGAGTTGGTTTTCCGTCTCCAATTACAGCACCTTGGTATCGTGCTGATCCGTCTCGGCGGCGTGACGTTCGCCGACCGAGCGGAACGAGTTGCGAACGTCGTCGCGAATCACGCGAACGAGTTGCCGGGAGCATTCACCGTCATCAGTTCCAATGGCGTTCGCATTCGCCCAGCGACAACTCAGCCGTGATGCTTCACTCCGTCATCTTCAGTTTCGCCTGGCTCGGATCAATCGAAACCAACAACGGGCGCGCGAAGTGGGGGAAGCTGACGATGGCTTGCCCCGGTGCGAGGTTCGGGAGGCGGTCCCACAAGCCCTCGTCCACGCCACCCACCGTTCGTTTGAGAAGCGCGACCACCGCCGGGTCTTGAAGTTTGTGAAGCACAAAGCTGTTGCACAGGCTCAACACCTGCTTCGGCAGGTGCGCCGGCAGCTGCGTGACGAAGCACAACCCGAGCCAGCGCTTCCGGCCGCGCTTGCAAATTTTGGCGACTTGCTCGAACAGCACCGGTGTTTTCGCGATGCGCTCTTCGCTCAGGAACTCGTGCGCCTCCTCGATCACGATCAGCACGCGCGGCGGGTCGGTCGCGTCATCGCCCTTCGCCTTCGCCGCTTCGTACTTCGCGTAGCTGTCTTCTTGCTCGTCCTGCACGCCGCGCAGGATGTCCGCGATGACGATGTTGTTCAGCTCGCTGAACCCACTATCGGACAGGTCAATCACCGACAGCGAACCGGGCCGCAACAGGTTCGTGTACGTCATCGGCGGTTTGCCGCCATCGCCGTAGAACACCTTCATGCGGTTCAGCCGCGCGAGGCGGCCCAGCACCGCGCGCCAGGAGATCGCGTTGCCCGGCGGGTTGGCCGCGTTTACACGCTTCGCCAGTTTCGCTTTGCCCTCGGAAGTGCGCAACCCGGGCGTCTGGAACTCGAACGTCGCCGGCGGTGTGTCGTCCTCGTCGTCCGATCCCTTCGCCTTACCCTTGCCCTCCTTCGATCCTTTCTCTGCGCGGGCCAAACACGCGCCCACCACGTCCATCAGAAGCGCGAGCATCATGCCCGGGTAGCCGCGCTCGAACTCGTCGTTTTCCAGCGCGAGTCGCTGTTGCTCGGCGCTGTCCTTCTTCGGGAAGATGTCCAGGTCGCGCATCACTTCCTTCGTGATGTCGAACGCTTTGAAGAACCGCTCCTCTTGCGCGTCGGACAGGTCGAGAATTTCCTTGACCGCGTAGGGCGAGAGGCGGGCGAACTGGAGCGAGAACTCCTTGCGGTTCGGGTGCCCCGGGTTCGCGGTGCCGCGCCCGACGAGGTGGTACACGGTCATGTCCTTCGCCGGTGTACCCTGCGGCAGGAGCTTGCGCTCGCGCAGGCCCGCGAGCATTCCCTTGTGGTCGGTCGGTTCGTGCATCGCGGTGTACTCGCCCTCCACGTCCAGCACGATCACCGCCATGCCCGCGGCGCGAGCGCGGCTAATCAGGCCCGCGACCGTGGTGGACTTCCCGCCGCCGGTGGTGCCGAGGATCGCGGTGTGACGCGGGAACACGCTCTTGACGTGCGACGGCGCGCCGACTTCTACCTGCTCGTGCCCGACGGCGAGACCGAGGCGCACGTCGCCGCCGCACTTCAGCACCTTCGCGGCTTCGTCATCGGCCAACACGAACACCGGGCTGTTCGGCACCGGGCGCAGGCGCGGAGGGGTGAGCGCGCCGTCCTTTAGTTCTTCGCCCAGGATGGTCACCTGAAATCGCCCGTGGTACGGCGGAAGGTAGTCGCCGCCGTGCGTGGCGACTGCCGTGAGCATGGGCGAATCGCCGCGCAGCCCGTCCGGTTCCGCGAACGGTCCGGCCGTGACCACGCCGAGGTACGCACGCCCGTCAGTGCGGCTTCGGATGCGCACGAGCGATTGCGCCGGGGCCGCGTGCAGCATGTCCTTCGGCACCACGACCGTCACCGTCAGATCGGCGCTCCCGGGCAGGTCGAAGAGGGTTTTGCCGATTGCGCCGATGTCGTCCGGGTGCGGCACGACCGGCCCGCCGGCGGTCGCGCAGTCGGCACTGAGTTTGTCGAGGAAGGTCGTGCCGTTCTTGCTATCGATCATGGCGACTCCTGTGTTGGAAGAAGAACTAACCACAGAGGCACAGAGAAAACCGAGAAGAGACTTTTTGAAGAACTGCTTCTCCTGTCTTTCTCTGTGCCTCTGTGCCTCTGTGCCTCTGTGGTTAGTCCTGTATTGCGTGTTCATTCCGGGCGGTTGGTTCGTTCGCTCGCGTAGCGGACGCCGGCCCCGCAGCGCGCGTAGGCCGCGTCGGTCAGGTCGCGCAGCGTGCCGCCGCCGTACACGGACTTGCACGCGCGGTCGGCCAGGCCGATGAGCATCGGGAACCCGCGATCCGGTAGCAACACGCTATCGGCGATGGCGACCGCCGCGGCCAACTCGAAATGGTCGCGGTGTGCGTAGAACACCTGCGGCGCGGCCAGCGCGCTGGCGCGGAACACGCCCACCAGTACCTGCGATGCGACCTCGTTCTGGAACCGCAACACCCACTCCGTAGGCGTCAGGCGCTCGCCGTCCCAGCGAGTATCAACGGTCGCTTTCCGGCCGAAGTGACTGGCCGCGACGAAGTCCTCAATGCGTTCCTTCAGCGTGCCGAGGATGAGGTATTCGAGCGGGCGCAGCGCTTGGCCGAATTGGAGATAGTCGCGGTCGCCGGACTCGCTCGACACGTACACGAACTTGCGGTGACCGTCGATCATTCGGCTCAGCACCTTGATTGACTCAATCGCCATGTCAGGGTCGCCGCCGCCGGCGAGCAACTGGTACGGGGCCGGGCTGCCGTGCCCGAGACGCCACACGGCATTCGAGTGGTCGAGCAGTACCTTCGCTTCGGCGTAACTCATCACCGATCGCTGGGCGAGTTCGGATAGACCGTCGCGCCGGTCCGGCTGGTTCAACCCCGCGCGGCGGGCGCGGCGTTCCAAGAGCGCCTGCATGGTCGCCACGGGGTCGCCCTTGTCTTCGCGCAGGTCGCGGCGGAAGAGGCGCGTACTCCAACTTCCCTGGTTGCCGGTGTACGCGACCAGGCACACGCCGATCTGATGAACCGTGAGCGCGAGCGTGTCATGAACCTGCACGGTGCCGTCGCAGCACGCGACCCCGCCGTTGAACAACAGCCCCGTGTGTACGGCGGCGAGGTTATCGAGCGTCAAGTTGTCGTAGAACCCGGCTTCGGGCGGCGCACCGTCCCCGAACGCGATCTGCGGGAACACTTCTTCGCGCACGCGCCGCTCCTGCACGCCCTCGAACGCGACCGCCTGCTCAACCTCGCGCTGGATACGCGCGTACTCGTTGACCATGTCAACGCCCTGGCGCCACGAACCGAGATCGAGCGTGCGTGTCAGGCTCTCGCCGAAGTATTCCTCGAACGCGTCCGCAGTGACCGGGTCCGGGCGGGACACGGGCAGCGGTTGCTCGTCGGTGCGGGCGCGGAACTCGGCCATCGCGGTGCTCCTCCGAGTGGTCTTCCGGGTGTTCGTCGGAAGTTCGACAGAATTGTTCAGCGTTTCAGAAGTCGAGTGACGGCGCGATCGATAGGCGGCGCCTCGGGCATCAGTAACGCGGCGTAGCGCGCGGCCGGTTGCGGCGGAAGCCCGAACTCGCGAACGAGCCGCTCGACCAGTTCGGAGCGCGATCGCGCTTCGCCGACCGCTTCGACTGGGGCGAGCAACTCGAACGCGAGCCGGTCCGCGGCTGCCTCTGCTTCGCGCTCGGTCGGCGTAAGCGGGCGCCCGGAATTGTCGCGACGCAACAGGTGCGTGAACGGGCCGAGCGAGACGCTCCGCAACACCGCGTGCAACCGCTCAGTTGGTGTCGCCGGGCGCCGGCCGTCGAGCACTTCGACCGCCGCACGCCCGAGGCGATCGGCGACCGTTTCACGCGGCCGGCGGTAGTCGCGCAGGAAATGACCCAATTCGTGCGCGAGCGAGAAGACTTGCTCCGCGGGGTCATCGAGTTTGTCAAGGAACACGAACCCCTCACCGCGGAGCGCGACCAAACACGCCCGCAGCGGCCGGTCCGGTTCGTCCAGCGAAACGGGGAGGTCGAGCCGCTCGAACCAGCGGCGCACGCCCGCGACACTCACGCCCTTCAGATCAACCGGGACCAGCGAAACGGCGCCAACCGCGTCGCGCAGGTCGCGGGGAAATGGCGGCGGCGGCCCGGCCCTCGTCCAGAAGGCCGCCGCGAGTTCGACGCACCACACGGGAAGGTTCACGGCGCACCTTCCGTGGTTGGGGGTGGTTCGCGGTCGTCATCACGCGCCGCGAGCAAAAAACCGGGCGACACCTCCGACGGTTGCCCCGATCGCAGGCGCGCGAGCGACTGCCCCCGCTGCACGATCGCGGTGAGTGTGCGATGGTCGAAACCGAATCGCCCCGCGATGGTCGCGACATCGGCGCGGAAGTGCTCTGCGTCGGGGCGTGGACTGCCGCAGAGCCGCAACCGGGTCAGGTCGGCTACTGGGCAGCCGAGCGCCGCGGCGAGTCCGGCATCGTCCAGCGATTCGGACCGAGCGTATTCGGCCAGCGCGCTCGCGAGAAACTCCGGGTCGGTCGCGACCCGTGCCGCCAGGTGATCGAGTGCCGCACTCATGGCTTTCCTCCGGCTCGTTGAAGTCGCTTGATGATCCGGTCTTTCACGCGCTTGACTTCGCGCGATTGCTCGTCTGCTGACAAATGCACGATGCCCAGTACCGCAGCGAACGCGGGCGTCGCTCTCTCGCCTTCGCGCATCAGTTCAAACACTGCTCGTTTGGTCGCGGTGAAACTCGCGAGCTCGGCGGCAACCGCCGGGTCGTCGAACGACGGCAGGTCGTCCGCGCGTTCGTCTGGAGAATTGTTCCCGTCGTCCGGGACGAGTTCGACACATTCCGCAGAATCTCGGTTGCGGTGGTGCCGCGCCTCCTTTGCGAGTTCGTGGCGCAGGTCGCCTTCGGCCGACATGCGGAGGAAACCGATGAGCGTGCGCCCGGCGGGGTCGTAGATGCCCGTGTTGCGGAGCAGTGCGAGAATCGCGTCTTCCGCGGCAGTGAGACAGGCGTGTTCGTCAGCGTCGCGTCGCCACCGCCGGAGGTGATGCAAAAGCGGGTCGAGCGTTGCGTGGATGAAGTCGGACCGTGCGAGGGGATCGCCGGTGCGGAGGCGTTGGAAGAGTGCGGCGACCGCCTCGGCCTCGGGCCAGGAGTCTGACATGGCGCGCCCCTGTGGGGTGAACGACGCACATTCGGCCATGCGATCGTCACCTCCCACTCGCGGCACGTCAACGACCGTTGTGGAAAAGCGGTGACCGAGACACGCACCCGGTACGGCTCCCACGAACTGTGAGCGACTTCGAGGGGGTTCGGCGTTGTGGGCAGTTTGCTCGATGCCGGCCTCACGCGCAGGGCAATCGCATTAAAAACGCCTTGTTTTTCAGGGTTTCTGTTGGTTGGGAAGCCAAAAGCAGGGTCAATTTCAACCTCGGAACCTCGACAACCCTCGGTTTACAGCAGATTTAAGTGCGATTGCCCTGACTCGTGGCCCATCGCGTGATCGACGGTGGGTTAGTCCTTCGCTTCGTCGGCGACGGTGCGGAACGTGTGGCCAGGGTGTAGAACCAGATGCCAGTGCGCCCGGTCACCCCGAGCGCGCGGAGCAGTTTCCCGAACTCCTTCGCGAGCGTCTGGTCGACAGTGTCCTTCGCCCACGGCAGCCCGTACTTGGTGACGAACACCAGGTCCGCGTCGGCCTCGTCCTTCGGGTCGGGTCGAACGGTCGCGGCCTCGCGCAGCGAGGCCACCGTCTCCGGCCAGAGCTCGCACCGGCGGGCGATCCCGGTCTTCGGGCGAGGGAACTCGATCAACGCGGCGTCGAGATCCACGGCGGCCCTGGTCAACCGGCCACAGTCCGCGCTCCCCAGCCCGCAGTTGATCCCGAGCAGCACCATCGCGCGCATCGGCTTGCCCGCGCGCACCCGCTCTGGCCCGCCGGCGCCCGTGACGAGCGCGCCGTCGATCAGCGCCCGCACGTCCCCGGCGGTGAACAGCTTCGGCCCCTTCTTCGCGCGATCGACGCGCACCACCTTCCGCGAACGCCGCTTGAACGCTTGCCCGTACCGGACCGCGCGGTCGATCAGGTCGTTGTCGCTCGCGAACGCGAACGCCATGCAGACGCGCTGGATCACGTTCCCGAGCGTGACTGGCCCCCAGTCCTTCGCCATCTCCTTCCGCAGGTCGGCGAAGTCGTCGGGGCCGAGGTCCGCGACCAGGCGGGTCTTACCGAAGTGTTTCACGAACAGGTCGCACGCGGCCTTGTAGTCGGCCCACGAGCGCCGGGTGAGTTCGCCCGAATCGACGAGGTTCTGCTTCGCGTTGAGGAACTGGTTGGTGAGATCCTTGACCGTGCAACCCGACGTGTCCTCGCGCGGCTTGCGTCCGGCGTGCAGCGTGTCCTTCTCGCTCAGGTACTTGGCGAGCGCGCCGTCGGGATCGGCCCACGTCCCGAAGTAGTGCATTTTGCCGCGGAACTACTTCGCCCACACGCCGGCCGCGTGAGGGAACAGCGGGAAGTCTGGATACGGCTTGTTCGGTTTGGTGGGCTTGCCGGTCGACGGCGCGGCTGTAGAATCTGAATTGGACGTGGTGACCACCCCTCACTAACCGGTGCTGCGGTGTTTGTGCCAGTTGTTACAGCAACCAGCCACAAATCCAGGTGGTATCGAGTGTATGTCGGGTGTAAAGTTGGATAGCGAGAAGTGTCCTATAACGCTCTGATTGCCTTGTTTTGTCGGATTTTGGGGACGTAGCTCAATTGGTTAGAGTACCGGACTGTCGATCCGGTGGTTGCGGGTTCGAGTCCCGTCGTCCTCGCTCAACATTCAGGCCACAAAACCCTTGAAATCAAAGGGTTTTGTGGCCTGAGCCGTTTCAGGGGCGGTTGTCAGAGTTTGTCGCGACCGCCACCATTTCACAAA
>CAMDQN010000187.1 GCA_945905925.1 Singulisphaera sp. GP187
AGCCGCCTCGTACGGACCGATCGGTTGACCCTCCTTGCGATTCTCCGCGTGCCACAGTCCAAGTGCGAAGGCGAGTTCAAACTCCGTCGGGTGTTTCGCGCGAGCCGCCGACAGCAGCGGGACCGGGTCCAATGTGCTGCGTTGCATCAACTCCGCCAGTCCAGTTTCACCACGAAGGCGAGATCGGCCTGCGCCTGTTTCACCCCGGCAAGCAGTTCCGGCGCACCGCCGTCGGCGAGTTTCGCCGCCTGCGCGAGCGTCGCTTCTGCCTGTTGAAACTTGTACTGACGGCGCAGATCGCCCGCGAGTTCCAGGTTGGCCGCGATGCCTTGCCGCGCCTGCTCCGCCTTGAGCCGCTGTTCCGTGTCGCGTTCACCCGCCAGCCGTGCCTCGGTCGCTTTGCCAACTGCTTCCGCGCGCGCCGCATTCAACTTCCGCTCCCTGGCCCGCCAATCCGAGTACCACACGAACCCACCACCCGCCGCCAGCAGCAACGTCACCGACGCGGCCAGCGCCAGTTGCACCTTGCGACGCTTGCGTTGTTCGCGAACCTCGGCCTCGGCCCGCACGCGATCCAGTACCGCTTGCCTGGCGCGTTCCTCGGCATCGGCGCGGAAGCCCGCCACCGCCGCCGCCAGTTCGTTCGCATCCTTCAACCGGTCGGCGGGTTCGACCGACAGGCACCACTTGTTTGAACTTCTCGATTGCGTCGGTCGGCTTCTCTTCCCTCGGCTATTCCTCTACCACCCACGCTCCGCTCAAATGCGATCGGCGATCATTCACGATTCGATTGCCTCCGGCCGAATTGGAATGACTCACGTCCGTACTGGCGACTCTGGTCGCGGCACCGTGACACGCTCGGAAAAATTGTCCCGCGCCATTGGATGAAATCAACTGGGTGAGGATGTGGCGCCAGCGATGGAATCCGGACTTGTTGACGTGGCGTGAACGACAGAAAGCCGCCACGCACAGACCGGAACTGCGCCAGTCGGCGACGATCATTCGCCACCGCTCCACTCGAAGTGATCCGTTGTCACTTCAGGATCGCCTTCACCACGTTCCCCGCAACGTCTGTCAGCCTGAAGTCGCGGCCCGCGTAGCGGTACGTGAGTTTCTCGTGGTTGAGACCGAGCAGGTGGAGCAGCGTGGCGTGGAGGTCGTGAACGTGTACCTTGTCCTTGACTGCGGCGAACCCGGCTTCGTCTGTCGCGCCGTGGATGTGCCCGGCCTTCACTCCGCCGCCCGCGAGCCAGACCGTGAACCCGTGACGGTTGTGATCGCGGCCCGGTCGCGTGGTCGGGTGCGGCAGTTCCGAGGTCGGGGTGCGACCGAACTCGCCGCCCCAGAGGACGAGCGTATCGTCCAACATGCCACGCTGTTTCAGATCGCGAATGAACGCCGCGACCGGGCGGTCCATCCCCGCGCACGCCGCCGGGATGCGCTCGTCGAGTTCTCCGTGGTGGTCCCACGGGAACCCCGGTCCGGCCCACACTTGCACGACCCGCACGCCGCGTTCGAGCAGTCGACGGGCCATGAGTAACTGCCGCCCCTGCGGGGTTGCGCCATATGAATCACGCACGCGCTGCGTCTCGCGCGTGAGATCGAACACTTCGGTCGCTTCCATCTGCATCCGAAACGCTTGCTCGAAACTCTGGATGCGGGATTCGAGCCGGCTCTCGTCGGCTCGAGGTTCCTGGTGAATGCGATTGAGCCGGCCGAGCAATTCCATCTGGGCGCTCTGCTCCTTGCTCGACACCCGTGTGTTGCGGATGTTCTCGATGAGCTTGTGAACGTCCTCGTGCTTGCTGTTGACGTAGGTTCCCTGGTACACACCGGGCAGGAAAGCCGACTGCCAGTTCTGCGTCTCGTTGAGCGGATACCCGTCCGGGCACAGCGCGACGAAGCCGGGCAGGTTGCGGTTCTCGGAGCCGAGTCCATAAGTCACCCAGGAACCCAGGCTCGGTCGGCTCAGGCGCGCGGCACCCGTGTTCATGAACATGATGCCGCCGTCGTGCGAGATGTCGTCGGCGTGCATCGAGCGCACGACGCACAGGTCGTCCACGACCCCCGCCATTTGCGGTAGCAGTTCGCACACGTCGATACCGCTTTGGCCGTACTTGCGGAAGTTCCAGAGTGACGCGAACGCGGGGCTGTTGCTCGCTTGAGCATCGCTCGCACCCGGGATCAGCTCACGCGGAATCGGTTTGCCGTGGAGTTTCTTGAGCAGCGGCTTGGGGTCGAACGTGTCGATCTGGGACGGCCCACCGTTCGCGAAGAGGTGAACGATCCGCTTCGCCTTAGGCGCGAAGTGCGGCGAGCGGGGCATCAATCCCGGCGCTGGTACAGCGTCGGGCACGGCCGCGCGCGCCGCGTCGTCACGGAGCAACTGTGCCAGCCCGATGGCGCCGATGCCCACGCCGCACCGGCGCAACATCTCGCGCCGACTGAGTGGAACCTTGTCAAGTTCGTTCATCATGTCTCGATACCTGACTCAATCGAGGAAAAGAAACTCGTTGGCTTCGAGAAGAACCTGGGCGTATCGCTCCCAGACCGTCGCCCGCTTCACCACGGACTTGGTTTCCTTGCCCTTGAAGTCTTTGGCTGCATCCCAGAGGGTGCGGGGCCCTTTGGGTGAGTCCTTGCCAACTTTGGGCGGTTCCTTTCCGTCACCCATGCGAATCACCGGCGCCCAGTTGAAGTTCGCGCCTGCGTTCATGTCGCGCCCGCGGCCTTCGACGACGAAGTCGATCGTGTCGCTGCGTCGAACATCGATGTCGTTGATCTCGATAGGCTCTTCGGTCCCATGAACGAGCCAGTGTCCCAGTACACCGGCACGGCTGGAAACGATCCGCCCGCGGTGTCCGTCGCCCTGGATCTGGATCGCGTTGACCTGTGATGCGAACGTGCCGCTGATCGAAACCTTGCCATCGCGGGGAGCGACCCAGCGCCGAACAACCGCCGGTGCCCCCGCGCCGCCGGTGGTACCACCTTGCGAGTGGAGACTGGAGCGTGCCAGCGGTGAATCGGTTTCCTGTGCCGCCGCTCCACGCCATTGACCGTTGAAGTGCGGCAGCGGCTCGAAGTCCAGAATGCGCGACTCCTTCGCCCCGAACCGGCCATATCCGTAGCGCCACGCGTCGTCTGCGGGATCGACCACAGGTCCGGGCTTGGCGTTGGGCGTTTCGGTGGGCGCTGGTTCTTCCGACGCGACGAATTCGAGACCAAGGGCCAACTCCTCAGCGGTCGGAACGCGCCCGTAGGCGAGCCGGTACAGCGTGCGGATGCGTTCGGTCGGCGTCTGTCCGGCACGTTCGCTTCGTTGGGCCAACCGCGCCGACTGATCCATGAAGAACGTGCTGTTCATCATGAAGAGCGCTTGTTGCGGCACAATCGTTTCGTGTCGTCCGGGTGCGTGTGCGTCGGCACTTGGAAAATCGAAGTCGCGGTAGATGCTGGGAAGATTCATCCGGTCCACGGCGCCGAACACGGTCCGCCGTTCGGAGTCGCTTCGAGTCAGGTCGATGGGGCGGCCGCCCAGCGCCGGATCGAGCCTGCCCGCGGTGGCGAGGAGTGAATCTCGCAGTTCCTCGAAATCCAACCGCCGACGGCTTGCTCGCCACAGAAGCCGGTTCTCGGGGTCCACCGCGCGAGCGGCGGGTTTGTCCTGACTCGACTGGCGATACGTCGAGGAGAGCATGATCTCGCGGTGCAGTTTCTTCACGGACCATCCATCCGCGACGAAGCGATTCGCGAGCCAATCGAGCAACTCGGGGTGCGTCGGCGCTTCGCCCCGTGTGCCGAAGTCGCTCGCGGTTCGCACCAACCCAGTTCCGAAGTGCCACTGCCAGACGCGGTTCACCATGACGCGCGCCGTCAGCGGGTTCTTGGGATCGGCGATCGCGCGCGCGAGTTCCCACCGACCCTTACCCTTCTCAAACGGCGCGAGTTTGTCGTCAGAAAGCACTGTGAAGAATCGGCCGTGTGCGTCCTCCCCTAAAACGTTTGAGTTGCCGCGAACAAAGACTTTCTGAGCGTACCCGCGTGGCGACTCGCGCAGGATCATCGCTTTCGCGGTGATGCCGGGGTGTTCGAGCGCGACCCGTGCGAGCTTCACTTCTTGGTTCTTCAGTTCGTCGAAATCCTTGCGGGCGAAGTAGTCCTGAACCTCGTCTTCGGTGAAAGCGAGCGGCGAATCAGGTGCCGTCGAAACGCGGCGTAGTTGTTCCTCGGCCGCATCCGTGGCCGGCGTTATGCTGTTGTACTTCGTGATGGTTTCACCGTAGCGCGTGGCCACTTCGCGCAAGGATTTCGGCTCCGTCGCGAAGGCTTTCGCCACGATCTTGTGGCTGACCTGTTTGCGAACCGCCGCCGTCACCTTCTCTGCACTCTGCGCGAACTCCGCGTCGGGAATCTCGGCGAAGGCTCGCCAGGCCGCGAATACCGGGTCACTCTCGTTAACTCGGCGCTGCAAGTACTCGATCCAGCGGCGCAAAAGTTTGTCGTTCAACTTGCGCCCGTTTACGATCGACCGGAACTTGAAGTCATCCGCGTCCTTCGCGTCTCGCGCAGCTATCAAGTAATCCGCGATCTTCGCGGGTGAGCGGATCTCGGCTGTCACCGTGGCGCGGCGCTTGACGAGGAAGTCGTTAACCGCCGCGAGCGCGGGCGCGCCTTCGCCTTGTGCCACAAGGTACGTGTCGGCTTCGGGCGAAAGTCGGGTCTGCTTCGCGAGAAGTTCTCGCCGCATCTGGAACAGGCGGTCGCGGTCTTCTTTGGTCATGTGCTGACCCAGTTCGCCGAGAGACACTTTGACTGGACTGTCGTCGTTCTGAAGCACCTGACGAATCGCTTCTTGCTCGTATTCTGGCGACGACTCTGCGGCATCAAACTTGATGAACAGTTGCGTGTAGCGGTGCGCCAATTCTGGGAGCGACGCCGGTGGAGGCGTAAGTATCGCCGCGACGTGGCGGTTGAGCGGCTTCTTGGCTTTCTCCGCGTCGGCCAGCGTTGCCGCTGTTGCCGCGAAGTCCGCTTCCGACAAGGCGGCGAACGCATGCCACGGGCCGAAGATCGGGTGCGGGTTCTTCGCGGATCGCTGGAGGTAGCGGACCCAGCGGAACAGGATGTGTTCGTTCAGTCCCTGGGTCTTCGCGAGCATTCGCACGTCGTTGTCGGCTTTTGCGACGAGGCCACTCGCGGCGAGCATGTACTCTTCCATCTTGGCCGGTTGGCGGTACTCGGCGCGAACGGCTTTCAGCCGTTCCGCGAGGAACCGGTCTTGCGCGTCCCGCAGCGCCATCAACTCTTTTTCGGTCGCAGCATCGAGCGGGCGCGTCGCCACTTCGGGGAGTTGCGCAATCAGCCCGGACCCTTCAACGGGCAACCGCGAAGCGGCGAACAGACCGTACAGCGAGTAATAATCCTTGGTGCTGATTGGGTCGAACTTGTGATCGTGGCACCTGGCGCATTGAGCGCTCAATCCCAACAATCCGCGAGTCACCACATCGATCTGATCGTCGATCACATCGTGAATATTTCCTGTGAACCACCTCCCGACGGTGAGGAAACCAAGAGCGGCTTGGTCAGGAGCAGTGGCGCCTGGGGTCTGATCCGCAGCCAGTTGCAGCGTGATGAATCGGTCGTAGGGAAGGTCTTCGTTGAAGGCGCGAATGACCCAATCGCGATAGGTGTGGGCGAACGGCCACCGACGATCTTCGCCCGCGCCCACCCAGCGAGTGTCGCCGTAACGGGCCACATCGAGCCAGTGCCGACCCCACTTCACTCCGTACTGCGGCGAAGCTAATAACCGGTCGATGACGCGGGCGTAAGCTCCGGGAGTCGTGTCGGCCAGAAACGCTTCGATCTCTTCCGCCGTCGGCGGTAGCCCGATCATGTCGAAGGTTGCGCGCCTGATGAGTGTTCGTTTGTCGGCGGGGGATGCGGGCCTCATCCCCGTTGCTTCCAGTTTCGCGAGAACGAAATTGTCGATCGGATTCGCGGGCCACTCGGTCTGCTTGATTTTCGGCGACTGAACATCTTTGATCGACTGCAGGCTCCAGAACCGCCGCGCCGTGTTGAAGTCGATCGCGTGTTGCGTGCCCGTGTTTGCCGAACCCGGAAAAGCAAGTCCCGCCTTCACCCATGCGGCGAAGGCGCGAACCTCTTCGTCGGTGAGGCCAACGTCACCGGGCGGCATCTTGAGATCGGCGTCGGCTCTGCGGATAGCTCGCAACAGCAAGCTCTTGTCGGGCTGGCCGGGCACCGCGGCGGATCCGGTCTCTCCGCCCTTCAGGATGTTCTCGCGGGAGTCGAGCCGAAGCCCGCCCTTCTGTTTCGTTGCGGAGTGGCAGGAGTAACACTTCTCCACAAGTACCGGGCGAATCTTCTTCTCGAAGAACTCGTCTTGCGGGGAAGTGGCCGTGAGTGCGGTTGAGTTGAGCGGGAGAAGCAGGGCCGCCCAAACCATGCCAAGGGCGGACCGAAACGGGCGTCCGAACATCTTGCCTCCGCGGATCGGGAGTTGGTCCCGTCGGGGCCGAATCCGAGGTCGCGTTGTTGGTGGGAAAGCGTGTTGTGGTGGGAGCCGTCTCAAACGCAGCTGAATGGATAGAGGGTAGCAGTTGCCGTTCCGTCCCGCAATGCGCGACTCCGAAGAGTTATTCACCCGCTGGGGCGTGATCGAATCCGCGATTGCGTCGGCGGATGCGTTACTCCGACCTGCAGCGACACTGAACCTCCCCGATCGAGCCCACCGCGCCGAACGCCGCCCTTGTCTGCGACTTCAATAAGTTCACCTTTGGGAAGTGGACCAGACCGGCATCACGCGGGAAACTCCGCGAACTCCGTTCTCGCTGGTCGTCCCGTTCGCCCGCGATGCCCGCCCGATCGACCAGGAACCCGAATGCTCGCTGACCGCGACCCCACCCCGTGCCCCACATGCCGCCTCCACGGGTGGTTGTGTTTGTGTGCGCACGCCCCGCGCATCGCAACCCGCGCTTCGCTCCTTCTGGTCGTACACGTCCACGAGTTGGGCCGGACGAGCAACACGGCACGCCTCCTCACCCTGGCGGTCCGCGATGCCACACTCGTCGGTCACGGGGGGAGGGAAACCCCGGCCGACCTGGCGTCATACGTGCCCGCGGGCGCGACCCCGATCGTACTCTTCCCCGGTCGTGGAGCCCGAACGCTGACGCCGGAACTCGTCGCCGTCCTTCCGTCGCCACTGGCACTCATCGTTCCGGATGGCAACTGGAAGCAGGCGGCCCGCATGGTGAAACGACTGCCGCTTCTCGCAGGCGCCGTGAAGGTCTCGCTCCCGAGTCGGGCTTTTCAGGGATCGGCCTTACGCCGCAACCGCTCGGGGCACATGTCGACATATGAGGCGGTGACCCAGGCGCTCGGTGTCCTGGAGGGCGAGACGGTCGCCGGACCGCTCCTAGACTTCTACAGACGGGCCACCGACCGCATGTTGCTCGTCCGCGGCAAACTCAACTTTGGCGACGTGTACGGCGGCATCGACGGTCGGCGATCGGAGGACGACCACCCTTCCTGTTAACTGGGCCTGTGACGAAGAAGCAACTCGCGCCGAGGACGCGGTGATCCTGCCGCTTGCGGGTGCGTTTTCCCGGCTGAACTTGCCGAGACGGGTGAGGCCGAGTGATTCTGTACCGGGTACAGAATCCATTGCAAAACAACGCGAATTGCGCGGTTCTGGACCAAGTTACGGCACCGTCAGGGTGCCTGAAACGCGACGAAATCCCAGCAAATTGAGAGACTGTAGCACCAGGAGTGCCACTATCCCGACCGGGAGCGAGCCCGATGCAGGGTCTTCATGGTCAGGGCGCGTGGCTGTGCCCGGCGTTCGCGTTGCAGATCCAACGCCAGTCGCTCTTCCAGATGCCGCTTCGTCCGTACGCTGTAGATCCCCTTCTGCGCCTTTCGGAACCGGCGGTTGCCCCGCTCCACCGCGTTCGAGGTCGAGGGTAACAACCGGTCGTCCAGGAACACCAACGCCTTCTCCAGTGTCGGGCTCTTCAACTTGTCCAACGTTCGGCCCAGACACTTCAACCGACTCACACGCTTGCGTAACTTCCCCAACCGGTCCAACGCCGTGGACATCTTGCAACGCCGGTCGAACAGACGGTACACCTCGTCGATGATCTGCCGCAGGACACGCAACTGCGGCAGACCCCGCGTCAACTCCCCCAACCGCTTCTGCTGCCCGACTGTCAACCCGTGCCGCACGAACAGATGGCGGTTCTCGAACAGGTCGGTGATCCGTTGCTTCTGGCGACGGATCGTGCGGGCCGCGACTTTCTGAGCCTTGCCGGGGCGGCCACGGCCCTGCTTGGGGATCTTGGCGGAGAGTTTCTTGCGGAGTTTCGCCACCGCGTGCAGCACCGCCTTGGTAATCTCCTTGATGACATGAAACTCGCACAACTGGTGGCGGACGTGGGGCCACAACTCGGCCAACGGCTTGGGGTACAGCGGCGAACCATCGGTGGTGATGCCCCGCACCTGGAGTTGACGCAGTTCCAGTTGGGCCTGGAAATCCCGCAGGAACGAACGGATGTCGGTGTGAGTCGGGGTGTGGTCCAACACGCGAAAGGCCAGGCGGCGGTGGTGGCGGTTATCGACGATCGACAAGATGCAGAAGGGGCCGTCGTAGACTTCGTCGATCGCCAGGTAGCCCGAGAAGTCAGCCAGAGCCTCGTCGAGGTAATCGGTCGAGAGGGCGGAGTAGATTTTTTCCCCCCGCGTCCTCCACCCAGTTCTGGATGGTGGCGTAGGGGACGAAGACGCGATGATCTCGCCACAGGTGCCAACTGGCCGTGCGGTAGGGCAAACCGTCCTCCGCAACAAGTCGGACGGCCAGTTGTTGGACGCGACGGGTGTAGAGGCACTTGGGGAACGCGAGGTCGGTCAGGTCGGCGGTGAAGTGGCGGCCACAGGGTCGGCAGCGGTGGCGTGAGAAGGTCACGACCAGGTCGAGCGGTCGGGCGGAGCGTGGATCGCCGAGGTCGTGGAGGGTGCGTGTGCCGACGCCATATCGTCCGGCGGGGTGGTGACACGTGGGACAGGGACGGGCCGCGAAGTTGCGTGACCGCTTATGGATGCGCGGCTTGGGCAGGTCTTCAACACGGGTGATGCCCTCGGTGGCATCGGGAACGTACTCGCCTGGACCCGGCATACGCCCATCTCCTGACTCCCACGGCTCGGAGAGTCAAGGTAGGCCGACCAGAGAGAAATGGCACTTGTGGTGCTACAGTCTCC
>CAMDQN010000188.1 GCA_945905925.1 Singulisphaera sp. GP187
CTGCGGCACCACCACGAACGCTTTCGCCGCCGCGACTTCGGGACGTGTCATCACGCTTGGCTTCTTGTCGTTCCAGAACCACACGAGTTGTTTCTTGTTATCAACGCCGCGTTCGCCGGCACCGTGAAGGAAGATCACGAGCGGGTACTTCTTGCCCGCTTCGGTGTCGGTTGGTTTGAGCAACCGGTACGGGAGTGTTTTGCCGTCGGACTTGAACTCTTTGGCTTCCGGCTCCGCGGCACTCGCGCCGGAAGCAGACACGGCGATTGCGAACATGGTGATGACCCGGTACACGGCGGTTCCTGTGGGAGTGGTTTCTGGAATTCAAATCACGCTAACCCGCGACGCTCTCCGTTCGCACCACGGGCGGTTCTTCGCTCAACTCGAAGCCCAAAAGCGGTTCGTCCGCGAGGCGTGCCGCGATCCGCACCGTGAACGTGCTCCCGCGACCGAGTTCGCTGTGAACGGTCACATCGCCGCCGAGCAATTTCGCCAGTTCGCGCACGATCGACAGCCCCAACCCGGTGCCGCCTTGCTCGCGCGTCATCGGGTTCGCGGCCTGTCGAAACTTCTCGAAGATCAAGTCTTGCTCCTCCGGCGCGATGCCAACACCGGTGTCCGACACGGTGAACACGAGGTCGGTGCCATCGGTCGCGGCCTTGATGGTGACGCGTCCACCCTCCGGCGTGAACTTCACCGCGTTCGAGAGCAAGTTCGTGACGATCTGATGCACCTTCCCCGCATCTTGCCGTGTTGGCGGTGTGTGTAGGTCCGCGACCACCTTCACGTCGATGTTCTTCTTTTCGGCCTGTGGGCGGATTAGCGTCGCGGCGTGTTCGCAGGCTTGTGCGATATTGAGTTGCTCGGGGTGCAACCGCATTTTGCCGGCTTCGAGTTTTGCGAGTTCGAGGATGTCGTTGATGAGCGCCGTGAGTCGCTGACCGTTCGTCATGATGTTGCCCGCGTAGCGGTGCTGCTTCTCGGTCAGGTTCTCGGCCGCGATCAGCACTTCGCTGAACCCGATGATGCTGTTGAGCGGGTCGCGGAGTTCGTGGCTCATGGTGGATAGAAACTCGCTCTTGAGTCGGTTGCCTTCGAAGAGCGCCATGTTCACGCGAGCGAGTTCGTCCACCTTGCGGTCGAGGTCCGCGATCAGTTTTTTGTTACGCTCTTGAATGTTCGTGAGGTTGCGGAGCATCCGGTTGAACGCATGCGACAGGTCTTCAAACTCGTCACCGGTTTGGATCTCGCTGCGGATGTTCAGTTCGCCGGCTGCGATCGCCTCACTCACTTCCTTGAGGTGCTTCACCGGTTTCACGATGACGTAGCGGATGATGAGGTAACTGCCCGCGATGATGAGCAGCGACGTGCCGATGGCGAACGAGAACAGCACCGCGCGGTTCGTGTGGAACCCCTCCTCGATGGACTCGGTGGAGAGCTGGATGCGGACCACGGCCATGACCTCGCCCTGCTTCAGATCGGGGCGGGCGAGTTTGCCGACCTTGTCGGGATCCTTGTGGCAGTTCACGCACGAGTTCCCGGCCCGGATCGCCCCGTAGTAGTAGAAGAATTTCTCCTTCGGCGCCTGCCGCGTGTCCTCGTTGCGGGTCGGGTCGTTCTGGATGCGGTGGAAGGCGGACAGGTCGTCGCTGGTCGGCTGGTTGTCCGGGTCTTTGGCGTCCGGCTTGAGGAGCTTGTAGTTGTACCCCTTGAGGGTGGCCGGCCAGCTCTCCTCGGTCAACTTCTGGAACTCGTCGACCGCCTGGATCTGCTCGCCCTTGACGTGCAGCCGTGCGACGATGTGCGAGAGCAGCGCGCGGCCGGTCGTTTCGAGTTGCTCGTAGGCGAGGTCTTCGGTCTGCTTCGCGTAGACCATGAAACTGCCGGTCATGAGGATGAGTACGCCGGCCCCGAGCAGCCAGCGGCACTTCCGCTCCAAACTTGTCTCGCCGACCAGTCGCTTGAACGCTTTGTACGACATGCGAGTTTCACCTGTCGAAAGTCGTAAAGTCCAAGATCAGCACAACTCATGTTTTTGGCTTTATGACTTTTGATTTTACGACTTTGGACTTTGAGGATTGGCACACCGGGCAGAAGTGCGAAGCGCGGCCCGCGTAGCGGGCACACTTGATCGCGGTGCCGCAGGTGGGGCACGGTTCGTCGGTGCGCCCATAGACCGCGAACTCGTTCTGAAAGCCGCCGCGTAAACCCGACCCGCCGACGTAGTCGCGGATGGTGCTTCCGCGCGACTCGATAGCCTTTGTCAGCACCGCTTCGATCGCGTCGCGAAGTGCATCGCATTCGGCGAGGGTAACGCGTTTCCCGGCACGTCCGGGGTGCAGGTTCGCGCGGAAACACGCTTCGTCCGCGTAGATGTTGCCGACGCCTGCGACGATGCTCTGATCGAGCAGAATGGCTTTGAGGTTACGCGCCGTGCCGCGAACCGCGTCGCGGAAGTATTCGGGGTCGAGACCGAACGGTTCGGGTCCAAGCTCTGCGTTCATCTCGGCTTCGAGCGCGGCGCTGTCGGGGAAGTACTCCGCGGCGCCGAACCGCCGCGGATCGCGCAGGCGGAGTTCGTTACCGTTATCGAGCGCGAAGACGACGTGAACGTGATCCGCTTCGGGCACGCTCGCGTCGACGACCGTGAACTGACCGGACATGCCGAGGTGGACTCGCAGCGCGGGAGAACCGGTCGCCTTCGGCTCGCGGCTCACAAGGTCAACCAAAATCCACTTCCCCCTTCGGCGCACACCTTCGACGCTCGCCGCAACCACCTTCGCGTTCCACTTCGTCAGCCACGGCCGTCGGAGTTTGTGCTTGCTGCGCCGCACGCCGGTGATGGTGCGCCCCGCGAGCAGCGGGCGCAGATCGCGCACGACGGTTTCGACTTCGGGCAGTTCGGGCATGAAGAGATTTACCGCAGAGAACACGGAACACGGCGATTATGACGCATCCGCGACGCGGCGCGAACCCCGTTCGGACTGCTACAATCAATCTCGTCGTTCTTCCTCAGCGTTCTCAGCGTACTCTGCGGTGAAACTTTCCATGCTTACTGCTTCTCCAGTCTCTCAAGTTCCCGACGCGCGCGGCCGGTTTGGTCAGTTCGGCGGGCGGTTTGTGCCCGAAACGCTCATGTTCGCGCTCGAACAACTCGACGCCGCATACCGCGCGGCAAAGGCCGATCTCGTGTTCAACGCGGAGTTTCATCGTCTCTTGAACGACTACGTCGGGCGGCCGTCGCGGTTGTACTTCGCGGAACGGCTCACGCGCGAAGCCGGCGGGGCGCGCATTTACCTCAAGCGCGAAGACCTGAACCACACCGGCGCGCACAAGATCAACAACGCGCTCGGTCAGGCGCTCATTACCAGGCGTATGGGCAAATCGCGCGTGATAGCGGAGACCGGTGCCGGGATGCACGGGGTCGCCACCGCGACCGCCGCGGCGCTGTTCGGGATGTCGTGTCGCGTCTACATGGGCAGCGAAGACATCCGCCGGCAAGAGTTGAACGTGTTTAGGATGCGTGCGATGGGCGCGGAAGTGTTCGCGGTCGAGAGCGGGAGCAAGACGCTCAAGGACGCGACCAACGAAGCGATGCGCGAGTGGATGTCGAGCGTGGAGCACACGCACTACATCATCGGGAGCGTGGTCGGCCCGCACCCGTTCCCGCAGATGGTGCGCGACTTCCAGAGCGTGATCGGCACCGAGACGAAAACGCAGAGCCTCGCGCAGTTCGGGAAGTTGCCGGATGCGGTGGTCGCGTGCGTTGGCGGCGGGTCGAACGCGGCCGGCATGTTCTACCCGTTCGTGGACGATGCGGGCGTCGAGTTGGTCGGCGTCGAAGCCGGCGGGCGCGGCACCGCGGTGGGCGATCACGCGGCTACGTTGAGCAACGGCAAACCGGGCGTGCTGCACGGTAGTTTCAGCTACGTGCTTCAGGACGACGACGGGCAAACCGCAGACGTTCACAGCGTGAGCGCGGGTCTCGACTACCCCGGTGTCGGGCCGGAACACAGCTACTGGCACGACGCGAACCGCGTTCGCTATTGCAGTGTAACCGACAAAGAAGCGCTCGACGCGTTCCATCTGTGCGGCCGGCTCGAAGGCATCCTTCCGGCGCTCGAAACCGCGCACGCGGTTGTCGAAGCGATGAAGATTGCAACGACGCGCTCGAAGGATGATGTGGTGGTGGTGTGCTTCAGCGGGCGTGGCGACAAGGACTGCGCCGAAGTCGCGCGACTGACGGCAGCGAAAAAATGACCCAGGCGCTGTACGCCAATAAGGTAAGGGGTCATCACGTCCGTGAACCGCTCAAGGATCGGAGTCGCCAGGCGATGCGATCCGATCCGACCACGACCCGAACGACTCGGTGGAACAAATCCTCCTGGAACGCGGCCAACGTCGGAGTCTGTCGCTGGTCGATGGCCTGGGGCGTGACCAGTGTTCCCGCTTGCGCCGCGAGTTGGACCAACTCCTCGTCGCGGTGAACTTACTACGCAATCTGCGGATCAAACTCGTGTTCCGTTGTTACAACTGCGTTTCGGCCACCTCGATCGCCCGAAGCAGACTCGCGGCCTTATCGACAGTTTCCTGGTACTCGGCCGCGGGGACGCTATCCGCTACGAGGCCCGCGCCGGCTTGCACGTAAGCGGTCTGGCCGAGAAGCACCATCGTGCGAAGCGCGATGCACGTGTCCATGTTGCCGCTGAAGTCCACGTAGCCGACGGCGCCGCCGTACGGCCCGCGGCGGTGCGGTTCGAGTTCGTCGATGATCTCCATCGCTCGCACTTTCGGCGCGCCCGAGAGCGTGCCTGCGGGCAGACTCGCGCGGAGCGCGTCGAACGCGGTCAAGCCCGCTTGAAGTTTCCCGGTCACGGTGCTCGATAGGTGCATGACGTGACTGTATCGCTCGACCGTCAGCAGGTCGCTGATCTTCACGCTGCCCAACTCCGCGACGCGACCGACATCGTTGCGCGCGAGGTCGACGAGCATGATGTGTTCGGCGCGTTCCTTCGGGTCGGCCACTAATTCCGCCGCGAGCGCCAGGTCTTCTTCGGGCGTGGCGCCGCGGCGCCGCGTGCCCGCGAGTGGGCGGTTCGTGATGACGCCATTCTCGACACGGCACATGATCTCGGGCGACGCGCCGACGAGCGTGACCCCACCGGCACGGAGGTAGAACATGAACGGGCTGGGATTCACGACCCGGAGCGCCCGGTAGATGTCGAATGGCCGCGCCCGCGTTTCGGTACGGAACCGCTGGCTCAGGACGATCTGGAACGCGTCGCCCGCGTTGATGTACTCGCGCACCTTCTCGACGGCGGATTCGAACGCAGGTCGCGTGAAGTTCGAGGCGAGCGGGGGACGTATGCCCCCTGTTGTTTTCGCTAGCGGATCGATGTCCGTGAGCGGAATGTCCGCGACTCCACGCTGAAGACGCTCGACGAGTTCGTCCGCGCGCCGGCACGCTTCGGTGTACGCCTGCCGCAACGACTCTTCGCTGCCCGCGGTTCGCGCGTGTGCGACTGCCAACACCGTCTTCGCGGCGTGGTCGAAGATCACCATGCGGTCGTAGAACCCGAAGCTCATGTCGGGCAGACCGCGATCGTCGGCGGGCGCGTTGGGAAGGCGCTCGACGTAGCGAATGGTGTCGTAGCCGGCGTAGCCGACCGCACCGCCACAGAACCGCGGTAGGCCGGGCACGCTCGGTGCGCGGAACTCCGCGATCATGTCTTCGAGCACGCGAAGCGGGTCAGCGGCTACCGATTCGACCCACCTGCCATTGCCCTCACATGTTCGCGTGCGCGTGCCGAATGCCTCGAACGTGCGAAACGGGCCGGACCCGAGGAAGCTGTAACGCCCGACGCGCTCGCCGCCGACGACGCTCTCGAAGAGGAACGACCAGTCGCCTTCCTGGAGTTTGCAGAATGCGGACACAGGCGTGAGCGTGTCGCCGGTGAGCCGCCGGTAGACGGGCACAACGGTGTGATCGCGCGCGAGCGCGGCGAACTCATCGAACGTCGGACGATGCGGCATTGGCTGAACCCGTCGGGAGGGACGGGTACATTGTCGCCGGTGAGACGCGGAACGGCGAGACGCCTGTTGCGGCGACAAGGTGAACCGAGCTGGAATGGGGGTATCTAACGCATCGAGGTTGCTCTCATCAGTCCTGTCAAAATTGAACCGGAATGGTACTGCACGCGGTCAGGAACGGGACCCGCTTCAACCACACGATAGGCGATTCCAACGAGCCGCGACCGCCAGCGAGCGGGAGACGTGATCCGCTCGCTGGCGTGGTCGCGACCGGCAGCAGGTTCCACCCGCCTCGACCGGGGCGGTTTTTCCGCCGCCTCATCTCCTCATTCTCCAGTTTCCCACGAGGTCACGCCGCGGTTTGCGCGCTGTGTCCGGGAAAGTGAGGGAAAGACTCGAAACAGCTTGGATTCCCGTGCTTTTCTTCGCGACTCGATCCTCGCGCCTCAAAAACGAGACTCGCCGTAAGTTTATGCGAGGCAATGAATTGCCACGATCTGATTGAGAGACGATAATCCCAGCGCGCAAACCGCGGCGTGGCCTCTTCCCACGGTTTTCATACAGACGCTGTTGCTCAAATCACGATAATGAGGAGAATTGGGTAGTTTTGTGTCTCGCCCGGTTTCTTACCTCTGGGGTTCCCATCAAATCTCCTCGTCACGACCGCAAGTCCAATTTTCCACACAACTTAAACACAAAATCACGGCGTCCGCGAGCCGTGCTGGGGTTGGAGTCACTGGAGGACCGGGTGGTCCCAACGGTGACGCTGTCGGTTGCCGACCCGTTGCCGTTCACCGAGGGGAACAGCGGCACCACCAACATGGTGTTCGTGGTAACCCGCGAGGGCGACCTCGCGGCGCCAGTTCAGGTGAATTACAACACGGTGGACGGGACGGCTGTTGCCGGAACCGACTACACCGCGACCACGGGGACTCTGACGTTCGCCGCCAACGAAACCACGGCGATGATCTACGTGCCAATCATCGGCAACACGACAGACCAATCGGATCGGACCTTCAGCGTCAACCTGTCTCAGTCGGCGGTGTTCGCCACCCAGCAGAGCTTCGGCACCGGCGCTAGCCCCTTTTCCGTGGCGTTTGGCGACGTGAACGGGGACGGACTCCTTGACCTCGCCGTCGCCAATCAGAACTCGAACACGGTGTCGGTGCTGCTGAACGCGACGGCCCCGGGTGCGACCACACCCTCCTTCGCAACCCAGCAGACCTTCGCCACCGGCACCAGCCCCATTTCCGTGGCGTTTGGCGACGTGAACGGGGACGGACTCCTCGACCTCGCCGTCGCCAACCTCAACTCGGCCAATGTGTCGGTGCTGCTGAACGAGACGGCCCCGGGTGCGACCACACTCAGTTTCGCCACCCAGCAGACCTTTGCCACCGGCGCCGCCCCAACTTCCGTGGCGTTTGGCGACGTGAACGGGGACGGACTCCTCGACCTCGCCGTCGCCAACCTCAACTCGGCCACGGTGTCGGTGCTGCTGAACACGACGGCCCCAGGCGCCACCGCACCCACCTTCGCCACCCGGCAGGCCTTCACCGCCGGCACTAATCCCCGTTCGGTGGCGTTTGGCGACGTGAACGGCGACGGACTCCTCGACCTCGCCGTCGCCAACGCCGGTTCGGACAATGTGTCGGTACTGCTGAACACGACGGCTCCGGGTGCGACCACACCCACCTTCGCCGCCCAGCAGACCTTCGACACCGGCACCAGCCCCAATTCCGTGGCGTTTGGTGACGTGAACGGGGACGGACTCCTCGACCTCGCCGTCGCCAACGCAGGCACGGGCACGGTGTCGGTGCTGCTGAACGCGACGCTTCCGGGTGCGACCACACCCTCCTTCGCCACCCAGCAGACCTTCACCACCAACGCCGTCCCCATTTCCGTGGCGTTTGGCGACGTGAACGGGGACGGGTTGCTCGACCTCGCCGTCACCAACGGCGGCTCGGCCAATGTGTCGGTGCTGCTGAACGCGACGGCCCCGATCGCGGTGGGTGCTTCATTCGCCGCCCAACAGACCTTCACCACCGGCAGCAGCCCCATTTCCGTGGCGTGGGGTGACGTGAACGGGGACGGACTCCTCGACCTCGCCGTCGCCAACAGCGACTCGAACACGGTGTCGGTGCTGCTGAACACGACGGCCCCGGGCGCCACCACACCCAGTTTCGCCGCCCAACAGACCTTCGCCACTGGCGCCAGCCCCAATTTCGTGGTATTTGGCGACGTGAACGGGGACGGGTTGCTCGACCTCGCCGTCGCCAACTAGATCTCGGCCACGGTGTCGGTGCTGCTGAACACGACGGCCCCAGGCGCCACCGCACCCACTTTCGCCACCCAGCAGACCTTCGCCACCGGAAACAGCCCCCAGTCCGTGGCGTTCGGCGACGTGAACGGGGACGGACTCCTCGACCTCGCCGTCCCCAACTACGGTGGTTCGGCCACTGTGTCGGTGCTGTTGAACACGACGGCCCCGGGCGCCACGACACCCAGTTTCGCCACCCGGCAGACCTTCGCCACCGGCAACGGCACGGGTTCCGTGGCGTTTGGGGACGTGAACGGGGACGGACTCCTCGACCTCGCCATTGCCAACCAGACCTCGGCCACTGTGTCGGTGCTGCTGAACACGACGCTTCCGGGCGCCACGACACCCAGTTTCGCCACCCGGCAGACCTTCGCCACCGGCAACGGCACGCGTTCCGTGACGTTTGGGGACGTGAACGGGGACGGACTCCTCGACCTCGCCGTCGCCAACCTCAACTCGAACACGGTGTCGGTGCTGCTGAACACGACGGCCCCGGGCGCCACCACACCCAGTTTCGCCACCCAACAGACCTTCGCCACCGGCACCACCGTTTCCGTGGCGTTTGGCGACGTGAACGGGGACGGACTCCTCGACCTCGCCACCGCCAACTTCTCCTCGGCCAATGTGTCGGTGCTGCTGAACACGGGTGTGAAGTTGACGCTGAGCGACGCGTCCGCTACCGGCACCATTGCCGATGATGACCTGCCTCCTCCTCCTCCTCCTCCTCCGCCTCCGCCTCCTCCTCCGCCTCCGCCTCCGCCTCCGCCTCCGCCTCCGCCTCCGCCTCCG
>CAMDQN010000189.1 GCA_945905925.1 Singulisphaera sp. GP187
GGTGCCTCTCAACTGTTGAGAGGCACCCGCCGCGCGACGGAATGTGCGGACGAGTGAGAACCGTCAGGAAACAGCGGGTAGGTTCGACTGACCAGCGGCGTCGGTCCGCGCCTTCTGTTGTTCAAGCGGGAGCAGTTCCTGGCGATAAATCGCCACGTCTCGCGGAGCCTCAATACCCAACCGGATCTTGCCACGGTCAATGTCCACGACCGTGATACAGATGTTGTCGCCGATGAAAATCTTCTCGCCCAATTTCCGACTGAGAACGAGCATGGTCGCGTCCCTCCGTTGTGCATCACTCGTCCGTAAAACGCTCCCCAATTCTACGCCACGATTCCGTATGGGGTTGCGGCGACGGGGGAAATGGCTTTCCGACACTTGGGGGTTCGGGCGCACGGTCGGAATAATGAGTGCGGCAGACACCCGAACGGGTGAACACCGCGCCTAACCCACATTGCCAGCCGAATCGCACCAGATCGCAGACGGACGGAGATGGACGCCACCGGGTTCGCGGACCAGGCGCCGCGAAAACCGCAGAATCCTTTCCGATTCCCCGCGACCGGACACGTTGTGAGCGGGACGCGGTGACAACGGGTTGTCACTCGCAACGCGGTCGCACCGGTGTGGCAATTCGTGGCGCGACAACTGGACGAGGCGTCACGCGTCCGGTTCCCGAAGAAGGAAGATTGGCGAACAGAATGGGCGGTGATTTGCAGATTGGTGCAGAAACGTCCTAAAAACACGAAGGCCGCCCGTCTAGAACGGGCGGCCTTCGGTGAGTAACGGGCAGATTATTTCTTTCGATCAGCCCGCCTCGGAATGCGTCGTCGGATCGCGGCGTTCTCCGTTGGATTATTGGGACAGAGTTTATCGCTCGAAGTCGGTGTCAGAACTGGCGCCTGAGACGTTCGCCGCCACTAAGGGGCTGGCGATTACCGGTGGCGGTCTGACACTGGTTGGGAGCTCCTCCGACTCAGGAACCTGGACTCGGCCGCGACCCGCGACATTTCGGGGTCACGCGACACACGCCATCTCGTTCGCGGTGCTGCGGGACTTGTTCTTGAGGAACTCCAGCGGGCGTGGGTCGCCGGCGTAGCGGGCGTCGTCTGGGTGGAAGATCGCCTGCTTCATCTTCGCTCGCTGCTCCAGAACCGCGAGTTTTTCGGGCGTACCAGGCGCTGCGGTCGTCGGCGAAGAAGCGAGCGGCGCGCTGCCGGTGAAGTTGCCGACGCCGCGGCGAGCGTACTTCGACGTGGACGGGTACGTTTCCTTCACGCCAGGGGTGTAGTAGCAACTCCAGCACAGCCCGCGTGGACGGTTGACCTTCGACTTCGTGCAGTGGCGGCAGATCGGGTTCATGGCGGTATCCGAGTTTGGGGGTTAAGCGTTTCGTTTCAAATTGTGCCGGAATGGAGGGTTTTGCGTTCGCTCCCATTCCGATTTAGTGTTCAAATGACTACTTCTAACCTCGTGAACTTCAGGGCGATTGTGTTGTTTGGTCGTTGCGGTTTGGCGACTCACGCGGCGGCGATCTCGGCGGGTTTCACGCTCCGGTCGATTTCCGGGCTGACACGGTTGCGTGGCAGACGTTGCGCGAGGGCCAGTTCAACCTCGTTGAGCAGGTCGCGGCGCATGTGGTCGCGGGGCGTATCGTCGAACCAGTTGAGGAACCAGCGACACGCGGCCGGTTCACCAAGACGCTGATCGGCCTCGAAACAGGCCCGCGCGAAGAACTCTTCGACCTGGCCAACGGATTCGAGTTCGTCGCCTTGCCAGCCGCAGAAGCCGAGCGCACACGCGGCTTCCACCGGCCAGTCCTGCACGCACATGAGTGGTGGAGGAGTTGTGGTGCTGCCTTGCGTCAACCTGGGGTCGTCGCTGCGGAGAGCATCGCGAAGCGATTCCAACCCAGCCGTCGAAAGGACTGGTACGAACCCGTCACGCCATACCAAACGCCAGTTTTCCATTGTCGCCCCTCCACACTTGCCCGAGTTGCGTTCCACCCAGGTCAGATGCAGTTCTCAACTCCTCATTTGCATCCGACACACTACTTATACGTCTGTTCACTATGCCTGTCAACACAGAAAGCGCGTCTTTTTTGATTTTCTTTCCGAACGGACGCAATTCGTCAGATTAATAGACTTTGTTACGGTATTAAAGAGAATGAAATACAACATTACTAGACATCAGATGTGCGTCCAATGTGGTGTTGAAGTGGTGGTGCGGTCTTTATGGACTGAGGTTTGGAGCGCGTCGTGCCGCGTTTGGTCTTCCAATACGCTTGTTTTGCTCCCGAGGAGTTCCACCCCCAGTTGAACGGCTACGAAACCGACGGTAATCCGCGGAACAAGGAGAAGCGAACCCGCCAGCACGCGGTATCCCGCGAAAGACGGTTCGCCGAGTGAGCGTCAGGAAAGTCGGTGGGAAGTGGCGAGTGGATCAATTGTGGGCAGGCCGCTGGCCTGCCGAAGCGAAGCCAGGCCAGCAGCCTACCCCACAAAACTCATCCGCGAAATTTGGTAGGACCCAACAGCAAGCGGAAGCCGCGACGTTCACCCGCCCTTGAGGAGCTTCGCGAGGCCACGGGTCTGGTCGAAGTGTTCCATCACCAGAATCATCACCGCGGTCAGCGGGACCGCGAGGAACATCCCCAGCACACCCCACAACAAGCCCCAGAACGCCAACGAACCGAGGATCACCAGTGGGCTAACGCCGACCGCGTTGCCGATGACCATCGGTTCCGCCACCGACGACGACAAGCCGTGACACCCCAGTAACAATCCGGCCGCCGCGAACGGCTCCCATGTCGGCCCGAACCACAGGAACGCGAACCCCACCGGCAGCGAGTACGCGATCACCGTTCCGATGTATGGGATGAAGTTGCACAGGAACGTCAGCACCGCCCACAACAGCGCGAACTTCACGCCCACCACCCACAACACGATCCCGACCGGCACCGCGAGGATCAGACTCGATTTCACTTTTGCCTTCAGATAACTGATGACGGCCGAGTTCACCTGTCCGGCGATCTGCAGGATCTCCTCGGCCCGCGCCGGTGGGTACGCCCGGCGCACGCGGTCCGGGAACCGTGTTCCTTCGAGCAACAGGAACAGCAGGTACAGCGCGATCACGCACGCTTCGAGGATCGTACTCGCAGCCACGTTGAAGATCACGCGGGCCACGAACGTGATTTGCTCGGTGGCTTGAGCACGCAGCGGGTGCCCGGTTTTGCCCGGCGACACCCACGGCGCATTCGTGACGATTCCCTGCTCCAACTTGGTCAACACTGTGTCGGCTCGCTCTTTGAGTCTGGGTACGTCGTCGTGGAGCGCAAGGACACTGGCAAAGGTGATGAATGCCAACCCGACCAGCACGCTGGCGGTGCCACCTGCCAGGATGCCGATCGACACGGGCGTGCCGACGCGTTTCCGCAACCGCGAGTGATACGGCATCAATACGTAAGCGAGGAACACCGCGACCAGGAGCGGGCGCAGCACCGACGCGAGTTGGAGCAGCAGATACCAGCCGGCCGTCGCCCCGACGAGAACGAAGACGACGGTGCGCAATACGTCCGGGTCGTGCCACTTCGCCGGCGCGGGTCGCGGAGGGCCGTCACCGGTTGGTCGGTCGGGTGTGGTCATACGGGGCGTTGGGTTTGTGGATTCGCGGACCGGTTTGCGCATCTTATCCGACCGCCCTGTCGCGAACCACCCACAGCGTTTCACGAATCAATCCGCCGCGCACAACCTCGCTTCCGGTGTGTCAACTTCGGGCAACATCCGCCTCGCCGAGTGACAGAAACTCGCACGTTTGGAATTCACACGGGAACATCGCACTTCGCTAACCCGATCTTAATTGCGAGTTGCGAGAATGATTTGAGGAACTTGAAACCCGGCTTCGGTGTTGCATAAATAAGGAGTGTAAGATTTCCTTTGTTCGACGGGATTATCTCCAGAAGCGAAGAGCAGAACTACCCACCCCCAACTGTTCGCGCCCGAGTCGGCCGAAAACACGACACGGAACGAGAACGGTTCTCGCCAGAAGCGGGTTTCTCTGCGGACACGACGTGCGAAAGCACGCGACCGTGCAACTCCCGCTGCCCGACCTTGGACGAAACGGACGGATCGCTCCGCCCGCTCATCTGCGGTCCGCCCAAACACTCCGACCGCGCGTCACAGAACCGTCCCCTGACGGTTCCAGCCGGTGCGCTGTTGGCCTACTTCAACCTGCTTTCTGCCATTCCCGGCAGACGGCACCTACCACCGTCGCAGCCAGCGACGGAGATGACGGAGACGATATCTTGTTCGTGACATTGATGAGCCGCCCGCGACTCGTGACTGCCGTTGCGGCGCTCGCGACGCTCACGATTTTGGCGTGCCACCCGACGCTGGCGAAGTCCATCGGTGCGGACGTGTGGAACGTTCCCGCGCTCAACGACCAACTCCGCGAATCGACGGGTGCGAGCGAACGGCTGGACATCGAGGACGACGAGATCAAGCGCCGGATCGACCTGAAAGAGACGATCATCGAGGAACTACTCGCCGGGCGCATCACCCTGGCCGAGGCGACCGCGAAGTTCACCGAGTTGAACGCCACACGCCCGAAGTACATGGAAGCGATCCGCGCCTCTTTCCCCGGAGCCACGGACCAGGAAAAGGCGGCCCGCAACGTGATCTCCTACTCGCTCACCCGCACACCGGTCGATACCCGCGCCGCCGTCTCCCAGAAGTTCGACGCTGAACTCGAAAAGATGATTGCCCTCAGCGGCACGCACTAACGCGACCGCCCTTCGCCCCTCCCCCAACGATCCACGCTTTCGCGCCGGATCGTTGTTCGTTTCCGCCGCCGCGCGCCGTGTCCCGACGTTTCCACGAGGTTTCCAATATGGCTACGATTCGCCGCCCTGGGGCTGCTTCGGCCGCCGTCCTGATCGGATTGAGCGTCAGCATGACCGGCGCCCACCTGCTCGCCCCGGGATGGTCCCGAAGCGTGGGGCTGGATGTGTGGAACTTCGGCGCGGTCGAAGCGGATCACCGGGCCGCGACGCAAGAACGGGCCGCGATGGACGCGAAGGCCGAGCAGTTCGACCGGCGGCGCACGGTGGCCGACCAGTTCGCCGCCCGGCTGATCACCCGCGACGCAGACCTCGCGACCGTTGCCGTGGAACTGTTCGACCTGTTCGGGAACGATGTCGGCTCGCGGGCCACGCTCGAATCGCACAACCCAGGCGTGCGCGACCCGCGCCTGCTCTATGCGCGCCACTCGCTCACTCGCGTCGAGTGCCTGCTGGGCGGTGACCCACAACGCGAAACCGTACTCGCGCGCCTGAAGGCCGACTGCCGGGCGCTGGAAGCGGCCTGGGGTTCTGGACCGTGAGCCGCGGGTTCCGGCTCGCGCCCGGAGCGGTTAGAATCACTTGTGTGCCCGACCGCACGGAGCGAGCCATGAACGTGATCCGAATGACCGCGACATCCGGTCCCGACGGGGTTCTGCACCTGAGTGTCCCCGTCGGTTCGGCGGGCGAGTTCGAGGTGGCCGTGGTCGTTTCCCCGAAGCCGATCGCCAACGGCACCGCCGTTCCCGCGCCGAAAACGTCCGAAGAACTTGGCTGGCCGCCGGGGTTCTTTGAAAACGTCATTGGGTCCATCGACGACCCCGCGTTCAAACGCTACCCGCAAGGGGAGTTCGAGAAGAGGGAGTCGTTGGACGCGGAGTAAGGTTTCTTTGGCCTTCGGTGGTTGGGCGAAAACGCCCAACCACCGAAGGCCGATCTTGTGACGCGCAATACGAGCGAATTCGGCCCGCACCGTCACCGGTTGAACAGGAACTCTTTGCTGTTGAGCAGCGCCCAGAACAGGTCGCGGTAGAGTTCGTCGCGGGGCGTGTCCTTGTCCTTCAGCAGCGCCGCCACCGTCGCCGTCTCACGGGCCGTAGGCTTGCGGGCGTAGGCGCGAAGGAACAACTCCTCTGTCAGTTTCGCGTCGTCTTTCTCGTCCTTCAATCGCTTCGCCAACCAGCCGGTGCCGTTGTTCAGTTTCGCGGTCAGCGTGTCACCGCAGATCAGGTGCAGCACGTTCGGGAGGCTCACGTCCCCGACCCGCTCACAGGCGCACGCGGTCACGCGCTCCGAGCGGCCGAACGCTTTCAGGAAGTACGACACCGAACCCGGGTCGGGAACCTGCACCGCGCGCACGCCCACGGGGTAACCGTCGAACCGCTCGGGCACGCCGGTCGCGTCGCTGATCGCGTCGAGCAGCACCTCCGCCGGCAAGCGTCGAGCGTAATAGTGCGAGTAGAATCGCGCGTCGGTGGCATTGCCCGGTCGCGTCGAACTCGAAAGCTGGTAGGCGCGCGAGTTGAGTACCGCCCGCATCAGCGCGCGCAGATCGAACTTCTTCTCCACGAACTCTTTGTTGAGCGCCTTCCACAGTGCCGGGTTGGTCGGCGGGTTGGTCGCGCGCAGGTCGTCAACTGGTTCGACCAATCCCACGCCCAGGTAATGCCGCCACACGCGGTTCACCATCGCGCCGGCGAAATACTCGTTCTTCGGGTCGGTGATCCAGTTCGCAAGCGACACTCGCGGGTCGTCCCCCGGTTCCACTTTCCCCGCGGTGCGGTCGAGTGGTTGCGGCTTCATGAACATCCCGGTGCGCGGCTGACTCACGCCCACCGGGTTCTTGTTCTGGTTTAGGTCCGGGTGACTGACGCGAAGCGTCGTCGGCCCCACCTTCGCTTCTTTGCGGTCGAGTTTCACGCGACTGAGGAACGCGGCGAAGTGGTAGAAGTCGTCTTGCGTGTAGCGTTCGAGTGGGTGGTTGTGACACTTCGCGCAACCGATGCGTGTGCCCAGAAACGCTTGCGCGATCGACTCCGGTGCCTCGGAGTTCTCGCCGTGGCGCTGCTCGCCCACCGTGACGATGAAGTAGCCCACGGCCGGGTTGTCGGCGTTCGAGCCGGTCGCGGTGAGGACATCGCGTGCGATGTCGTCCCACGCGCGGTTCGCGGCGACTTGTTTCCGCAGCCAGTCGTGGAACTGCCGCACGCCCTTCGTCCCGCGAACGTCGTGGTCGCGTTCCTTGCGGTTCTGGAAGAGATCACCGAGTTGCAGCGCCCAGTAGTCGTTGAACTCCGATCGGGCGAGAACCGCGTCGATCAATTTTTCGCGTTTCTTCGAGTCCTTGTCCGCGTCGAACGCGATCACTTCCGCCGCGGTGGGCAGAATACCGCACGCGTCGAGGAAGAGTCGCCGGATAAATTCATCGTCGCTACAGAGATCGCTTGGCTCGATGCGAAGTTCCTTCAACTTCGCGAAAACGTGCGTATCGACGAAGTTGTTCGCGGCGGTGAATCGCTTCTCGTCAACGGGTTGGTCGAACGGCATCGCGAACACCGTAACCGCGACTTCCGTGAGGTACATCGCACGAATGGCGCTGGCACCGTTACGTACTGCCTTCGCCCGGCCGCCCGGCGTCACTTCCAGATAAGCAGCGTCGTTGGAATCGAACTTGGTGAGCCAGGTCACGTCACGCGTCGTGCCGTCGCTGAACGTGGCCGTCGCGACCAACTGAATCTCTTCGCCCGGTTTCAACACCTGCGTCGAAGGCGTCAGTTCGAGTTTGCTGACTTTCGGTTCGTTCTTGTCGAAGCCCGAATACCCGGCTTTCAGCCAGTCGAGGAGGAGTTTGTACTCGCGGCTCGCGGTGGAGAACAACCGGCCGCCCTCGTGCGGCGTCTGCCCGGTCGCCTTGCGGAGCAGCAGGCTCTCTTCGGGCTTTGTGCGGTCGAGGCGGCGACCGCTGAACTCGCGCGTGATCCACTTGTAATCTTGTTCCGGCGCGAACCCGCGGAGCGAGAGCCGGAACCCGTTCTGACCGGTGCCCTTGCCATGACACGCGCCCTGGTTGCACCCGGCCTTCGTGAGCAGCGGCATCACCTCGGTTGCGAACGACGGCACTTCGCCCGCGAACGACATCGCGGGCGAACCGGCGGCGACAACCGCAGCGAGCAGGTACGAGAACCGGGGCATGAGTGAGGTCTCGTGTCAGAGGCGACGGGGCGTAAGCCCCTGTTGAGCGCGACAGGATACTGGGGTTTATACCTGACGCGGGTCAGGGATGACACATTCTGTTCTACAAACCCGCAGCGCCAGCAAAGGCTGCTCGTTACCCCTTAGACTGGCGCTGCGGGCTTGTGAATGAGTCATCTCTATCTTGCGTCTGCCCGCGGGTGTACATACTGTTTACACAAGAAATCGCCCCGTTGCGGTGTTTCAACCAACCAGACCCCCAGAAAAATCACACACCGTGCCGGGGGTGAATTCGCGCGGTATCCTTATCTCCAGGAGCTCGTATGCTTCCTTCGACTCGCCACCGCGGGTTCACGCTGATTGAGTTGTTGGTGGTGATCGCGATTATTGCGATCCTCATCGGCTTGTTGCTCCCCGCCGTCCAGAAGGTGCGTGAAGCCGCCGCCCGCATGAAGTGCCAGAACAATCTGAAGCAACTCGGCCTCGCGATGCACAACTTCCACGACGCATACGGGAAATTGCCGCCGGGGGTCGCCGACGCCACGCCCTACTGGGGCCAGGGCACCTGGCAGGTGCCCATCCTCCCGTACATCGAGCAGGACGCGATTCAGAAAATCTATTACGACTACGGCATCTCGGGCGGACGGAGTTACTACCACGTCGATAACTTGAACGGCGCGACGGGCAAGCAGATCAAGACACTGCTCTGTCCCAGCGACACCCCGAACACCGGCGGCTGGCCGGCGAACGGCCAGAGCGCGACCTACCACAACTACGCGGCAAACTTCGGGAACACGAGTATCGACGAATCCGCGAACTGGCAGGTGGCGACC
>CAMDQN010000190.1 GCA_945905925.1 Singulisphaera sp. GP187
ACTGTTCGGGGTCTGTCGCGGACGGCCCGGCGGGGGTTCTTACTCACCCACGGCCGCGAAGGCCTCAGGGGCAACGAACTCACCCGCCGGTGGACTCCTGAATAGGTTATTCACGACGCTGAAGAACCATACCAGAACCATACCAGGGGTTAGCGTTCGATCGTGCAGTTCAGCAGCGAACGCTTGAGCGCGTTCACGCTCGCGTCCACGACCTTGCCACACCAGGAGAGGGCGAGCGTTTGGAGCGTGCGATTCCGGCCTCGGTGATAATTACCGCACTGAAACGAATAGAAGCTCAGGTAACAACCTGAGCCTCTATTTGTTTCACGCGGTCTGCTTCGGTGCCGGGAACAGTTCGCGGTCCACCATCGGCGGCATCTCGAACTTCGTCGCTAGCGCCGCGATCGGTTCTCCCAACTGCTGAATCTCCGCCTCCGCGATCCGGCCGATGCGCTTCGCCGCTGCGTACACCAACGTGGGAACTCGCTCTGGCGGAATGCCCATCATCCGCGCACACGTTGAATCAACCGCGACCGGATCCACGCCCATCACCAGCGCCCCGACGTGCTTCGCGGTGCCGTGCAGCGGGCCGTCGCCCTCCATACCGATAATGCCATCAACGATGGACAGGTTCGCGGGACGCGTGCAACTGATGTCCACGATGCTCTGCGGAATGCCTCGCCAGTGCAGTTCGTTCTTCGGCCACCCGTAGCAGATGCCCGGCAGCGTGCCGAAGAGGTTCTTCAGCGACAGCGTGACGCCCGCCCAGTGGTGCGTCTTCAGCTTTGGGAGCGAGATCAGCACATCAGCGTTCAGCACCGTGCGCGACATGTAGAGATGATCGAGTCGCGTGAGCCGGCCGAGGTTGAGTACCTTCACCGGTTCGTCGTGGTTGATGTCCACGAACCGAACGCCGTGCTTATCGAGGACAGCACCGAGGCCGCTCTCGCGAACGAGAAAGTGAACGTTGCGCCAGTGCCCCGGCCCCTCCGCGACGACGATCTCCGCGGCGCCTTCTTGCTTGCAAAGCGTAATCACCGCGTCCACGACGCGCGGGTCCGTGTTGATGACGCGGTCCGGCCGGTACTCCACGAGGTTCGGCTTCAACACCACGCGCTTCCCCGCGAGCGGGCACGCCATACGGAAGTGGCTAAACTGCGCCGCGAGGATTTCCACAAGCGGTGCGTCGTAGTTCGGGGCACGGCTGATATGCACCGCCGACGTGTCCGGCAGTGGCTTGAACTTGGAGATGCCCGCGACCATCACCCCGCGGAACTTCGACGCGATTTTGGTGAAGAGACCTACCCCCCCAGCCCCCCTCCCTGAAGGGAGGGGGGAGTCCGAGTTCTGTCCCCCCCCTCCCTTCAGGGAGGGGGGTAGGTTCTTCAGCGCGAGCGGGCGTGTCTCCCCCAATGCCAGCGCCGCGAGCGCGAGCCGGTGAGTGCTCGTGGTCGCATCCGTCGCGCTCGCGAGAATCTTCGCGTCCAGTTCCGGGAACAGGTCGCGTGTCGCGGTGTCGGAGTCGTGAACACCGAGCGCGATCCGCGCCCACGCGAGGTGTTCGAGGTCGGTCGCCTTCGCCGCGTGCATCCGCAGATAGCCCACCGCAGCATCTACGCGCGGATGATCGACCGCACCCTGCACCGCGAGCAACAACAACGCGGTCGGGCCGGGAATCGGTTCGGTCGAAGTCCCGAGTACGACGCGGTTGCCGTAGTTCGCGCCGCCGCTGTCGAACGCGCGATCGAGCAACAGTTTCAGCCCTTGCTGCACGCGTGCGTGGTTCTCCAGACCGGCAGCGCGCAGCGCGAGGCACGCCCACGAGGTCGGTTCCACCCACCCGAAGTTCGACGCGGCCCACGGCCAGCCGACAAGCGACAGGTCGATGTCGTTCTCCATGTCGGACGTTTCGGGGTCTTTCGCCATCACGCGGCTCTCGACGGCCAGCACTCGCGCGACCGCAGGCTTCACCTGATCGGGCGCCGCGCCGAGCGCGAGCCGTGTGAAGAGCGCGATCGCGGTAGTCCAGATGGCTTCCGGGCGACCGCCGGCGAGACCGTACCCGCCGTCGGGCTGACGGTTGCGTTCGAGCGCGCTGAGGCCGTTTTGAATCTGTTGCGCGAACGCGTCGCGCGCGGTCGCGAAGGCGAGCATCGCGAAGCATGTCGGCTCCGGGTGGCTGGCTTTGCCAGCGTGGTAGCCGTAGCCGCCGTCCGGGTTGGCTGCGGCTGCGAGGCGAGTGAGCAATGCGTGTGAAGCGGACACTGGCAAGCCTCCGGCGGGAACGGCGATACCAGTTTATGCCACGCGATGGGCCGTCCGGCCAGTACAACACCGGCAACAGGGAGAAGAAGTCGTGCGCGTTGCTCATTTCGATTGCTTCAGCGGGATCAGCGGGGACATGGTTCTCGGCGCGGTCATCGACGTTGGCGTGCCGGTCGAGGTGATCCGCGCGGCGCTCGATTCGCTCGAACTGCCAATCAAACTCGAAGTCGAGCGCGTCAAGCGCTGCGGGTTCGCCGCGACGAAAGCCACCATCGACGCCGCCGACCAGGAGGATTACCGCTTTCTACCAGATGTGGAAGCGATCCTCGCGAAAGGCGCGCTCACGCCGAAGCAGCGCGAACTCGCAACGACGATCTTCCGCAAGGTCGCGGTCGCGGAGTCCACCGTTCACGGGATGCCGCTCGAACGCGTCCATTTCCACGAGGTCGGCGCGCTCGACAGCATCGCCGATATTGTGGGCGCCGCGGTCGGATTAGATCTGCTCGGCGTGGAGAAGTTCACGAGTACGCCGGTCCCGACCGGTAGCGGCACGGTGAAGTGCGCGCACGGCATCATGCCCGTGCCGACGCCCGGCACCGCGGAACTGCTCAAGGGCGTTCCGCTCGCGCCGTCAACGATCAAAACGGAACTCACTACCCCCACCGGGGCCGCGATTCTCACCACGGTCGTCACGGAATGGACCGCAACGCCCGCCATGACCATCGAGCGCATCGGCCACGGCTCCGGTACGAAAGACTTCCTCGAACAGCCCAACATCTTGAGGCTGATGGTGGGTGTGGCAGCGCCCCAGGGTTTGCCGACCTTGGGCGTGAGCGAGACCGACACAGTGGCCATCCTCGAAACGAACCTCGACGACATCGCGCCGGAAGTTGTTGGCTACACCATCGAGCGGTTGTTCGCGGTCGGCGCGCTGGACGTGTTCGCGGTCCCGATTCAGATGAAGAAGAACCGGCCCGGCGTGCTACTCAGCGTGATCTGCGAGCCTGGAAAGGCTATCGCACTGGAAGCGATTCTGTTCCGCGAAACGGGCACATTCGGCGTGCGCCGCACGACCGCGACACGGGCGAAACTCCGGCGCGAAGCGGTCACGGTGGAAACCCCGTGGGGACCGGTGAAGGCGAAACGCGGCTGGCGTGCGGATGGCTTCGAGGTAATCACGCCCGAATACGAAGACTGCGCCCGAGTCGCGCGCGACCACAACGTTCCGCTGCGCGACGTGTACGCAGCAGTGCGGAAGTAACGCGTTGTCCGGGTCGGCGCTAGCTCCAGCCACCACGAGCGGGTACGATGCCCACGCCCCGCCGGACCGGTACTCTTCCCTCTTCCATACCCAGGAGAACCCGCCATGCGCCTCGCTCGTCTCCTCGTGCTCGCGGCCCTGCTCGGCCTATTGGCCCAGCCCGCACGCGCTGCCGAACCCACGTTCCCCCTCAAGGACGGCGACATCTGGGTTATGGCCGGTGACAGCATCACCGCCCAGCACCTGCACTCGAATTACTTCGAAGCGTTCTGCTACGCACGCTACCCGAAGATGAAGTTCGCGTTCCGCAACTCCGGCGTTGGCGGGCACACGATCCCATCCACGCTCGCTCGCTTCGACTACGACATCGGCGCCTGGAAGCCGACCGTCGTGTCCGTCGAACTCGGTATGAACGACAGTGGCGGCACCAAGACCGAAGACTTCGTCAAGAACATGGGCACGATGGTCGAACGCATCAAGAAGTCGGGTGCGCGGCCGGTGATCCTCTCCGCCAGTCCGGTGAACGACGGTACGTTGTCCACCAAACTCGTGGGTCGCAACCAGCGCCTCGACGAGTACGCGACCGCGCTGAAAGTGTTCTGCGAGAAGGAGAAACTCCCTTACGCGGACCAGTTCCACGCGTGCCTCGACCCGTGGGGCCGGAACAAGCCGCGCGAGAAACTGACCGCGGCCTCGCTCGCCGACCTGAAGACGGTCGCGAACGACGACACCCTCGCGGGCGTCGAACAACTGCGCGCGTTCCTCGCCGCTCAGGAGAAGAACCCCGGGCGGGGTGTGAACCTCCAGGGCGACCCGGTTCACCCCGGCGCGCCCGGTCAACTCATGATGGCCGCAGCGCTCCTCAAAGAACTCGGCGCCGATGGGTTCGTCAGCAGCGCGACCGTGGACGCCGGTGTCGGCACCGCGGAGGCAAAAGGCTGCACTGTGACCGACATCAAGACCGCGCCGACTGGCGCGTCCTTCGATCGGCTCGACGAGTGTCTCCCGTTTCCGATCGCGGACGACGCACGCGTCGTGCTGCCGATCGCCCCAGACGTGCTCGCCATGAGCAAGTACACGGTCGCGGTCAAGGGTCTGAAAGACGGCGACTACCTGCTTAAGATCGGCGGCGTAACGTGTGGTCGCGTTACCGCGAAACAACTGGCTGATGGGGTCAACCTGACCTCGCTTGCGCCGGTCCCGCTGTCGAAGGACGTGAACCCAGTCGTCGCGCAGATGCGGGCCGTCCTCAAGGCTGTCTCCGACAAGGAAGCGATCGTCGGCGGTTGGCGCTCGCTCTCGCAGAAGGCGCACGCGAAAGGTGCGGACGTGAAGCTCAAGGATGACCTCGCGGCGATGACCACGAAGGTTGAAGAAGCGGACGCGAAGATTCGCGAAGCCGCGAAACCGCAGAAGTTGCACTTCGAGGTCGTACTCGTGACCACGACCAAGTGATAGTTCAAAGTAGTAGGCACGCGCCGTGTGCCGTCGTTACGCGAGTCAGAACCGTTAAGCGTTTCTGAGTTGCGAAGCGACGGCACATGGCGTGTACCTACTACTTTGAAACACACTGGCGAGCAGCGCGAAGACTCGCTTCTCGCGCGACTGCGGGGTAAGTTGCCCGCCCCAATGCCTTTTTCGCGGAGAACCTGAGTCATGCGGTATCGCGTTGTGATCGTTGTCGCGCTGATGCTCCTCGCGGCGCTCGTCATCCCGTCGGACGGGGCTGACGACCGTGACAAGCTCAAGGTCGGGATCCAACCGGACGGGCGCATCGTCGTGCCCACGAACCAGATTCTTCAGCCCGCCGGCGCGCAGGTCACGTTCCCCGGGCGCCCGGTCGATCTGCTCGCGATCGAAGACGGCAAACTGCTCGTGATCAAAAACATGCGCGACCTCGCGTTCATCGACCCAGTCACGGGCAAGGTGACACAAACGCTCGCGCTGCCCGCCGCGACGAAGACACTCGCCGGTGCGTTTAGTGCGGTCGGGATGGTCGTGGTGGGCGACCGTGTGTACGTCACCGATTCGCAGAACGCGGTTCGCATCGCGAAGCGGAACGCGGAAGGCAAATACGCGTGGGACGGCGCACTCGCACTGAAGGCGCCGGCGGTCGGCGGGGTCGCGTACCCAACCGGGATGGCGCTTCAAGGCGATTCGCGTGTGTGGGTGTGCGCGAACCGCGGCAACGAACTTCAACTGATGAAGCTCGACGGCGGCGAAGTGGAAGCTCGCGTCCCGGTCGGCGTCGCGCCGTACATGCCGGTCGTGGTGAAGGAGAAGGTTTACGTCACCAACTGGGGCGGCGATCACCCTGGCAAAGCTGACCCGATGAGCAAGTCGTCCGGCACGCCGACGAAGATCGACCCGCGAACGAGCGTCGCGAACCACGGCAGCGTTTCCGTGGTGATGAAAGTGGATAACGAATGGAAGCAAACAAAGACGATCACCGTCGGTGGGCACCCCAGCGGCATCGTCGCGAGCAAGAACGGCAAGTTCGTATACGTCGCGAACGCGAACAGCGACACCGTGAGCATCATCAGCACCCTGACGGACAAGGTCGTTGAAACTGTGGACTGCAAACCGGAAGCGAAGCTGCCGTTCGGCACCGGGTCGAACGCGGTCGCGCTCGACCCGGATGGCTTCTACCTCTACGTCGCGAACGGCACCGGCAACTGCATCGCGGTGATCTTCCTGGGGTCGGAGGTAGGCGGCCCACAGCCGATGGGCCAACCGCGGCCGACACTCGTCGAAGGCATGATCCCGACCGGCTGGTATCCCGGTGCCGTCCGGTTCTCCGCGGACGGCAAGCGCCTGTTCGTCGCGAACGTGAAGGGCCACGGTGCGCTACAACCGCGGAAGGTTGATCCGAAGGCAAAGAAGCCCGACGGCAAGGAAGACGACCCCGCGTCACCGGGGAAGCAGGGCCACAACTCGCACGACCACCTCGGTTCGGTGTCGCTGATCGCCGTACCAGACGTCGCCACGCTGAAGAAGTACACCGAGACTGTGAACGCGAACAACCGCCTCGGGTACTCGATCGCGGGCATGGAGAAGCCGCGCGCCGACGCGAAGCCGGTGCCGGTTCCTGAACGCCACGGCGAACCGTCGGTGTTCGAGCACGTCATCTACGTCATCAAGGAGAACCGCACCTACGATCAGGTGTTCGGCGACATGAAGGAAGGTAACGGCGACGCGAACCTATGCATCTTCGGCGAAGAAGTTACACCCAATCACCACAAACTCGCCCGCGAGTTCGTGCTGCTCGACAACTTCTACTGCTCCGGCGTGTTGAGCGCTGACGGCCACTCGTGGGCGAACGCGGCCTACGCGACGGACTACCTCGAAAAGCAGTTCGGGCAGTTCACGCGAAGTTACCCCTACGAAGGCAGTGACGCGCTCGCGTTCCCGACTTCGGGCTTCCTCTGGGACAACGCGCTGTCGAAGAAGAAGTCGTTCCGCAACTACGGCGAGTTCGTGAAGACCGCTTACGAGCCGAAGGGCGCGAAGTGGACCGATCTCTACGCGGACTACAAGAACGGCACCGCGAAAGTGAAGATCACCGCGATGCCGAACATGCGGTCACTCGACAAGTACAGCCACCCGAACTTCCCCGGATTCCCGCTCACCACCCCGGACGTGTACCGCGCGAAGCTGTTCATCGACGAGCTGAAGGAGTTCGAGAAGAAAGGCGAATTCCCGAACTTGACGTACCTGTTCCTGCCAGCGGATCACACCAACGGCACCAGGCCGGATTCGCCCACGCCGCGCGCGATGGTCGCGGACAACGACCTCGCGCTCGGAATGGTGGTCGAGGCGATGTCGAAGAGCAAGTTCTGGGCGAAGACGTGCATCGTGGTGACCGAAGACGACCCGCAGAACGGCTTCGACCACGTGGACGGGCACCGCACCGTGGGCCTGGTCATCTCGCCGTACACGAAACGCAAAGCGGTCGATTCGACGTGCTACAACCAGACCGGGATGGTGAAGACGATCGAGTTGATTCTGGGGCTGCCGCCAATGACGCAACTCGACCTGAGCGCGACGCCGATGCGCGGGTGCTTCACGGACAAAGCGGACCTCACGGCTTACACCGCTGTGAAGAACAAGATCGCGCTCGACGAGATGAACAAGCCGGTCGCGAAGCTCGAAGGGAAGGCGAAAGAGTACGCGCTGAAGTCTCTGGCGCTGGACTTCGAGGAAGAAGACAAGGCCGACGAGGACACACTAAACCGCATCCTGTGGTTCAGCGTTCGCGGGAACCAGCCCTATCCCGGTGACCGGTAAACGAAAGGCCGCGCGGGATGAACCCGCGTGGCCCCCTTCCGTTGGTGATTCGTGCGTCATCAGATGCGGAGCAGATACCCGCCCAACTTTTCCATGAGCGCCGAGGCGTTTACCGGCCGGCTCACGACCAGGTCGAAACCGGCATTGGTGGGCCACTGTTCCTTCGCGTCAGTCACGCCGACAAGAACCGGATGGCCTCCACCCGTTAGGTAATTGTGTGCGAACGGCACGCTCTCGCCACCAGCCATGATCACGGCATCCGGTGTGCCGTATTCGTCCGCGGTGGTGTCCTCGCTCAACCGCACTTCCGCTTCAGACCCTAACGCACCGAGCGCTTCGGCCAGCGCGATCGCTTCGACGGCATTGTCGCCATCAGCAACAACCAGCACCCGCAGCGGACTGGCAAACGGCGACCCTTCCCGCACGTTGGAAAGAATTTGGTTATTGCTGCTCATCGGAAACCCTTCTGGGGCGAGCGCCCACTGCGATCGACGTGTACCAACAACTCCACCGTACCATCCTCATCGACTTCTCACAATTCCTATTCGTCTCGTTCGCAACCCACCCCCGGCCCCTCCCTGCAGGGAGGGGAGGAAAACACTCGTGCATCGTAACCGTCCGACCCCGCGCTCGACTATTACTCCCTTCCCTGCAGGGAGGGGCTGGGGGTGGGTCTGCCTTTGCTCCCCTTCCCTGAAGGGAAGGGGTTGGGGGTAGGTTTCTTCGCCCAACCCTTTCAACTTTGGTTTTCTTGACGTATCTTGTCATCTGGTAACTGGTTGACCACAGTTTGTTATTCTCAGAGTCACGCACGGATGCGGCTCCCTCCAACGCACAAGCCGTCCAAATCACGCGTCCAACTGGCCGATCTGTTG
>CAMDQN010000191.1 GCA_945905925.1 Singulisphaera sp. GP187
ATTGTTGCCCTCTCCGCCGTCGTGAGAACCAGCGAACGCCTCAATCCAGTTGATACGGGCTGTTCGCGTCCTTCTCGTGGCGAATCTCGTCCACCGGTTCCTGCTTCAACCACCCCGCGTACAGGCGGTTCGCGGCGTTGAACACCCACCCGTCCGCGTTCCCGACGTTCTTGTACGCGTGAACCACTCCCGCCGGAACGATCAACGCGAACGGGGCGCTCTCGCCGACCTCACGCACCTCCTTCAAGCCGAACGTTGGCGAATCGTTGCGCGCGTCCCACAGGTACACGCGGAACGTGGACGGCCCGGTGAAGGAGAAGTAATCGGCCTGGTCGAGGTGTTCATGCGGCCCGCGAGCGACGCCCGGTTTGGTCATCGATACGTAGGCCATGACCGGGTGGAACTGCGGCGGCACGAGGTCGTTGCGGAATAGTTCGACGAGCCACCCCCGCGCGTCGGTGAAGAACTTCAGCGGGATCCACGCGACGTCGTGGATCGGCCCGCGTTCGACGTACTTCGGGAGGGGAACGTTCATTGAACAGGCACCGGTTTCGGGGCGGATCGTGTTCAGCGATTGTGGGACCGAAGCGAGTGTGCGTCAACCGCTGGTAATCGGCATCGACCTGGGCACCGGTTCGGGAGGGAATGCCGGCGCCGCAATCTGGGGATCGTACGCCGCAAGTTCGTAACTTCGGCTGGCGTACGTTTGCTAGCGATCTCCCGAACAAAGATCGACGAGGGAGTGGTAGCAGAAGGCGATTGAGGACAAAGGGTTTGTTACATCTAACAATGAACTTCGCGAATCGCTCAGGCAGTACCAGGTAAAGAAACCGTACCATCGAGGGGAAGGAGTTCTGGAATTGGATCTTCGCGCAGAAACGCAAGCCCAAGAAGTGATGGCGCGACAATCGCAAACGAACCACACCACCCGCCGGCGAGTCACTACAACCGGAACAACCAAAACCTCTTTTCCGAACGCGCCACACTCACAAACACCATGCAGTTCCCCCACCTCCACGACTGGCCCGCGACCGAAGCGGAAGCCGTCGCCCTCCAGCACTCGCTCGTCGCGCGCGTGGACACCTCCGCACCGCCCACGCGCCCAATCGAATACGTCGCGGGGTGCGACATCGCGTACCACCTTACGGATCCGCGCCTGTTCGCGGCGGTCGTTGTGCTGAAGGTTTCCGACCTCTCCGTCGTCGAAGAACGGACGGTGTCTCGCGAAGTGACTTTCCCGTATATTCCGGGGCTGCTGTCGTTTCGTGAAATCCCTGCGCTGCTTGACACGTTTCGCGAATTGCGCCGAGCGCCAGATGCGGTTATGCTCGACGGTCAGGGGATCGCCCACCCGCGCCGGTTCGGTCTGGCCTGCCACCTCGGATTGTGGCTAGATTTGCCGTGCGTGGGCTGTGCGAAGAGCTGGCTTGCGGGCGACCACACCGAACCCGGACCCAACGCGGGCGATGCAACCGCCCTCACCGTAAGTGGTGAAACAGTTGGTTCGGTGGTGCGTTCGGCCACTGGGGTGAAGTCGGTGTACGTGTCGCCGGGACACAAGATCGACGTGGCCGGCGCAACCACGCTCGTGCGTGCAACCCTGAGCGGTTACCGGCACCCGGCGCCGACCCGCGCAGCGCACATGGCCGCGAACCACTTGCGGAGTGGTGTGTAGTGTTTGGTGTTTGGTGCTTCGTGAAGAATGGACGGTGCGCTCCCGCATCGCAACAGGAGCGAAAAAACCAAACACAAAACACGGAACACGAAAAACGGCTTTCGAGCTTGAGCGGATTCCAACAAAGTGCGCGGCGAACGGGGGTTGGGGCGACCGCGTGAACCGTTCGCCGCGCATCATCCGGGTAACGGGTGCGCAAGCCAGGAACCCGTGAGTGGCGAGCAACCGGGTGCGCATTTTCTTGCGAGAGGTTGCGACCGAACGACGATACACCTGCGTAGAATGGGACGCGGATCACTGAACGGGTGAACCGTGTCCCGGGGCGGCGGATTCCGCCCCTACCCAGGACAATGACCAGCCGGCGCGAGGTCAGGATTCGACGGCGCGACGGAAGGTTTGGACTGGCAACACCAGCGCTTCGGCGTTCAAGTTGCACCGGTCCGGGAGAGGGTGAACCGCGTGCGGAACTACCGGCTCGACCGGTGGGACCACACACCGACAGACTGCCCTGCGGGCCACGCTCGCGACGGCAGGGAGACGATATTCCAATGCGTGAGACCTCACCACATGACTGGCACCGCTGGCGCGTCGCCGTTGTCAAGTCCACCGCCACGCCCCCCGCGTTCGACCGGATGACGCGCCTCAGCGCGGAACCCGCGGCGCGGCAACCGGCCCCCCCAGAGTTGGTGGGGTCGGACGGCATCCGGCACGAACTCGTCGCTCGCATCCGTCAGCAGATCGCCGACGGCACCTACGACACCGAAGAGAAGTGGCTCCTCGCGGAAGAAGCCCTGCTCCGCCGCGTCGCGGCTTGCGTGTAGACCGCCGAAGTATGTTTTGTTTGTTCACCCCGTCGCTAACGCTCCGGGTTCGCCAGTGTGATCTGGCGAACCCGGAGCGTCAGCGACGGGGTGCGTTTATGCGGGTCGGCTTTCTCGTCGTCTTCACCTCACACTGGGCACCCCGGCTATACTGACGGATAAGCGCGTTCCGCCCAATTGGGAGAAGTCTACCGTGTCACTTCCTGCCGTCGCGGTATCGCAGACCCCGGAGAACAAATTCCGGGAGTACCTCGCGAGCCGTGAAACGCCTCAGCGATTCACCGAACAGCAGCGGGTGCTGGTGGAACACATTTTCGCCAAACACTCACACTTCGACACGAAGCAGCTCATCGAGGAACTGGAGAAGGCGAAAAAACGCGTCAGCCGGGCGACGGTGTACCGGACGCTCTCGACGCTCGTGGACGCCGGTCTGCTGCGGCAGATCGAACTCGGCGCTCGCACCATCTTCGACCACGACTACGGCTACCCGGCCCACGACCACCTCGTCTGCGAGGTGTGCAAGTCGATGGAAGAGTTTCAGAGCGAGGAACTGGAATCGCTGTTGGGGAAGGTCGCGGCGCAGAACCAGTTCCGGCCCACGGGTCACACGCTGGTGATTCGCGGGGTCTGCGCCAAGTGCAACGCGGCCCGCGCCGCCAAGCCCCGGCTCGTGATGTGATTGGTCACGTCTCCTTACCCTTCAGCCGCAACAGCGACTCCTGAACCAAGCGCTTCGCGTCGGCCAGCACCGCGAGCAGCGGGACGAGGTCCGGCGGAGCCGTGCGTCGCTGTCCCCCTTCGAGGCGGTAGTACACGAGGTGCTGGTTCAGCGCGGTCATCGCGTCGGTTAAGTTGTCGAGCGCCAACGCCAGGTTCCCGGCGTCGTGGCCCATCTGGAAACGGTAATCGTCGAGGCGCGCGGCGTCGGAGGTGGTCATGGTGGTATCGCGTGTCGGCTTGAATCGGCTCAAATCTCGTAGGTCAGCGGCGCGTCCGCGGGCTTCGTACCTTTCAACCGCAGTTTCGGTTTCTCCAGAACCACGGTCGTGTCCGGCGGCACGCTTTCCGTTAGCCACACGTTCGACCCGACCACCGCACGTGCGCCGATCACCGTTTGGCCGCCGAGGATGGTCGCGTTCGCGTACACGATCACGCCATCGTCGAGCGTCGGGTGGCGTTTGTAGCCCCCGCGAAGCAACCCGCCGTCGTCGTCCTTCGTGAAGCTCAGCGCGCCGAGCGTCACGCCTTGGTACAACTTCACCCCGCGACCGATGTCGCACGTCTCGCCGATCACCACGCCAGTGCCGTGGTCGATGAAGAACGCTGGCCCGATCCGCGCGCCGGGGTGGATGTCGATGCCCGTCTTCGCGTGCGCCAGTTCGGTCATCATGCGCGGAATGAACGGCACACCCAGCCCGTGCAACTCGTGCGCAACGCGATACACCGTGATCGCCTCCAGGCCCGGGTAGCAGAAGATGATTTCGTGGTGGCTGCGCGCTGCCGGGTCGCCGCGGAACGCCGCTTCCACATCGAGTTCGAGCGTCTTGCGCACGTCCGCGAGCCGGCGGAGCAGTTCCACCGCTTTCGGTTGCGCCATCTTTTCGCAGTCCGCGTGCGGCGATTCGTGGCAGAGTTCGTGTCGGAGCGCGCGGGCGATTTGCGTCGTCAGTTTGTCGTGCAGCGCGTCGATCAAGCTGCCGACGTGGTACCCAATGTTGCCGATGTGGAGGTTCTGGCGCTTCCCGTAGCCCGGGTACAGCACCTCCATCAGGTCGCCCACGATCTCGCGAACCGCGTCGCGGTTGGGCAGCGGTTCGTGCGCGAGGTGGTTCAGCCGACTGCACTCGGTGTACGTTTCGACGAGTTGGTCCGTGATCGCGGGCAACTCTTCCTTCAGCCGAACGTCCGTGGCCATGTTTGCTCCTGCGGAGCGTGTTTGTGTTTGGTATTCAGTCTTCGGCATTTTACGACCGCGAAGGGAGCCACCGTCAGTTCGCGTTCAACAAAACACGAAACACCAAAAACGAAACACCGTCGAAGTTCTCAATCTTTGGGGGTTTCCGACTTGAGACTTTCTGCGGGTGGACTTTCCGCCGCCTCTTCCACCTCGTGCTGAATCTCGCGCACTTCGGCTCGCATCCGCAAAAAGACGATGTACCCGGTTAAGGCGATGAGCCACTCGACAAGCCGCAGCGAGAGCCGGGCGATGATGCCGCGTGTTTCCGGTCGGTCGGACAACTTGTAGAGCCAGGCGAACACGCCCTCGGCCACGCCCACCCCGCCCGGCGTGATCGGGATCGCCTGCGCGATGAACCCGATTGGCCCGATGACCACGTGTTCGGAGAGCGTCGCGAGTTCCAGGGCCGGGTTCGCCGGCGGGAACACGCGGGAGGCACAGTGGAACGCGAACACCAGTGCGAAGTGCGACACGGCCGACAGTGCCACCCCGACCGCCACCACTTTCAGCCGCTGCCGGTACTCCCACACCGCGTACCACATCTCGGACAGCGAGTTGCCGAGTTTGGGCACCCACTTCAGCCGCCCCGCGAACCGGTCCACGCGGCGCTGCGGGAGGAACCCGAGGAGCAAGAACCCAGCCACGCTGCCGCCGGCGATCCCGGCCATGACTTTCACGATGCGCTGGAGGTCGGGGTTGTTCGCGATGCGGGCATCGCCCGCTGCCCACGCAACGGACCCAAGCACCGCGACGAACAGGATGAGGCCAAACAGCCCCAGTGCCCGGTCGGCGATGACCGAGGCGATGGCCCGCGACTTCCGCTCCGGGTGGGCGTGGGCGATGAAGTACGCTTTCACGAGGTCGCCGCCGACGGAACCCGGGATGAACGTGTTGTAAAAGATACCCACGAGGCTGAGCCGATACGCGTTGCGCACGGCGAACGGCAGATCGAGGGCGCGGACGAGGAGATACCAGCGGTAGATTTGAAGGCTCGCGGCGACGACCATGAGCAGCGCCGCGGCGGCGAGCCACTCGAACGCGATCGGGCCTTGAATCAGTTCCCCGATGCCTGGCGTGACAAGGACGGTTTCCAGGCCCGTTTTCGGATCGACCTTAACAGTCGTCTTCGGATCCCAGTAGTTGTAGATGACGTAGGCGAGCAAACCGACTCCGACGCCATATTTGAGGAACGGGACCAACCACTTCACCGCGTGCTTCTTCACCACGTACCTCCGGGCTACTTCTGTCGTGTGGTGATTGTGTGGTAGTGAGGCGTTCGCGTCTAGCTCAACGGGCTAGAGGGTTGACACGCTCTCCGGACGCCGCTACGTTACTTTCATCGAGGGGGTGTAGCTCAGTTGGTAGAGCGCTTGAATGGCATTCAAGAGGTCAGGAGTTCAACTCTCCTCACCTCCACTCGACTTACGACTCGTAATGCCAATGAGTCGTGCCTTTTCAGTGCCTTTTGACAGCCGTTGGCAGGATGCCAACAAGCCGGGGAGTTGGGTAGGAGCGGGTCGCGCCGCCCAAGGATCATCACCCACGCCTCTGTAAGTCGTTCCACACGATTTTTCAGAGGTACCCCCATGCGCCGTCCCCATCCCCGATTCGATCACGTCCGCAACGCCTGGATCACCCGCGCTGGCGGGAAACTGAAGATCCTGGCCAAAGGCCCCAAAACAACCGACTCCGAGAAGCAGGCCTGGGACGCGTTCTACGCGCACATGAGCCAACTCGGGAACCCCGTTCCGCTCGCGACGGCCGCGATCAGCATCGGTCAACTCGCGGATCAGTTCGGGCAGTGGCTCCAGCAGGAAGTGACCGCCGGTCGAAAGCGCCAGGCCACTCTCGACTACTACAAGCACCAACTCCAGCGGTTCCTCGACGCAGTCGGCGGCAACCGCCCCGCGACCAGCATCAAACCCATCGAACTCGAACGGGTGAAGACGAACTGGCACAGCGTTCAGGCGGTCCAGCGCTTGTACAACTGGGGCGTGTCGATGGGGTTGATCGATTCGAACCCGGTCCGCGCGGTGAAGGCGCCTGATCTGGGCCAGCGGCAGCGGATACTGACCCCGAAGGAAACCGCGCGACTGCTGAGGGCGGCCGACCCACATTACCGGGCCGTGCTCCTCGCCCTTCGCCACACCATCGCCCGGCCACAGGAGATCCGCGCACTCCGGTGGAAGGATCTGCTGACCAAGCCGCACCCGATGTTCGAGTTGCGCGACTTCAAAGCGAAGTCGCGCCGGAAGGATCGCCACGCGGCCCGGCGGCGGATCCCGCTCGATGATCGGATGCTTCGGTTGCTCGCACGGCTGGCGGCGCGGCGGAAACCGTTGCCCGACGACTACGTGTTCTTGAACTCCCGCGGCCGACCGTGGACGGGGAACGCGCTTCGGATCCGCATGAGGAACTTGCGCGAGCGGCTCGGGTTTACCGCCGACGACAACGGTGAGCGTGTGGTGAACTACACCTTGCGGCACACGGCCGCAACCCGGGCGTGCGCGGCCGGACTCCGGGACCGCGTGCTGGCCGAACTGATGGGCCACAGTCGCACGGATACGACCGCGAGGTATCAGCACCTCCAGGACAACCACCTGCACGACGCGATCCGCACCGCGAATGCCAACGTGGCTCAGTAGCGGAACAAACCCTGCTCGCGGGATCTCGAAGTCGGGCGCGGCATCGGTGCCGCGCCCGACGGTCGCTCCCGTTGCTCGGTCCGAAGCCTCAGCAAGAACGCTTCCCAGTCCTCCGACCGGATGCGGTAGCCTTTCCGCTTCCCAGTCGTAGTCAAGTTGATGCTTGGCAAAATCCCGGCTCGCGGGTGACCTCTCTCCAGCCAGGCGATCACGGTCCTATAGGGGACACGGGCTTGGCGCTTGATATCAGCCGGCCGTAGAAACGGTTGCGGCGCGGCCGCCGCAGTCTTGTTCATGATGGGACTCCTTGTTGGGGGGGCTCAAGTCGTTGCGATTCATCTCGTCTCCTGAGCCAGGAACGGCAGCGTGTACGTGTTCTTTCGACCCGCGACACACTCCTTGACGAGCAACTTGGCCGCGGTCAGCCGTTGAAGAGCATGTCGGACCGTCCGCAGCGGTCGCGCGGTCATGTCGGCGAGTTGATTCCCCGACAACGAAGCGGCGAGTCGACCGGCGAGTCGACCGCGTTTCATTTTCTCGTGTAACGTGGCCTGCCAAACCAACAGCAGCAAAACCGCAGACTGGCAGTCGGGAGTTGTGCGGGCGAGGCACAACACACGGGCTCTGGAAAGCGTGGCATAGCTCCCGCCAGTCACGGGCTTCGGCACCATCTCCGTCGCGACCGGGACGGCAATCCGCATCAGGCGACCGGACATGTTTCCTCCTTCGCTTCGAGCGAGGCGAGCAACTTGCTGAAACTGTTTTCTTGGGCGTCCTTCGCGAACCGCCCCAGAACCTCAATGTCACGCTTCACTTTGAGGCCCGGGAACAGTTCGTTGGTTGCATCTTCGGTGGCCGCTGTCACCTGTTCCTGGACTTCCGCAATCATCGTCGGATCGTCTGGGACACAGAGCAGGTAAGCGTCGTGAATGGGCAGGCGGATGTCGGCCCCGGACTCAGCCAGGTGAAGTCCCGTGACCTGAAAGCACGCCGCCGCAGAACTCTGGATCGGGAAGTTCTGCGCGCTCCGGGCGACGTGCGAACGCTGCTGCGGGTCGCGTACGGTGAACGCCGCCCGGTAGCCGATCACGTTCTCGGCCCACCCCTGTTCGAGTGCCTTTGACACATACCCCCTGAGCCACCGGAAGAGCCGCGGGTACGCCTGTTCGAACCGGGCGAGATGCACCTTGGCTTCGTGTAAGGAGCAGGGGAGATCGCGCGCGATGCCGGTCGCGCTCTTGCCGTAAATCACGGCCAAGATCAGCGACTTCAACAAGCCGTTCCGGACGGCCTTCACCATCTCCGCGGTCATGTCCTCGGTCACAAGACCCATCCGCCGCCCGGTGTTCACGTAAACGTCCCCGAGCGCGAAGTCGTTCATCAGATCACCGTCGCCGCTCAGGTACGCGGCGACACCCGGCTCCTGCTGCGAGTAATCGAAGTGAACGAATTTGCAGCCCTCGTCGGGCAACAACA
>CAMDQN010000192.1 GCA_945905925.1 Singulisphaera sp. GP187
TTCGAGTTCCAGTTGCCCGACGATGTGGGTTCGTTCAGCGAACTACCGCCGATCCCGTCGCCGAACGCCAACGAGAGCAGCACGCACGCGGCGTTGCCCCCCAAACCGGATGCCATGCAGCGGACGGGCGCGTCGTTCGACTTCATCAACGTCACCGGTCCCCCCTCGTCGTACGCCGACATCAACTTTGAAGGTCAGGTCACCGACCCGGTCAATCCGCTGGTACCAACCGCGGAAGCCTCACCGCCTGACCCGGCAGCCGTGCCCGACTCGAAGGTGGAGATGGAGAACCTGGAACCGGTCGATCCGGTTGTGCCCGCGTCCGGGTGGCTGGAACCGGTCGATCCGGTTGTGCCCGCGTCCGGGTGGCTGGAGTCGGACGTGATCGTTACCCCGGCGGCCCCGTCGTCGGACCCGTTCGAGGCTCTGGCCGCCGATCTGGTCGAGAGTTCGGACATCTTTAGCGGTTCGGCCCCGACCCCGGCCGAACTGCTGGGCGATTCGGACATCCTCTCAGCGGAACCCGTTTCGGGCGCCCTGAGCGGCCCCCCGCACACGGTCGATCCGGTACGCCCGTCCGAAATCGCGTTCACGTTCAACGACCCACCCGGCGGCAGCACGGTGCAGGACGGCGACCTCAGCGACCTGCCGGTGGCCGACGAGTTCGCGAACGACGAGTCCATTCACGACCAGCCCGATCTCGACTCGGACAACCCTCTGTTCGACTCGGCCACGCTCGCGGACACGCCGGACCCGGTCGCGGACGCCATGGACTTCGGTGCCTCGCCCGATTTCAGCCCCGACGCGTCCAGCATCCTCGCCGACCTGACCGAATCGGTCCACGACTCGGGCGACTCCTCTTCCGTGCGCGTCGAAGCGCCCGGTCTGAACCGGACTCTCACGGGTGGGCCATCCGACGACGCCTTCGACCTGACGGTGGCCGACGAACCGATCCCGGCCGGGTTGTTCAACGAACCGGCCGACGGCACGTGGAACGAATCGATCGACTGGCAGGGCCAGAGCGGGTCGGACCTGATCAGCCAGGAGCACACCGCTGCCGATTTCGATCTGAATGACGTGGTCGAACCCGTGGACGCGGACCTGGAGGTGGCTGAGGACGCCACGGACGCCGTGGAGTTCACCGACCACCCCGAACTCGAAACAACGGTCGCGTGCGATGCGATCCCGCCCGACGAGTTCCACCGGCGAAGCCCGAACCTGAGTTCGGGGGATTTCGAACTTCGCACGTTCCCCGCGGCGCCCGTGCCGACCGAACCGGACAACGACGCCGCCGTCGATTGGGCCGACGCGGCGCTGGCCGATGACGAACATGCTGCTCGTGGCACCCCACAGGACGCGTCGCTGTCCGCGATCTTGCGGGGCGAACTGCCGGACGATTCGGACGAGGTGACCACGAAGAACCCGAACGCACGCCCGCGGACTCCCACGCCGACCGAGGTGACTGAGCAACCCGAGGTCAGCGTGGACTGGCTCGCCGCTTCCGACAAGGGGTCCGCGCTCGCCGAACCCGTGCCGCCGAAGCCAGCCGCCAAGGGCAAAGGTAAGAAGCACGCCCCCGAGACGAAAGCGAAGACGAAAGCGAAGACGGACCCGAACGACAACCAGACCGGTACGGGGACGCGCACGGGTACAGGCACTGCAACAGCCGAGAGGGAAACGAAACCCACGCGGAAGCGCGGCGGGATTCTCGCCGGACTGATCGTCGGCGCGCTCGCGGTCGGTGGCGCGTCCGCAGGAGCCTATTTCGGCGGCCTCATCCCGAACGGCGAGAAGGGCACCGGAAAGGTTCCTCCCCCGCCCACACCGGGCGACAAGGTCGTGATCGACGGGCAGACGTACGTGTTCGTGAAGGAGGGCGCCCCGGTTGCTCCCGGTCCGACGGGACCGCAGCAGATGTTCGAGTCCGGCGACACCGCGAAGGCGCTCGAACACTTCAAAACCAACCCGCCGGCCAACCTCACGGACAAGACCACTGCCGGGCACATCCGCGTGTTCGCGAAGGCACAGACGATGAAGGACGGGGCAAACGTCCCGGCCAACGACGCGGACCTGAAGACAGCACGCGAGGAACTTCAGGCCGTTCTCGCGAACCTGCCGGGGCTGTCCGAACCGGGCGGCGTGAAGCGCGCGGTCAAGGCGGCGGTCGCGCTCGGCGTGTCGCACGAGATCGCGGGTGACACCAAGTCCGCACGCCAGGTGTACGAGGATGCAAAGGAGAAGTACCCTGCCTACGCGTCCACCTTCGAGGCGCTCATCGACAAACTCAACGCGCTCGACCCGCCGACAGCGGCCCCGGGCACCTCGCGCCGGCTCGACCCGGCCGACGCGGAGCGCATTCTGTTTGCCGTGGTGCTGCTACTCCAAGACGGGCCGAAAGGCGAAGAGCCAGAACCCGGCGTGTTCTACTGGAAGGCCGTGAACCTCGCGGCCGGCGGCAAGTACAAGGAAGCCGTCGATAAGATCGCCGAGGCGAAGACCGCGCACGTGGCGCGCGCGAAGGCCGTCGTCGGGCGCGGGCTGAACCCGCTCTCCGACCCACTCGAACAAATCTTCGCCCGCTCCTGCGACGAACTGAAAGCGTACTGGCAACTGCGCGGCGCCGTCTCCGGCAACCCTGTCCTCATCGCCGACGTGATGAAGAAGAATGACGGCGTCGCGAAGGCGCTCGACGCGCTCATCCAGGCGCAGAAGGACGTGACCGCCGCGCGGGCCACCGCCAAGAAGCTCGAGGGCGATGTCGCGAAGTTCGACAAGGACGCGAAGGAATTCGAGAAGGGTAAGATCGAAGCGGAAACCAAACTGGCGACCGCAACGGCCGCCCTGACGGTCGCCGAGAAAGACGCGAAGGAGCAAAAGGACACGCTCGCGATGGTGGTCGATGCGCTGAAGCCGGCCGGGCCGTTGCCTGAGAAGTGGGCGCCGGCGGAACTGATCGCGGCGACGAAGTCGGTCGCTTCGCGCGCGACCGGGCCGGACCTGAAGAACCTGATTCCCAGCACTATGGTTGCCGCAGCCGGTGGACTGGCGACTGGTCAGTTGCTCGAACTTGCCGAGCGGATCACGAAGTCAGAGGCCACCGCGAAGGACGCGACCGCAAAGCTCGCGACCGAGACGAAACGCCTCACCGACAAGTACGATACCGACACCGCGAAACTCAAGACCGACAGCACCGCCGAACTCAAGAAACTCACCGACACCTACACGGCCGACACGAAAAAACTGAAGGATGATCACGCGGTGGCTGCGAAGGAACTCAAGGACGGCAGCACCGATGCCCTCAAGAAACTGACTGATAAGTACGTACTCGACGCGAAGAAGTTGACCGACGACTCCACCGCCGCGACCGTCAAGTTGAAGGAGGAGCACGCGACCGCGCTGAAGGTCGAGCAGGCGAACACGGAGGCCGAGAAGAAGCGGACGGCGCTGCGCGAGATCGAGTTCCAGAAGCAACTAGCGAACGCGGTCACGCCGGAGCAACTGCTGGATTTGTGGCTACCGACGCTGACCGACCTGCGGCGTGCGACGGACAGTGCCCCTGCACTGGCTGCGGCGGAAAAGGGTCTGGCCGCGTCTATTACTGACTCGGAAGGGGCCGCGAAGGCCCGCACGGTGGCCGGCATGGCGTACCTCATGAAAAACGATCTGGTGAACGCGAAGGAGAACTTCCAGGCAGCGCGCCGCGGCCCTGCGTACAAGGCCGCGACCGGAAAGTTCTGGGCGAAGGTCGCGGACGACGGCTTGGAGGCGGTAACCGACCCGGCCGCGCCGTACCGTCAACCGGTGGTGGTTCCGCCGGTCAATCTGAAGGCTGCGGCGGCATCGCTGGACGCGGGCATCGTGGCGTACAAAGCCGGTCGCTACGATGCCGCGGTGAAGGCGCTTCAGGACGTGACGAAGTACAACCCGGCAGACCCGGTCGCGTGGTACTTCCTGGGCGCGACGCGCTGGGCGCAAGGCGACGAGGAGCAGGCGAAGAAAGACTTCGCGCAAGGCTCGGAGCGCGAGAAAGTGTCGCGGGTGCCGAACCGCACGTTGAGCGAGGCGCTCGCACCGATTCAGGGCGCGATCCGCGACGCCATCGACCGTACCCGCCCGTAAAGAGTAAGAAAGACTAACCACAGCGACACAGAGACACAGAGAAGACCGGAGAGAAGAGTACTTCCAACACTCTTTCTCTCTTGGTCTTCTCTGTGTCTCTGTGGTTAGTCCTTCTTCTGACTTCTTCACTTCTTCCCGAAGAGGGACCAGCCGCCCTTGCCGCCGCTCTCGCCCTCGCGGAACAGCACGCCCTCGCGGTGGAACTGGCGCACCGCCGCCCACAGCGCCAGCGCCACGCACAGGCTCAACGACCCGAACACCGCCGGGACGTGCTGCCACGGGAACGCGTCCGAACGCACCGACATCAGCCGCTGCTGGAACAGCAGCGCGTTCGCCAGCGGCACCCACCGCGTGAACCCGTCCAACTCGATCCCTGGCGTCATGCTCCAGTACGCCAGCGGCAGCACCACGAAGAACAGCGGCACCATGTAGTAGTTCCCCTCCTTGGTACTCCGCGCGAAGATGCCGAGCGAAAGCGCCAGCGCCGCGAACAGCGTCGCCAACGGGATTGCGGCCAGCACGCACGCGGCCAGACCCGACAGCGAGATGAGGCCGTGCCCGAACAACCCTGGGGCCAGTAGCGGCGCCACGGCCACCGCGACCAGCATGAGCAGGACGTTCCACATCGCGGTGCCGAAGCTGAAGCACGTTGTCGCGAGAAACTTCCCGGCCACGATCTCGGTGCGCTCCGCCGGGCTGATGAGCAACGTTTCCATCGTGCCGCGTTCCTTCTCGCCCGCGGTCATGTCGATGGCCGGGTAGATCGCCCCGGTCAGCATCCACATCACCAGCAGGAACGGGATCACCTTCACCAACATGTCGCGCAGGTCGTCAGCAATCTTCTTCTCGGTCGTCTTCTCGGACAACGGGTCGCGAATGTCGATGGGCCGGTCGAAGTCCGCGGGCAGCCCGCGGCGCGCGAACCGGGCGACCTTCACGTCGTCGCTCCACCGCTGGAGGACGGACGTCGCGCGCTGCCCGGCGAGCTTCGAGTTCTCCTCGCCGTCGCGGGCCAGGATGCGGATCTTGGGGCGCTCGCCGCGGTCCAACATGGCCGCGGTGTCGGGGCCGATCACGATGATCGCATCCACCCCGCGTGTGTCGAGATGCTGCTTGCGGAGTTCCTCGTCGGTCGCGGCTGGGAGCGTCTTCGTGGTCATCGGGACGGTGTCGAGCGCGGTCGCGGAGTACGCCGCGGCGAATTGCTCATCAGGGCCGAATAGCGGCGGGTACGTTTGCATCTGGTGTGCGGTGCCGACCGCGCCGCCGGCCACAGGCGTGAGGTCCAGTTCCGACTTCGGTAGATGTTTCGCCCCGACCACGCCGACGACGAGTTTCTTCTCCTTCAGCGCGTTGACGAACAGCACGCCGACGCCGACGAACAGCGGGTACATGAGGACCGGCAGCCCGAGGATGAGGAATAGCGTGCGTCGGTCGCGCAACTGGTCGCGGACCTCGCGGGCGGCGATCAAACGGACGACGGACCAGCGCATGAATCGACCTGGAGCTGGGGTGTGGTGTCTGGAGTGTTATAGTGTTCTGTTCGGCGCGCCGACCGGCTACAACGTACGTGTGCGCGGACCATCCGGGTCCGACGCTAAACCCGTTCCTGTTCTGCGCGCGGCTAATCGTCCCTTGAGGTGCATCATGCTATTGCGTCTAGTTGTTGGTGTGTTGTTCCTCACGGGTCTCGTGCCGTCCGCGCGCCTGATCGCCGCTCCGCCGGACAAGCGGCCGATGAAGGTGGACGACCTTTTTGCGTTCAAGCGCGCCGCTTCTCCGCAGGTCAGCCCGGACGGGAAGACCGTCGTGTACCAAGTCACAACGGTCGATCTCACCGCGAACAAGAGCAGCACCGCGCTGTGGCTCGCTCCGGCCGAGGGTAAGGGCGAACCGAAGCAACTCACCGACCCGAAGGGCAAGAAAGACATGAACCCGCGCTGGTCGCCCGACGGCGAGCGCATCCTGTTCGAGTCCACGCGATCCGGCACGCCGCAACTCTGGGTGCTCTCCGCGGGCGAGGAGCCGAAGCAACTCACGAACATCAGCACCGGCGCGAGCAGCGGCACCTGGTCGCCCGACGGCACACACGTCGCGTTCGTGTCCACCGTGTACCCGGAGTTTAGCGAGAAGCCGTTCGCGGAAGCCGACAAACTCAACAAGGACAAGGACGACGAAATCGAGAAGAACTCGGTCAAAGTGAAGACGTTCACGAAACTCTTCTACCGCCACTGGGACGACTACGTCGGCGACAAGCGGCAGCACCTCTTCGTGTGCAAGGCCGATGGGAAGGATTGTCGCAACGTGACCCCCGGTGATAGGGATGCGAATCCCACCAGCAGCACATTCAGCAGTGGCGACGACTTCACCTTCACGCCCGATGGCAAGTACCTCGTGTTCTCCGCAGTGCCGGAGAAGGAAGAATCGTGGAGCACCAACTACGACCTGTGCCGCGTGAGCATCACCAACAAGTCGCCGAAGTGGGAAACGCTAACGGCCGATAACAAGGCCGCGGACGGCGGCCCGAAGTTCTCCGCCAACGGCAAGAAACTCGCGTGGCGCGCGCAGAAAGTGGCCGGCTACGAAGCGGACAAGTGGAACATCCTCGTCGCGGACTGCAAACCCGATGGCACTCTGACCGGCAAGCCGTTCAACAGCACCGCGAGGTACGATGTGTCGGTGAACGAGTTCGTCTGGAACGGCAGCTTCGACCGCGCGTTCCTGTTCACCGCGGACGCGGAGGGCGCCACCGCGATCTTCATGGTTCAGGTAGAAGGGACCGGGTTCAAGGTGGAGTACGCGGCCGGCGCGTGCGGGTCGCTGTCTGTGTCGCGTAAGCGGGACATGGTCGCGTTCACCGAGTCCGCGATGCACCACCCGGCCGAAGTGAAAACGTACTGGTGGCCCGGCGACAAGCCGAAGCCGGTCGATGTGAGCCGCGTCAACGAAAAGTTCCTCGCCGAACTCGACCTGGGGAAGCCGGAATCGGTGGACGTGCCGGTCGAAGGCGCGTGGACCACGCGACGGTGGGTCATGCCGGTTCGGGGCACAGTGGACATGCAGATGTGGATTCTGAAGCCGCCGGGGTTCGACGGGTCGAAGAAGTGGCCGGTCGCGTTCCTGGTTCACGGTGGCCCGCAAGGCGCGTGGGAGAACAGTTGGAGCTTCCGCTGGAACCCGCAGGCGTGGGCGGCGCAGGGCTACGTGGTGGTGATGCCGAATCCGCGCGGTAGCACCGGGTTTGGGCAGAAGTTCGTGGACGAGATCACCGGGGACTGGGGCGGGAAGTGTTACCGCGACCTCGTCGCGGGCCTCGATTACGTCGAGAAGTTGCCCTACGTGGACAAGAACCGGATCGGCGCCGCGGGCGGCAGTTTCGGCGGCTACATGATGAACTGGTTCGCGGTCAGCGACGTGGCGAAGCGGTTCAAGTGCTTAATCACGCACTGCTCAGTGTGGAACTTCGAGAGTATGTGGGGCACGACGGACGAATTGTGGTTCGACGAGTGGGAGCACGGCGGGTTGCCGTGGGAGAAGCCGGGCAAGTACGCGGAGTTCTCACCGCACAAGAAGGCCGGCAACATGGCGAAAGCGAAGACGCCGATGCTGATCATCCACAACGACCTCGACTTCCGCTGCCCGATCGGGCAGGGTCACGAGTTGTTCAGCGCGCTGCAGCGGCAAGGCGTGCCGTCGCGTTTCGTGAACTTCCCGGACGAGGGGCACTGGGTGTTGAAGCCGAAGAACAGTCAGCACTGGCACAAGGAAGTGTTCGGCTGGTTGGCGAAGTACGCCCCACCGGGCGGTCGATAAGAGAAGGGGAGAAGGGGAGAAGGGGAGACAAGACAGTAAGCCTTCTCCCCTTCTCTTCCTACGCGGCCGGTTCGATGCTGACGCCGAGCGGGTGACTGCCCTTTTTCACGAGCGGGTCCGCGCCACACGAGCGGATCTGATCGGCCTTCAGTTCGGCCACCTCCAGCGCGCCGATCCACACCGCCGCTTTGCCCTTCTCGTGCGCTTCGAGCATCAGCTTCACGCACTTCTCGACCGTGTAGCCGAATACCTTGCGCAGCACAGCGACAACGAATTCCATGGTATTCGTGTCGTCGTTGTGCAGGACGACCGCGTAGGGCGGTTGGCGCCGCGTTGTAGTCTCGGTGTCCTGATCGGGGACGACTTCCGGGAGTGGGGTGGCTGCGGTCATAATCCGGTCTCTCTCCGGGGCGAGCGGAAACGCAGAGATTATAACCCCGTCAGAACGCGAGGGGAAGAGAAGGGGATTCTGGTTGAGGTTCTTGCGCGTTCTGGGCGTGGCTGGAATCGTGGGTGTTGGTTCCTTCGGAACTAGGAAGCTCCCACCCATCGCCAAAAAGTTACAGCAACTCATCGGTGGGAAAGATGCGAACTCGGCCGAACCCCGCTGAGCGAAATGTCTACA
>CAMDQN010000193.1 GCA_945905925.1 Singulisphaera sp. GP187
CCCCACGACGGTGGCGCGGGTCCGTGAGGCGCTGAAACGCCGCCAACAGCGAGGCGGATGCAACGGGTGTCATCGGAGTCCTTCCAGGGAAAGTAACTCGCAGCCCGTCAACACATTAACCGCCATTCCCGACTTTGCAATCGTCCTGGGCTTTTGCACGAGTGGCTTGGGGATCGCGATCGGATGGGTTATACTCCGCGTTGAGAGGGTCGCGGCCCGAGTCGGTCTTCCCACCAAACCAACCCTCGCAACATCGCGGCAGACTCGACTTTCCCGTAATCGATTCACTCCCGACCGAGCGCTCCCTAAGGAGTTCGCGTATGTCCCGGTCACGAACCGGTTGGCCGATCCGAACCTGGGCCGTTCTCCTCGGTTCGACACTCCTTCCGTGTACTGTCAGTCACGGCGCGGACACTCCAGTGCGCGAGACCGTGGACGCCGACATCAAAGCCGCGTGGGCGCGCGAGAAGATCAAGCCCGCGAAGCCGGCCTCCGACGCCGAGTTCCTGCGACGCGTTTCTCTCGACCTTGTCGGTGTCACGCCGGACTACGAGGACACGGTCGCATTCCTCGATAGCCAAGACGCGGTCAAGCGCGAGAAGTTGATCGACCGGTTGCTGGCTGACCCGCGGTTCGCGCGACATCAAGCCGACGTTTGGGATATGGTTCTCTTCGGCCGCAACCCGCCGGGCGAGTCCGCCGCCGACCGGCGCGAGGGGTTCCAGATCTGGCTCAAATCGCGGTTCGAGAAGAACGTCCCTTACAACGAATGGGCGCGCGAGTTACTAAAGGCCGAAGGGACCAGCGCGGACAGTGGCGTGATGTACTACGTCCAGTATCGGAGCGCGCCGGAGGACGCGATCGAGGCCATCGCGCAGACGTTCCTCGGCGTTCAACTCCAGTGTACCCGCTGTCACGATCACCCGTTCGAGGCGTGGAAGCAGCGCGAGTTCTACGGCATGGCCGCGTTCCTCGCCCGGCTCGATGTCGTCACCGTTGCCCAGAAGGGCAACACGCCGGTCTACGCGATTGGCGAACGGAACAGCGGCGATATCCGCTTTACGGGTGCTGTGAAGGACGCGAAGCCCGGCGACAAGGGCGAACCTGTGAAGCCGAAATTTCTTCTGGGCAATGAACTGGCGGAACCCACGTTGCCGAAGGACTTCAAGGAAGAGCGTTTCGCGGCCAACAAGATGCCGCCGAAGCCGAAGTCCTCCCGCAAGGACGCGCTCGCGGACTGGATCACGAAGACCGACAACCCGTACTTCGCGCGAGCAGTTGTGAACCGAGTATGGGCGCAGTACATGGGTCGCGGAATCGTTCACCCAGTGGACAACTTGAGCGTGTCGAACGCCGCGAGTCACCCCGCGTTGCTCGACACGCTGACGAAAGAATTCGTTGCCCGGAAGTTCGATCTGAAGTGGCTGATGCGCGAACTCGTGAACAGCAAGACGTACCAACTTTCGGGTGCCGGGAACGGCGAACCGACGCCCGCGTGGTTCCAACACGCGCGCAGCCGTCCGCTGTCGGCTGAGGAGTTGGTCGAGTCCTGGCAAATCGCCTCCGGGTTCCTGGCGGTCGAGGCCACAAAGAAAGCCGACGCCGACCGATTCCGCCCGCTTGGCGGCGGTTACCTGATCCAGTTTTTCGGAACCCCGACTACCGGCACCGGAGACTTCCAGGGCGGTATCCGCGAACACCTGTACCTGAACAACGGCCCGCTCGGGCAGATGATCGGCGTGAAGGGCGGGCTGGCCGAGTTCGTCGGCGATACGAAGAAGCCGGTCGCGGATCGCGTCGAGAGGTTGTACCTTTCGACCTTGAACCGCCGTCCGGCCGCCGCAGAAACGAAGAAGTTCACCGCGTTCCTGAACGACAACGGCTCCGCGGCCGACGCGGTCTGGGTTCTGCTCACGTGTGCCGAGTTCCGATTCAACCACTGACGCGACCACACGGCCGCTCCCGAGCGGCACGTTCCCAGGCTTCATCCCGAGAGGTATTCATGCGCGCGAACTGCGTCCGAAACGAGCACCTGTCCCGCCGCACCCTGATGAAAGGGATGCTCGCGACCGCGGGCGGCGGGATGGTGATGAACTGGGGCGGGCTGACCGGTTCGACGGCGCTCGCGGCCGAAGCCCGTAAGCAAAACAAACACTGCATCTTCCTCTTCATGAACGGCGGTGCGAGCCAGCTCGAAACGTTCGACATGAAGCCCGGGCGACCAACCGGCGGCCCGTTTCGGCCCATCGACACGAACGTTCCAGGCGTCAAGATCTGCGAGCTGATGCCGCAGATGGCGAAACAGATGGACAAGGTCGCGGTCATCCGGTCGATGCGCACGTCCGAGATCGATCACGGGCGCGGCATCACCCTGATGCACACCGGTTACCGCCCGTCGGGGAACGTGAGGTTCCCCGAGATCGGAGCGATCGTTGCCAAGTACCAAGGAACGGTCGGCGCGGACTTACCTGACTTCGTGAAGGTGTCGTCCGTCGGCAACTCCGGGTCCGGGTTCCTCGGGCCGAAGTACCTCCCGTTCGGCATCGGCAGCGACGGCAACCTGCCAACGTTCTCGGTGTCGAACCTGGCGGCGGCAAAGGAAGCCAAGCGCCACGACCTGCGTGCGTTCGTCGATGACCAGTTCGCGAGCGAGACGAAGAGCGAAGTGGCGAAGATGCACATCGAAGGCTACGAGGCCGCCCGCCGGTTGCAGAAGGCACGCGCCGCGTTCAAGATCGACGCCGAGTGGGACAAGTACAAGGAACTGTACGGCGACAGCGAGTTCGGCCGGCGCTGCCTTTTGGCGCGCAAGTTGGTCGAATCCGGCGTGGCGTTCACCGAGGTGGGCCAGAGCAGTTACGACTCGCACGCCGACAACTTCTCGTGGCACCGCGGACTGGTGCCGCCGATGGAACACGCGTGGGCCGGGTTGCTCACCGACTTGAAGGACCGCGGGTTGCTGGAAAAGACGCTCGTGGTGTGGACCGGGGAAATCGGCCGCACGCCATACATCAACAACCGGGCCGGGCGCGACCACTTTGTGCGCTGCTGGTCCACCGCACTCGCGGGGTGCGGCATCAAGGGCGGGCAGGTGTACGGAACGAGTGACGAAAACGGGCTTGAGGTGAAGGAGAACCCGGTCCCCGAGGGCGACTTCTTCGCCACGATCTACCAGGCTCTTTCGATCGACCCGACGACCGAGAACTACGCCGGGCTGCGGCCGATCCCGCTCGCCCCGTTCGGGTCCAAGGTGGTGAAGACGTTGCTCGGCTGATCCGCTTTCCCCGGAGCGTCCCGTGTTCAACCCCAGCAAATCGAAACTGCGATACCAACTCGTGTTCGAGGGGTCGTGGCCGACGTCGGTCGCGTTCCTCGGAGCGGGCCGGCTCGCCGCCGGAAACCAACTCGGGCAACTCTTCGTCTGGCAACTTCCAGAGAACCCGCCCGAGTTCAAGGTCGAGCCGAAGGCCGAGCGGCAGGCTCCGAACGTCTGGCCGATTCGCCGGCTCGACGGGCACACGAACGAAATCAGCCGGTTGGTCGTGACCCCCGACGGCAAGCACCTTGCATCGGCGAGTTACGACCGCACGGTTCGGTTGTGGCCGACAAGCGCGCCGGCCGCTGGCAAAGCGGAAGTTGTCTTGGACGAAGATTCCCGCAAGCGCCTGGCGCGGCGGGTCGGGAAAAAAGAGCCGTCCAACGATCCCGGCGTGACGGTCGAAACGCAGACCGCGTGCAAGGTGCTTGAGGGCCACAAGGAATGGGTGTACGCGCTGGGCGTCAGTCGCGACGGCACGCGCCTCATCAGCGGCGACGCGGCTTCCAACGTCATCGTGTGGGCCGTGGATACCCAAAAGCAAGTGTCGAAGTGGACCGGGCACTCGTGGAACTGGGTGGTGGCCGCGTCGCTGTCGCCTGATGGCAAGACCGCCCTGGTCTCGGAGAACCGCTACAAGCGCGACGACTTCGACGTTCCCGTGCCGGCGCTCAAGCTCTGGGACGCGACGACCGGGAAGGAATCGCTCGACGTGCTGAAAGTGCAGTTCCCGAAGCTCAACACCGCCGACCGCACCTACGGCGGCTCGCAGTTGTGGCGGAAGTTCGTCGCCGCCGGGTTGATCGCCACCGCGTATTCTCCCGACGGAAAACTGATTGCCGCGGGCCAGGGCGGGGAGACCGATACAGGGATCGTTCACCTTCTCGACGCGACCACGGGGAAGCTCGTGCGCGACATAGCGAGCCACAAAGAGGGAATCACGGACGTGTTCTTCACGTCCGACGGCAAACACCTGATCACGGCCGGCCGCGACACCACCGCGAAAATCAGCCGCGTGGAAGACGGCAAGGAAGTCGCGGTTCTCGGTTCACCGCGCGGCGGTCAGTTCAAGGACTGGTTCAGTGCCGTGACTCTTTCACCGGACGAGCGGTTCCTCGCGGTGGCCGACATCGCGGGACTTGTTCACGTGTGGGAGTTCGAGAGCTAAACGACGGACACCAACGGGCAAGACACGGAGCAATCATGGTTTCGCGGAACCGAATCGTTTCAGCCTTAGCCGCGAGCCTCGTCTTGCTGGCCGCCACGGTGCGCGGCGACGAACCGGCGGTCACTCAACTGAAGCAAGAACCGAACACTTGGACGAAGCGCAGTCCGCTCAAGGACGCGCCGACCTCACCGCACCTCAGCTACGAAACCTCTCTGGCTTACGATCCGGTCGCGCGGCGTGTGATTCGTTGGGGCGGGCACGCGCAGGGTGGCGTCAAAGGTTCTGGTGAACAGATCGCCGAACTCTGGACGCTCGACCCGGCCACGATGACGTGGGAACTCAAAGAGCCGAACCGCTCACCGCCACCGGTGTGTTGCGCGCAGCAAAACGTCTTCGACACGGCACAGAACCGGTTCCTCCGTTTCAAGTCGTTCAGCGGCAGCCACGGCTGGCAGTGGTACCGGGAAATCTACCTGAACAACTCCTCGGTCTGGAGCTACGATCTCGCCACCAACACGTGGCGCGACCGGCGCCCGCTCCCCGAACCGTCGATCGGGTCGCTGCGGTGCGCGAGTTGGGACAGCGATCATCAGGTCGCGGTCGTGTTCGGGGGTGAGGGTCAGCGCGAGGGCACGGTCGTCTTCGATCCGCACACCAACACCTGGAAACGGATGCACCCGAAGAACGAGCCGGCCCTCGGTTCGCAAGAATCGCGCAGTGGCGGCAACATGGCATACGACGCCGCACGCAAGTTGCACATCCTCTTCGGTTCGCAGTTCTCCGATGACAAGCACACCTGGGCTTACGATCTAAAAAAGAACGAGTGGTTCGACTTGAAGCCGACCCAACAACCGCCGACCAACCGTAACGACGCGGTGCTCGCTTACGACAGCATCAATCATGTCATCGTCGCCGTTGTGCTCGCGTCCGACGACTTCGACGGCAAGACTCTCGTCAACCCGCACCTGGAGACCTGGAGCTTCGACGCGGGCAAGAACACATGGACCCGGTTGAAAGTCAAACGCGAACCGGACCCCGTTGGCGGGCGCAGTCGCGTGATGACGTTCGTGCCTGACCAGAACTTTTTCCTGATCGACGGTTACGTGAAACCGACTGAGCGCGTGCCGGGCGCCGAGCGCGAACACCAGATCTGGACGTACCGTTTCGCCGAGGGCAAGCCGACCGCGAAGCCGCAACCGGCGGTTCGTGCGCAGCCCCGCATCGTGGAAGACGCGGTCGTCACTGTCGTCTCCGCGAAGGAAGTGCGCCTCTCGTGGGAGCCGCCCGCGGGACACACCGACATCGCAGGGTATCACGTCGAACGGGCCGTCGTTGAGGTCTTCAGCGAGGACGAAATCGTGCGCCTGAAAACAGACACGCCGCCACTCGCGCAACCCAGCGTCGGCGCGATCAAGACCATCGGTGCCTTCCAACGGCTCACCAAAGAACCGGTGAAAGCCGCCCGTTACACGGACAACGCGATCGACCTGACCAAACCCCAAAGCGTTGAGGGTGTATCGCTGTTCCGGCACCGCTTCAGCGCCGCCCAACTCGACGCCAAAGGTAGACCCTACCGCTACGCGGTCCACGCCTATCGTGTTCGTGCCGTCAACGCGAAAGGCGTTGAGAGCGGGCCATCGCCTTATTTCCTGACGGTTCCCTCGGCGCCGCAGAACCTCTTCTCAAAAGAGGAAGGCGACAAGTGCCACCTCAAGTGGGCGGCGAATCCCGAACAAGGCATCAAGGGGTATCGGGTCTACTGGATGAAAGGTCCGCGACCGGAAGGACCGGGGCAGGCAACCTCGCGTTTGACCCCGGACCCCGTTGCGGACCCTCGTTTCACCGACGCGAAGGCCGGCAATGAGCCACGCCGCTACTGGGTCGTCGCAGTCGATGCACTCGGCCAGGAAGGAATCCCGTCGTCGCCGACCTGGCACTACCGAACGCAGCGCAAGTTCTACGATCCCTTCGTCGGCGATTGGCATCAGTGACCGCCCGGACACGGTGAGATTTTCATTGGTGATCTGGTCGGGGTCATTCGCCGATGGACCACAGCCCCTTCGTCGTCCTCACGTACATCCGCTTGCCCTCGAACACCAGCGAACTCCGGAATGTCTCGAGTTTGTTGCGAGCGAGTTCCTCGAACTCGCGACCGGGTTTCAGGACGACGGTCGTGCCGTTGTCGCTGCTGACGTAGAGACGCCCGCCCGCCAGCGAGATGCTAGGGTAACAGTCGCCCACGCCAAGTTCCAGATCCTGCTCGTAGACCAGTTCGCCCGTCTTGGCATCAACCACGGAGAGGATGGGGCGTGAACTGATCGCGTACAGCAGTCCGTCGTGCAGGACCGGCGAGGGGAACCAATAACCTTGGCCCTTGATGGTCCGCGGCTTCCACAGCGTCTCCCACTTCTCGGGGAACTTCTCCGAGGTCGGCAGCGCGTAGCCGCGCACCTGACCGTTAACGAAGAACACCTTGCCGTCCTGCACCAGGGGCGAGTTGGGGCCGGTTGAGCCGAGGTTCTTCGCCAGGACGGTGCCGTCGCTGACGCGGATCACCTGCCCCTGCGGGTGGATGATGACATCGACCGCGCCGAGGCGCGTGTGCATGGCGGTGCCGTGGTTGGGCGGAAGTTTCACGCGCCACTCCTCGCTACCGTCCTTCGTGTTCAGGGCGACCAGGTCCGAGAAATGCACGAGCAGTTTGTCGCCCACCAGCACCGGCGATGCTCCGTGGCCGTAGGCCACCGTCGGATGTTCGACGAGCTTCAGCCACTGCCGCTTGCCTTCGAGGTCGTAACAGGCGGCCAGACCGTTGCCGAAGATCACGTAGACGTGCTTACCGTCGGTGACGGGGGTAGCCGCGGAGTAGCCGCCGGTGGGGTGGTAGCCGCCCGCGTCCTTGCCCGGTTCGCGGTAGCGGTTCAAGGTCGTGAACGCTTTGCGTCGTGCCCGCGTCTTCTCGAGTTGGGCCTCGAGCGTCGCAAGCTTCGCCTCACTCTCCGCCTTCGTGGCGGGGTTCTCTCGGATCGCTTTGCGGAGGGTGGAACCCTCTTTCTCCAGGTTCGACTGCTCCTTCTTCAGTTCGTCGTCCTGTTTGCGTTCCTCCTCGATCTTGTCCTTCTCCTTCTCGGTCGGAACAATCTCCTTCCAGTTCGATTCCTGTTGCCAGAGGATCTTGCCGTCCTCTTTGTTCACGCAGATCAGCACGCACGGCTCGGCGCAGGTGAAGAGGCGTTTGCCCAAGATCACTGGGATGGCGTTGCTCTGCTTCAGTTCGATGTGCCAGACGACGTTCTTGTCTTTCGCCCATTCCAGCGGCGGCGTGGCGGCGGAGTAACGGCCAGTGCCGTCCGTGCGGAAGCCGAGGGGTGGCTCACCCCTCACGGTGTCGCCGACAAAAAAGCCGAGAACGAGGAGAAGCAGAAGGATAACGAGTCGGGTCATGTCTGCCGTTCCATTTGAAGAGGTGCGGTGTCCGATACTACTTCTTGTCGCCACAGGTTCTTGTGCGCGGAACGTTACTTCGGCGGGACCACCGAGAACGTTCGCTCGACGCGGGTGACGTTGCCCTGCACGTCCTTGACGGACACCGTGAGTTTGCCCTCCGGCAGTTCGGTGATCGGCTTCGCCAGTGTCAGCGCCCAAACGCCTTCGCTCGCGGGCTTGAACTTGGTCGCCAGATTCTCGCCAGGCTTCGCGCCGTCGAGTTGGAAGTCCGCGACCACCGAGAAACTGTCCGCGTCCAGACCCGTGCCGTAGTCGGACATGCCGACGAGGACGCGCGACAGTGGCTCGTTGACACCCGCTCGCGGGTAGGTCAGCGCGAGCGTCGGCCGCTGGTCATCGAGCATCCACCCGTAGCCTGCCGCTTGCGGCGTCGCGGGGTTGTAATCCATGTCGATGGGACAACCGAGGTCGATCCAGCGGAGGATCGTGCGGCGGTCCTCGTCGGTCAGCGGTGCGACCTTGCCCGCTTTCACGGCTTCCGGCGGCGGCATGATGCTCCCCTTGAACGGGGCGTAAGACTGACCGCCGCGGGCGAGGAGGCCGGAGTGGTCGCCCTCCGC
>CAMDQN010000194.1 GCA_945905925.1 Singulisphaera sp. GP187
GAAGGTGTGGGATGCGAGGACCGGTGCCGAACTGATCACGCTCAAGGGGCACAAGAACGGAGTACTTTCAGAGTCGTTCAGCGTGGACGGATCGCGGGTTGTGACTGCCAGCAGAGATGGGACGGCGAAGGTGTGGGATGCGAGGACCGGTGCCGAACTGATCACGCTCAAGGGGCATGCGGGCTTTGTGTATTCGGTGTCGTTCAGCGCGGACGGATCGCGGGTCGTGACCGGCAGCGACGACAACAGGGCGAGAGTGTGGGACGCGAAAACCGGTGCCCTACTGAGCGAACTCAGGGGGCACGGGCAAATTGTGCTTTCGGTGTCGTTGAATGCGGACGGATCGCGGGCCGTGACCGGCAGTCACGACGGGACGGCGAGAGTGTGGGACACTAAAACCGGTGCCGAACTGCACACGCTCAAGGAGCACCGGACCAATGTATTTTCGGTCTCGTTCAGCGCGGACGGTTCGCGGGTCTTGACCGGCGGCGGAGACGGGACAGCGAGGGTGTGGGACGCTAAAACCGGTGCCGAGGCACTCACGTTCAAGGAGCATTCGGCCGGCGTGCTTTCGGCGTCGTTCAGTGCGGACGGATCGCGGGTCGTGACTGGCAGTCAGGACGGGACGGCGAAGGTGTGGGACGCTAAAACCGGTGCTGAGTTGCTCAGGCTCAAGGGGTATGCGGTCGGCGTGAGTTCCGCGTCGTTCAGCGCGGACGGATCGCGGGTCGTGACTGCCAGTCAGGACGGGACGGTGAAGGTGCGTGACGCGAACACCGGCGCCGAGGCGGTCACCTTAACGGGGCATAGGAACCCCGTGTTTTCGGCATCGTTCAGTGCGGATGGATCGCGGGTCGTGACTGCCAGTCGGTACAACACTGCGTATGGGTGGGATGCTAAAACCGGTGCAGTGGTAGTCCTGCTCATGGGGCCGAAGCACATCGCGATTTCGGCGTCGTTCAGCGTGGATGGATCGCGGATCGTGACTGCCTGTGTGGACAACATGGCGTGTGTGTGGGACGCGAACACCGGTGTCGAGGTGTTCACGCTCAAGGGGCATACGGCTGGCGTGAACTCTGCGTCGTTCAGTGCGGACGGATCGCGGGTCGTGACCGGCAGTCAGGACGGGACGGCGAAGGTGTGGGACACGAACAACAGTGCCGAGGTGTTCACCCTCAACGGGCATACGGCCGGCGTGCTTTCAGCAGCATTCAATGCGGACGGATCGCGGGTCGTGACCGGCAGCGGCGACAAGACGGCGAAGGTGTGGGACGCGAAGACCGGCGTCGAGGTATTCACGCTCAAGGGGCATACGGACAAGGTGCATTCGGTGTCGTTCAGTGCGGATGGATCGCGGGTCGTGACCGGCAGCAGCGACGGGACGGCAAAGGTGTGGGACGCGTACACCGGTGCCGAGGTGTTCACGCTCAACGGGCATACGGCCGGCGTGCTTTCCGCGGCATTCAGTGCGGACGGATCGCGGGTCGTGACCGGCAGTCACGACAAGACGGCGAAGGTGTGGGACGCGAAGACCGGTGCCGAGGTACTCACGCTCAAGGGGCACGATCGCTCCGTGAATTCGGCATCGTTCAGCGTGGACGGATCGCGGGTCGTGACCGGCAGCGCCGATGGGACGACGAAGGTGTGGGACGCTTCGCCCCTCGACCGCGAATTCCTTCCCAAGTCCGTTGCGCCACCGCTCACCAAGCCGTAAGTTCGGCCGGATTGTCTCTTGTCGGCCTGGCGCGCTCATGGCGCCAACCTCAACTCGGAAATAGAGCGATTTCGGGAACGGCCGGGTGCGACCGCGACGAACTGCTCCCGCACTTGCGAGACACGAGCGCGACGCACGTTTGCGGGTGCTGGGCGCTCGTTTGGTGTTGGGGAAAGAGTCGGCAGACCCGCTCTGCGGGTCGCCATTCGTCGCCGACCGCACCCGTTTTCGATCACAACACTTTCCACAACAACCCGACTCCGAGTACCGCGGCGATCAGGAGACCCCAAGCGGGTCGCGCCGCGTCCGGGCGCCGACCGCGGAGCCCGTCCCAGATGGTGCGGATCAACTCGCTGGAAATCTCCTTCAGCCGCCCCGAGCCTTCAACGTGCGGTTCCGCGGAGGCGCCGCCGATGCGGTTCGCGAGTTGCCGCCGGGCTTCTGCGGTCCACTCGGCAGCTAATTCCCAGCAGCTGGTACCGGTCAATGTGGTGCGGCGCGACTGCGCGGTCGGCGCGCCGCCCGCGGTAACCGGTCCGGGCGAACCCGTCTCCGCCGAGCAGGTGCTACTCGCAGCGGGCGAGGGAAACGTGGGCTTGGGCGCGGTTGGCGTGGCTCTCGCAGTGGGCGCGACCGTGGCATGGCGGGTCAAGAGCCATGCGATCTCGCGAGTCGTGCCCCGGTGTGCTGGGTTCTTTGCCAGAAGTCGCTGAATCACTTCGTCCACCGCCGCCGGTACGTCCGGGCGGAGCGCCCGCACCGACGGCGCCGGCGCGTGTAGGTGCTGATTCATCAGCTTGTACGACGTGTCCCCCTCGAAGGGCGGACGCCCGGTCAGCAGGCTGAACAGGGTGCAGCCGAGCGCGTACAGATCGGCAGCGGGCGTCACCTCGCGCACGCCCTGCCACTGCTCCGGCGGCATGTATTCGCGTGTGCCGATCGCCTGGCCGTACTGAGTCAGCGCGTCGCCTTCTTCCGTGTCGTTCAGGCACTTGGCTAATCCCATGTCGAGCAGTTTCACCTGCCGCCCGTCGGCGGTCACCATCAGGTTCCCGGGTTTGATGTCGCGGTGAACCACCTGGCGGTCGTGCGCGTGCGTCAGCCCGGCGATGGTCTGAACCACCCAACTGACTGCGGTCTCGCATGGTAGCGTTTGCCCCTGCTTGGCGAGCCGGCGCACCGCACGCGACGCCGTCACCCCGTGGACGTACTCCATCACCAGCAGGTCGGAACCGCCAATCGTTTCGGCGCCGTGGAACTTCGCGATGCCCGGGTGATCCAGAAGCGCGAGTACGCGAGTTTCGCGTTGGAACCGCTGGCGCATCTCGCGGCTGGACGCGCGCACGCGCTTGAGTGCGACGAGCGATTGCGCGAGACTGTCCCAAGCCAGATACACGACGCCCATCCCGCCGCGGCCCAGTTCGGTCAGCACCGCGAACCGCCCCCACCGTAGTCGCCGCGGGAGTTGGCCGAGTGCGTTCGTGGCCGCGAGTTGAGTCACGAGTTTGACGTGATAGGTGGTCACCTGCGGCCCGGTCGGCACCTTCTCGGCTTCGGCCCCGAGTCGCGTCAACACTTCTTCGGCGGTTCTGCCTTTCGACGCGGTCGCGATCCAGCGGTCAGATGACACCAGACCGGCCTCAACGAACGCGGAACCGACGGGACAAAGGGCGTTCACGGTGCGCATGTTGTCGGACCTCTATCGAGCGAAACGCGAGTACCGGGCGACTCGATGCCAAGCCCGGCTCCTCGGCACATCGGACCTCGGCGCGATTATTGTTGTCCGAACTCGCAGTTCTTGCGGCTCTGTGAGGAGAACACTCCTGAGGGCGTGACCATGACGGCATCCGAATGTTGCGTCGAGGAGCGTGGCGGAAAAACGCTCGGGCCGTTGCTCCAGGCCGCCACGCGGCTGTGCAGGGAACTGGCCGACGGGCGGGTGAGCGAGTCAGGCGATTGCGGCGCGGGGTTGCGCGGTTGGTTCAATCGGGTGGTGCGTGGCGACCTCAGCGCAGAACTCGCGTGGCACCGCCGGGAGCTGGCGTCCGAATTCCCTCGCCCTTTCGCGCTCTTGCGGTTCGCCCGGTTCCTCGGGCGCTGCGGGTTCGCGGACCTGGCGACGGTGCCGTGGTCGACGCTGGCCCGGCAGTGCCCGGACGATTCCACCCCGGCGCTGGCGCTCGCGAACTTATTCCTCGCCCGGGCGCGGCGCACCGACCGGTCCACCGCAGAGCGACTGCGCGACTTCGACCGGTTCTTTCGGTACGCGAGCCGGGCCGCCGCGCTCCTGTCCGACAGCCATGCAGTGCGCGGCTGGATGCGAACAGCGGGAGCCGAGTTAACGTTGCTCAAGGGCCAGTACGAGCTGAACTAACGGAGGATCGGTCGTGTCGAACGCAACTTCAGTGCGGGTCAGTTGTCCCGCGTGCCGCAAGCGCATTCAGCTCCCGGCTGATGCCCTTCACGAACTCCGAACCAAACTGTCGGTGCAGGTCACTTGCTCCGAGTGCGGGGCCTCGCGCCCGGTGTCCGTGCTGCGTGGGTTGGGGAGCGTCGCTGCCTCAACTCCGGTGGTGTCGACCCCGCCGTTTCGCCCGCTCCTCGCGCCTACCGCGCCCGCAGCCGAAGCGGCGCCGGTCGTGCCAGCCCCGGCGCCCCGCAAGCCGTTCGCACCCTTGCTGCCGACCAAGCCGACGGGTCTCGCGGCTCAGGCTCAACCGACACCTGCCGCGAATCCAACACCTGTGCCGACGCCGGTATCGCCGGTCGTTCAGGCTCCCCGACTCAATCCTACGCCTGCTCCGACGCCACAACCGGTTTTTGCGCCGTTCGCGCCGATCGAAACCACACACGGGCACATGCCCACTGAGGCGCCTCCGACTGCGCCATCGCTCGCGAACCGGTGGCGAAAACTGCGCCCGGCTCAGCGAAAGCAGTTGGCTGCGGTCCTCGCGCTCGCGGTTCTGATGGGCGGCCTCGGCGGCTTTAAGAAATGGCAACGCGCCCGCGCCGAGTCCGCCGAACAACCGGTTGCGACCGCGCCGGCACAGCCGAGTTCGGACGCGGCGACACTTGCGCCGCCTCCGAGTGGGCGAGCACGTGGCGAAGCCCCGAGCCGGGCGACTCGCGAACCCGAACCGACCGCGCCGGCGCGCTCCGGTCGCTCCCCCGCTCCTGCCCCGGAGCGCGTTTCACGCGACCACACAGGGGCGGAGTAACCGCACCGCACACCGCTTCGCCACCAACAGGAGAACTGAAAATGGACCGTGCCGACGTGTACCGCTCGACCGTGCGCCACCTGTTTGCGCCGGTCGCGGACCTGCTCTACAACGACGACTCCGTAACCGAAGTTCTGATCAACGGGCCAGACCAAATCTATTGCGAGCGGGCCGGGCGATTGGAGAAGGTGGACCGCCGGTTCCCGGACGAACACGCACTGATGGCCGCGGCTCAGAACCTCGCGGAGTATGTGCGCCGCCGGCTCGACGACAAACACCACAGCCTGGACGCGCGATTACCGGAACCGGAGAAATTCCGCGTTCACGTCATCATCCCGCCCACGAGCCGCGTTGGGGTGTGCGTGTCAATCCGCAAGTTCAAGCTCGCCGACACCACGCTGGACGGATTGGTGAACGACAAGCAGTCGCTCTCCGCGGCCGGGTCCGAGTACCTGCGCCTCATGGTCCGCGCACACCGCAACGTGGTGGTGGCCGGGGGCACCGGCAGCGGTAAGACGTCGCTCCTGAACGCCCTGTCCGCGGCCATCCCGGCGCACGAGCGGGTGGTGGTGATCGAGGACTTGTCCGAGTTGCAACTGCACCAGGAACACACGGTGTACCTGGAAGCCCGGCCCGCCGGCCCGGACGGCAAGGGCGCGGTCACCATCCGCGACCTGTTCGTGGATTCGTTGCGTATGCGCCCGGACCGAATTCTGGTGGGCGAAGTACGCCGCGGCGAGGCGCTCGACCTGATCCAGTCGATGCTCTCCGGCCACGACGGGTCGCTGACCACAGTTCACGCCAGTTCGCCCTTACTTGCACTCGTGCGCCTGGAAACTCTCTGCCTCATGAACGACGTCGGGCTACCGGTGTACGTGGCGCGCACGCAGGTCGCGTCCGCGGTCCACGTCATCGCGCAGGTGGCGCGCATGGCCGACGGGTCGAGAAAAGTTGTCTCGATTGCCGAGGTGATGGGGCTTGGTAAGGGCGACCGGTATCGGGTGCGCGAGCTGTTCGCGTTCCGCCGCACCGGCACCGACGCGAACGGCAAGATCCTGGGATCGCTGGAACCGACCGGCAAGCGGTCGCGGTTCGCCGACTACATGCGCGAGTCGCCGGTCGCGGACGAAATCGACCTGACGGCCCCGCTGTTCGCCCCGCGCGCCAAGGGTAGCGAGAGCGACTCCGAAGGCGACGCGCTGGTAATCACGAGGAGCGGCTCATGAAGACGCACACGCGACTCCGCCGTGGCATGACAAGCCTCCAGGCAGTGATTCTGTTGGGCGCCGGGTTCCTGGTGGTGTGGGGCCTGATGGAGTTGTTCGACGGGAGCAAGGGCGCCGCGAGCACCAACACCGCGCTCACCCTCCGTGGCGAGTTCAAACGCCCACAAGGTGGCGTGCCGGTAGGCGGGAACCAGGGCGGTAAACCTGGAGGTCAAAATCCGGGCGATGCGGGGAACACTGAGCCGGCCGGCCCGGCCAAGTTACCGAACGGCGACGAACTGATCGTCGAACAGCCGGGCACGAAGTTCGACGTGCCAGGCCACGATTCACTCACCGATAACGAGATCGGGGCCGCGCAGGCGTGGGCGGATAAGGTGTGGGGCTTGGCTCACATCCTCGCGGACGTGAGTATCATCCCCGGGCCGGTCAACGGCGACGCCATCATCGATGGTGGCACACACGGGGTGTTCATGGCGACCATCCGCGACCGGGCGGAGGCGTTCGCCAAGCGGTACGCCGGCCCGCCGGGCGAGTGGAACGCGCTTCAGCACTCGTACTGGCAGGCCCAACTCGCGTTCCACTACGGTTCGGGAACGGCCCAAGTGATCGGGGACCAGCACGAGTCCCTTCAGCAGTACGGCAACGTCCAGCGCCGTCGTGACAGCGCCGCGGACTTGTTCAACAACCAGGTCGGCCGCGACATCGGCCAACGGGTGCGGGTTGAGGCCGCTGGCGCTGGCCCCGAGTTCGACCCAAACCAGCGGATGATGGAACTGATCCGCGAGGCGATCCGCGACGGGCGCCTCGACCTCGGGGGCGGAGTCGGCGGCGCCGGGGTGGGCAACCCGCACGGTCAGAACGGGTTGCGCCTCATTCTCGGGATCGAGCCGAAGCCACTCCAGGTTCCGAATCCCTTCTGGAAAGGCTGATTTCGGGCGCGAATGTCGCGCCCGCCTTACCTCAATGTGGAGAACAACATGCAACTGTATCGACGCCCGCGCCGGGCTGGTATGACGAGCCTTCAGGCGGTGCTCCTGTTGGGCGCCGGGTTCCTGGTGGTGTGGGGCCTGATGGAGTTGTTCGACGGGAGCAAGGGCACCGCGAACGCCAACACCGCGCTCACACTCCGCGGCGAGTTCAAGCGCCCCGTGGCGCAGGCGCCGGTCGCGCCACCGGGAGACCGGAACGAGCCGGTCCCGCCGGTCGAAAACGGACCGGAGGGGCGGGGGCCGGACCCAGACGACGAGACGGAACTGGTCCCGGAGGGAGAAGACCTCTCCGAACGCAGCCTCAACTCGCTCCTTTGGGGCCTGTACGCCATGACGCTCACACCGGAGGAGCGCGAGGAACTGGACGGACGCCTGAACAGCAACATCCTCATGTCCAGCCTCTTCTTTATCCCGTCGGCTGAACTGGAGTATCAGCGCGTTCGCGGGATCCGCGATCCGTATGAGAAAGCGACGGCGACGTTCTTCGGCGCGGCAATGTACGGGCTGGACCTGCTGCCGGCCAAGCCGAAGGGGGTCGGCTCGTCCGTGGTCCGTTCGTCCGTGGTCCAGGGCGCCAACGCGGCCCGCCGACTCAAACTGCCAGGTGCGGTCGCCGCGTTCCGCAAAGAATTCGGGCAACTCGGCGGTCGGTACGCTGACCTGAAGAAGATGGTCGAGCGATTGGAGGAGAAGTACCCGAAACTGAAGGGCGAGCTTCAGGTACACCACGTACCGCCCCACTCGGCCACCGAGATCCCGTTCGAGGACGGCGCGGCCATGATTATGGACACCAAGCACCACGGCTGGTTACCCACCTCGCGCAACGACCAGGCCGAAATCGATGCCATCCGGGAAGCTTGGGAGAAAAGTCGCGTGGAGGGCGTCCGCGGCGCCCGCGAGGAGATCGACAACATGCTGGAGCAACTCGGCAAGGAGAGCGGTGCGACGGCACAGGGACCGCTGAGGGACGCGTACGACCAGGGGTACATGGAGGCCCTCGTTTACCTGTTCAGGGGAGGCAAGAGCAAGTGACCCCGAACCAAGTCGGAGGCCTGCGACGCGGCCGGCAGCTCGTTGGGGCTGCCGGCCGCGTTCCGTTACGGCCCAACTTTCGCGCTACTGGTGCGAGTTTTTCTTGTCCGAGGTGAGCGCTCCCGGTGCTAGGTGTGGTGTGGAACGGGGAGTTGTGAACCACGACTCCTCCCCGCCGAACGGTTCGGCGGAAACACTGCGACTCCAAGTGCCCGGAGCGAACCAATGACCCGCCCGAACTCAGTCGGTCCCGGCGGAATCCTGACGTTCCTCACCATCGCCTGGCTCACCGCCGGCGGGGTGGCTCTGGCCT